>NZ_OZ038523.1:3448201-3789341 GCF_964036595.1 Tenacibaculum sp. 190524A05c | reverse complement strand
TCATTACATTAACAGGAATTCCGTTATCACTTAATTTTTGTACCGTTTCTAACCTTCTTTTTATACTCGCGGTTCTGGGTTCCAGTGTTCTTCTTGTTTTTTCAGAAAGAGATGTTATAGAAATACTCACACTGACTAAATTTAATTCAGCCATTTCTTTTAATATATCTAAATCTCTTAAGATTAAAGCATTTTTCGTGATAATACCCACTGGATGTTTCAACTTCAAAAGAACTTTGAGCATACTTCTCGTAATCTCTAATTTCTTTTCAAGCGGTTGATAACAATCCGTATTTCCTGATAGCATTATACGTTCTGGAATCCAACTTCTACTTCTTAGTTTTTTCTCTAAAAGTTCGGCAGCATTAGACTTATATAAGATTTTTCGTTCAAAATCTAAACCTGCAGAATATCCCCAATATTCATGAGAATTTCTAGCATAGCAATAAATGCAACCATGTTCACAACCCTGATAAGGATTCATGGAATAACTAAATCCGACATCTGGACTATTTACTTTGTTTAGAATAGTTTTAGGAAAAATTTCTAAGTAAGAAGTTTTATTGTCTTCTGATTCTTCATTCTGTGATTCACAATAATTCAAAAAGTCATCTAAAACCTCATGACTGTGCTGTAAAAATCGATTATGGGTATTATGCTGTGCACCTCTACCTTTTATAAAGTCCATATAAAATCATTTAAAATTCAACAATAAATAGTGAATGATTTTAGCGAGAAAAAGTAGAAATAACTTCTCGATACAACCTCGTTACAATTAACGAAATCATCCGTTTAAGTAACACAAAGTTACTTAATTTTTTAATAGAAAATACGAGTTATTAATAAATAGAAAAGCTTCTCTTAAGCTTTTCTTGTTCTGTTCATTAATACAAAATCAGCAATAACTAAGGCCGTTAATGCTTCAACAATAGGAACAGCTCTTGGAACAACACAAGGATCATGTCTTCCTTTTCCGTGAATTTCTGTAGCTTCTCCTTCTGAGTTAATTGTAGATTGATTTTGCATAATTGTAGCTACTGGTTTGAATGCTACTCTAAAGTAAATATCCATTCCATTAGAAACTCCTCCTTGAATTCCTCCAGATAAGTTCGATTGAGTAGTTCCATCTGTATTAAAGATATCATTATGCTCAGAACCTTTCATTTTAGCACCGCAGAATCCACTTCCAAATTCAAAACCTTTTACTGCATTTATAGATAACATTGCTTTTCCTAATTCTGCATGTAGTTTGTGGAAAATTGGCTCTCCTAAACCTACGGGAACATTTTGAGCAACACAAGTAATTGTTCCTCCAATTGTATCTCCAGCTTTTCTAATTTCTTGGATTTTAGCAATCATCGCTTCGGCAGAATTCTCATCTGGACAACGAACAATATTACTCTCTGTTTTAGAAAAATCTAAATCTTGATATGGTTTATTCATAAAGATTTCTCCTACAGAAGAAGTAAATGCATTTATTTCTATCTGACTCAGCATTTGCTTAGCTAATGCACCAGCAACAACCCAATTTGCAGTTTCTCTAGCAGAAGTTCTTCCTCCTCCTCTATGATCCCGAATTCCATATTTTTTATCATAGGTATAATCCGCGTGAGAAGGCCTATACACATTTGTGTTATGACTGTAGTCTTTACTCTTTTGGTTTGTGTTTTTTATAACAAAACCAATAGGCATTCCTGTTGATTTCCCTTCAAAAATTCCAGATAAAAACTCTACAGTATCTGGTTCTTTACGTTGAGTTACAATTTTTGATTGCCCCGGTTTACGTCTGTCCAACTCTTTCTGAACGGCGTCAAAATCAATTTCAATACCAGCAGGAAAGCCATCAATAACTCCACCAATTGCTACACCATGTGATTCCCCGAAAGAAGTAAGTCTTAAAATATTTCCAAAAGAATTGAACATAAACTTGCTTTAAAAAATTAAAAAACGAAGGTAACTATTTAAGAGAAAAAACAAATGCTTTTAAAACGATAAATATGGTAATAATTCTAGCGGAATTTTCCATTTATGAAATAAAGCTACAATCTCTTGAAATAATCCATAAAAAAAATCATTCTTTATACATTTGATTGTAAACACCTTACAAACCAAACAAAAAAAACAACTCAAAAAAATGTCTTTTTCTTTTCGTTAATTCAAAAAGGTTGTTATATTTGCACCCGCAAACGAGTAATCGTTAGTCGACTGGTGAAATGGCAGAGTGGTCGAATGCGGTGGTCTTGAAAACCATTGACTGTAACAGGTCCGGGGGTTCGAATCCCTCTTTCACCGCAAAAGCTTCAAGGAAACTTGAAGCTTTTTTGTTTTTATAATATTGCCATAAAAAAGTATTACCTCACACTGACTCCTATTTTTATTATAGTGAGTACAATTATCACAATTTTACTTTTAGGGATTTTGTGGCAAGTTCATTAAATTTAATATCCGTATTCTTGATCAAAATGCATTAAAAAATACTGTTATGAAAAAATCCACTAAAACTTCTACTATACTTATCGGCATAACAGTCTTCCTTGGTATTATCATGCAAATTGATTTATACATCGGCTTCATGAAAGCTACAGGAAAAACGAAAGCCTTATACGGATTAAAACATTTACTTCATTCTATTTTACCCTTTGCAATCTCTTCATTTATTTTAGCACTAATTTTTGCTTTATTTTCCATATTTCTGAAAGAAAAGTTGAAAAACTTAATTGCTCCAGTAATACTAATGATTCTTGGTTATTTAGTTTTAAAACTTCCCTTTTGGTTATGGTTTTCATAGCACAATCTAACATATTCACTAGCTGCAGACTACCTAATCATAACATAGCCTAAAATCTTCTTCAGTTTTAAAAAAATTATGTTTACACGCTTAATTTCCTTAGTTTTACCATTAAAAAACTATGAACGAAAAACATTTCTCCAGAAGCTTTTCAAGGCTTTTCTTTATGCCTCCGTTTTCACACATTTTTACTATTACAAATCTTTCATTTTGCTTAAAAATGAAGTGATTTCGATAGCAACAGCCTATATAAACGATTAACCAACAACCTTCCAAAAATGAATCACTATGTTTACTTATACGGTTTCTTAACCGCTATAATTATTGATATTTGTATTAAATACTTTATCACAGAAGACTACCAAAAACTAGCAAAAAACGCTTCTAAAGCCATCACTATTCTAATGGTGGTATTGTACGCAGCATTTATTTCTTGATAAAAAAACAAAATTGAAAAATCACCTAAATTAAAATGTAAAAAATCCAAAATAAAAAATTAACTCGTCATCTCTTACCACAATGAGTAAAAAAAATAATCAAAGAATATACGCACTTGCAATTGCATTTATATTGTACCCTGTATTATGTCGTTTTATATCAAAAATATTCGATAGTGAACTTGTTTTTAAACTTTTGCTTTGGCCAGGGATTATAATTGGTTTTATATTATTACTTGTTCTTGCCAAAAAAGATAAATCAACTCCAATTAAAAGAAAGTCAGAAATTGATAAGATCGGAACCGAATAATTCATTATCTACATTAGAATCAACTCAAATAAAAAGCTTCAAGTTTCCTTGAAGCTCCTTTATGTTTATAGCGTAACAAACTTATAATAAAACATAAATCTTTTTCTAAAACTGGAATCGATACCCAAAATCTGGGAAGAAACCAATTTGATCTACTTGATTGACTTCATTCGTTAATCGGTTATACCTTCTTACAAAAACATTATCTCTATCCGTAACGTTCTGAATATCTAAGTAAAATTGATGCGATTGCTTTTTGTTTTTACTATTCAATTTAATTCCAAACTTTAAATCCCAACGGAAATAATCATCATATTGCTGACTGAACGCTAAATCTTCCTGTAAAATCTCAAACCCCGCCTGCACTGAAGCATTCAAATCAATTGGCGTATAATATCTACCTCCAGAAAATGAAACCCTCGTATCGAAAAACAACACATCTTTTCCAGATTTACCGATACTAAATTCTCTACCTGTTAATAGATTTACAACATAACCATTATTAAACGGAGTATTTCTTTCAACACCATCACTTCCTTTATATTTACTTTCAAAAAAAGAAGTTGTTAACAATCCGTAATATCCATCGCTAAAAAACTTTTCTAGAGTCAATTCTATTCCTCGATTAAAACCAGTCCCATCATTTACTAAGGAAACTCTATTATCATCAAACTCGAAATCTGCGCCTTCTGTTAATGACGAATAACTTGAAGAAAAAGGCTCAACTGCCGCATTGGAAATATCTTGATAATATACCTCTACTTTACTTCTCCAACTTCTTCCCAACTTAGCATCATAGCCTAATACAAAATGATTGCTTTGAACAAAATCCAAATCTTTATTCGTTTGAACTGATTGTCCGTTTACATTTTCATTTAAAAATAAAATAGCTGACGAAATTGGTTGATAATGCAATCCGTATCCAAAACTTATGCTATGATTTTTAGACAACTTGTAATTCACCCCAGCTCTAGGCTCTACTACAAATTGTTCATTAAGCGTACTATACTGACTATGTAATCCAGCGTTCAACGTTAAATTCTCGGTAAAGCGAAACTGACCTTGAACAAATGGTTGAACAATAGTCATATTCTCATCTACATCACGAATTGTTACTAAATCAGGATCTAAATCGTTATTTAAATCTGGCTGTCCTTCTCTATCCTTTAGCGTTGTATCGATGTTAAAACTCTCAACCAACACACCAGCTCTTAGTGTGTTTTTATTACTCAACTTAGAATTAAATAATGTAGAAAATGACCACCTATCTTCTATGTTGTCAGCTTCCAAATACCTAATTACTCTTTCTTGCGCAGTGTTTTTATTAATATATCGGTCTGAGAAAATATCACTTTTTGTAAACGAATTAGAAATTATAGTTTTTAAATAAGAACTTTCACCAATTGTAATTTGATGCTTCAAACCAAATACTCCTAATCCTGATTTCACAAATAAATCTTCATCTTCTGCTGCAAACAAATCATCTTCATCAATACTATCTCCTAAAAAGTCAATATCTGAATTCCCAAAGATTCCAAACAATGAAAAGTTTCCGAATTTACTTTTACCGAAGTCTATATTATAAGAAATGTCATAATAATTTGGTGTTGCAGAAGAAGCTCCACCAGCTCCTGCTCCAATTAATCCAACTAATGAATATCGTCCGGCAACTAAAAACGAGCCATTATTTTTTCCTAGCGGACCTTCAGCCATAGCTTCAAGACCAGAAAACGCTCCAGCTTGCAGTGTATATTCATATTCATCTTTATTCCCTTTTCTAAAACCAAGGTCAAAAACACCTCCAATTGCATTTCCGTATTCTGCAGGAAAAGCTGAAGTGATAAAATCTGAGTTTTTCAGCATGTTTGTGTTTACAGCAGAAACTGGACCTCCTGTACTTCCAAAAGCAGCAAAGTGATTTGGATTTGGAATAGGAATTCCTTCCAGTCTCCATAATAATCCAACAGGAGAATTTCCTCGAATTACAATATCATTTCGGCTATCATCTGGAGACGAAACTCCTGCTAAATTAGCTGCCAATCTTCCTACATCAGCACGTCCGCCAGAAAAACGAGTAACCTCTTCTAAACTAAACTGCCTTGCTGAAACAGAAGTTAAGGTATTAATTGCTTTGTCCTTTTTGGTAGCAGAACTAATTACGATTTCTTCTAAACTATCAAATGCTTCCTTTAATGAAATATTGATTACAGCATCTTTACCTGAAGTAACTACAACATTTGGAATAGTTACAGATTCATAACCAACAAAACTTACTCTTACAGTTCTTCTACCTAATGGAACATTTTGTAATTTAAAATATCCGTCAATATCAGTAGATACTCCAGTTGGTTGTTCAGCACCTAATAATTCAACCGTTGCTCCTACTAAAGGAATTTCAGATTGTTTATCAATAACACTTCCTTTAATAACCCCGTTATTTTGTCCTTGTACTAGAACTTGAAAACAAAGAAATACGACGAGAAGAAAATTTTTCATACGATTAAGATTTAATGTTTCCTCAAAAATCAAATGAAACTCCTGCAATAGAAAGTCAATTATTCTGAACTGTTAAATATTCTATTGGAATGAAGTATTTTATGACAAACGGTTAACTCATCAGAAAAAACTCGAGTTACAAATCAACCTGAATAAATTACAGTTCAAAGAGTATTATAACAACTTACAGTTAGTATAAATTAAATGTCTTATGAGTTCTGTATCTTTATATAATGAAGTTGAGCTTTCCAAAAATATCGAAACGTTATTTAAAAGTATTCGCCATAAGATGGATGATTGTGAATATTATTTTTTTCTTGGTGAAGCTGACATTAGATCATAAAGTTAAACACGATGGCGCATTTCATCCACAAGCTATATTCTATTATTTCAGTGCTTTTTTTCTTTTGATGACCACTTGGGAATTGAATGATTGGTTGATTCGAAAGTATGCAAAAAATGATGTAAACAATGGACTCAACGTTAAAAGCGGAATGCAAATTCTGGCTATCAATACTATAGTTTGTATTCCTTTAATAGCAATTGTGTACTATGTGGGTATTTTTGAATTTGGAGATCTTTTTAAAATAGAAACTGATAATCCATGGCTTCGATTTAGAATTGATTTTTTCCGAGCCGTTGTTTTAGGCCTTTCCGCAATTCTTTTTAATATGTTCTCTTTTGCACTGAATCAAAAAAGAGAGCTAGAACACAAAATGAATCGATTGGAGAAAGAAGCATTAACCTCAAAATACAAATCTTTAAAGAGTCAAATTAGTCCGCACTTTTTATTTAATAGCTTAAATACTTTAACGTCTTTGATGTATGAAGATCGAGATTTAGCTTCCGATTTTGTTTCAAGATTAGCTTCTTGTTATCGATATATTTTAGATAACAGAGAAGAAGATTTAGTTAGCTTAGAAAAAGAGTTAAACTTTTTAGATTCCTTTATTTTCATGATGAAAGTTCGTCATGAAGGTGCGCTAACTATAAAAAGCGACATCACAATTGAACCTAGAAATTTCAGTATTCCAACATTAACACTTCAAATGTTAGTAGAAAATGCCTTGAAACACAATTATTACTCTAAAGAAAAACCATTATTAATCACTATTAGTTCTAATTCCGAAAATAGTATTCAAATTCAAAATAACATACAGGTTAGAACTTCAGAAGAAGAATCAACTAAACTAGGATTGAAAAATATTAAAAATAGATACGCCTTTTATACCAGAGATGAAGTAATTGTAACATCGGATGAAAGACATTTCACTGTTACTATTCCTTTACTTTCGAAAGAAATAAAGGAAATTTCAATAATTAAAGCTTCCTAAATTATGAATGCTGTTATTATAGAAGATGAAAATATTGCCTCAAGAAGATTGGCAAAGTTAATTCAGGAAATTGCTCCTGAAATTCAAATTATAGACCAGTTGACTTCTGTTGAAAACAGTTTGCAATGGTTTAATTCTAATGATTTACCAGATTTAATATTTCTCGACATTCAATTAAATGACGGTTACGGATTTGATATTCTGGATGTTTTAGAAGATCATCCTCCAGTTATTTTTACCACTGCTTATAACGAATACGCAATCAGAGGGTTTAAATACAACGGTCTTGATTATTTATTGAAACCCATAGATAAAAAGGATTTAGAAAGAGCTCTTGAAAAATACCGTAAGAACCACAGCAAAGAAAATACTACTCAAAGAAATAACGAATATGAGAAAATAAAGAGTTTATTTTCAAAAGAATATAAAAAACGCTTCATGATTAAAGTTGGCAATCAGTTTAACACATTTAACGTAGAAGAAATTGCCTATTTCAAATCTCATGAAGGAACTATTTTTCTGCATACACACAACAACCAAAACTACCCAATAGAATACTCTATAGATCAACTTGAAGAAATTTTAGATCCTATATTCTTCTTCCGAGTAAATCGAAAATTCATGGTTTCTGTAAAAGCTGTTAATGAAATTCATTCTTACTTTAATAGTAGATTATTATTGAAATTAAAACCCAAAGAAGAAGAACAAGTAATTGTTTCTAGAGAACGAACTTCAAACTTTAAAAAATGGTTGGATTTATAATTATTTAACATAAACTTAAAAAAGTTTTCAATGAAAACCGCTCATTATCAAATATTTTAGTACTTTTAAGCGTGTTGAATGTTAAAATAGTACCGATAACTTAAAAATGGGCAAAATAATCTCCGTTTGTAACCAAAAAGGAGGTGTAGGTAAAACTACTACCTGTGTAAACCTGTCCGCTGCTTTAGGAGTTCTTGAAAAAAAAGTTTTAGTTATCGATACAGATCCTTTAGCAAATGCCTCTACATCTTTTGGGTTTTCTTCTAAGAAGTTAAATAATCCGTCATTACAGTTTATGGATTTTACTTCTGTGATTAGGAACAACATTATTAAAACAAATTCTCCGAATGTAGATTTACTGCCTTTTATTGAAGATTTAAACTTATTTAAAAGAACAACAGAAGTTTCAAAGTTTAATTCTGCTTTACAATCTATTCACAAATCTTATGATTATGTGATTATTGATTGTGTGCCATTTTTTAAAGCTAAAAATCTTGATATTTTAACTACATCAAACTCGGTTATAATTCCTGTTCAATGTGATTATTATGCTTTGGAAGGATTGCATAAATTTTTAAAAACAATACGATTCACACAAAAGAAATTAAATAAAGATCTTTATATCGAAGGGTTTCTATTAACCATGTATAATAAGAGATTAAACCTCTCCAATCAGGTTGCTAGTTACATGAAGAATTATTTTAATGATTTAGTGTTTAATACCATAATTAATAGAAGTTCTAAAATCACACAAGCTCCTGGTTACGGACAAAGTGTTTTAGAATTTGACATTAATAGTGACGGAGCAAAATGCTATTTACAACTAGCCGGAGAAATTATTACAAAAGAACCAATACTTTCAGAAGCACCTATAATTCCTGAAGAAAAAGAGAGTATGTTTAATACCAAACAACTCACCAAAACTTCTGACTGTGAATTAGAAAATGATAGTCTTTTTGAAAAAATTCTACAGACAACTACTGTAGTTGGTTTTGAAGATAAACCAAGTAGTTTTCCTAAAAATTTTGATTCACTTATCAACCTGCAAAAGTCTTATGTAAAGAAAATTTTAGGGACATGTTATAAGAATCATTTTGGAAATGTTTGGGTATACAAAATCAATAAGAGTAAATTATTTAAAAAGAAGTTTTTGTATTTATATTTCAAAAACGATTGTGTTTCACATTATACTACAAAGTGGTTTAGTAAGGTGTGATATTTGAAACCTCTCTAAAACCATCACTTCTTTCTGGCTTCTAAAGAAAAGCATTACAAACAAAACATAAAAAAATCTACTTTTGCTCAGGTAACATTTTAGTTTGAGAACTACTATATAATAAAAGTTCTACTCTTTACATGAAATTACAGAATGAAAATTAAGCTGACCTTCTTATTCGTAATATTTTTTAATTCCTGCTATCTTCATGGACAAAGTGAATTCAATTACAACTTAAAAAAAACACCAGACCTTAAGATTCCAGAGAAACGAGCCGATAGTATTCTTTTCAAAACTAATCTAACAGAATCTGAAATTATAAAAAAGGCATTTGATTTTTCAAGAATATTTTATAAACAGAATAACCTCCAACTAGCAATTAAATACGCTAAAATTCAAAACAAATATTCCAAAAAATTCAATCTATTTCCAAAACATTATCATACATCCTATTACCTGATAGGAAAGTATTACATGTGGAATGACCAAATAGATTCTGCTATTTCTTATTACAAAAAAGCTCTAAAACTAGACTATTATCCAAAAAAAATAGCACAATCTCTATGTCAACTTGCACACTGTTATAGAATGAAAGGAGAACTTCATAAATCTCTTAATTATTACAAAAATGGCATAGAACTTTTATTTATACATGGAAAAAATATTAGTATAGTAAACCACATAATTAATTTTTCCCTTACTTGTAACCAGATAAAAACGAAGCAATCTGCTCAACTAGGAATTAAATACATTAGAATATGCGATAGTATTATTAATAATGATATAAATTTAAAAAATGGAGATGATCGTTGTTATCTGTACAATAACTTGGGGAATTTATATCAAATAGAAAATAATTACAACTTTGAGAAAGCTAAAGAGAATTATTTGAAAACACTCAAAATTAGTTCAACGAAAAAAAACAACTACATCTTTAGTCTCGCACAATTAAATTTAGGTGAATTATATTTAAAAAAGAATGTAGATAGCTCACTCTACTATCTAAAGAATAGTCAAAAATATTCTTTGAAATTGAACAATTATGATAAGAATGCATTAATTTCAGAAATATTTAGGAATTTTTCAAGATGTTATAAAGATAAAAGACAATACCATTCTGCTCTTGAGCATATTGATAAGTCTCTAAAAACCAGTTTTAATATTCCATTAGAAAAAAAATTGCTACTAAATAATCATCACTTCGAAAAAGTAATATCTAGAAGAAATGTAGTTCTAGCTTTTAAAGGAAAAGTTGAAATTCTTAATCTAATTTATAATAAAACTAAAGATCCAAAATATTTAAGAGAATCTATTGAAACGGTTAATACTTGTGATGCCTTTATTAATTATACGATTCAAAATAGTACAGAAATTAACACCAAATTCTTGTGGAGAGACGATGTATCAGAAATATATAACTATGGTGTATTAGCAGCTTACAATTTGAATGATCATGAGCTTTTAAATTCTATCATAGAAAAAAACAAAGCTTTTTTATTGACTCAAAGTATTAAGGAAAATAATTCCGAGATTGCATTACCTCACAATGTAAAACAACAGCTAAAAACATATAAAAACTCTATATTTTCTCTTGAGGAAAAATCAACTTCTCAAAAACAAAAAGATTCATTATTTAATATCAAATTAGAATTTGAGCGATTTAAAGATTCAATAACAGTTCTATATCCTGAACACTTTTCAAAAAGGAATAATATTCAACCATTAGCTCTGGAACACATTAAAACCAATTTAGATTCAAAATCTGTTATACTATCTTATCATTTAGACAGAAACAACAATAATTTATTTGGGTTATTTACTTCTAAAACGGGTAATTATTCTTTTAAAAAGGAAATAGATTCAACATTTTACGAAGTAGCTGAAAATTACAAACGACTAATCTCCAAGTCGTTAATTCAAAAATCAGAATTGCAAGAATTCTATACAACCTCAAATTCTTTGTATAACTACCTTTTCCCTACAAAAGAATCTAAACAATTCATTGAAAAGAAAAGTTTTATCGTTATCGCCAATGATATTTTACAGAACATTCCTTTTGAAGCTTTAAATACCAATACTTCTGATGTAAAATATTTAATAGAAGACCATAATGTTAGTTATGCTTACTCAGCATCTTTTTTAGAGTTCAATAATGCTCTTAAAAGAGAAACTTCAAAAAACTTAGCTGCTTACGCTCCTATTACTTTTGCAAATCAAAAATCATTAGAAGCAACACAATCTGAAGTCAACACTATACAAAACCAAATTGATAGTGATCTTTTCACGGCAACTAAAGCAACTAAAAATAATTTCTTAACCAGCAGTGGAGATTATAAAATCTTACATTTGGCAACTCATGCCAGCTCTTCTAATAATCCTGCTATTTATTTTTCTAAAGACACTTTAAAGCTTCATGAATTGTATACACATAAAACAAATGCTGATTTGGTTGTGTTAAGTGCCTGTGAAACGAATTTGGGAGAAATCAAAAAAGGAGAAGGTGTATTTAGTCTATCTCGAGGATTCTTCTATTCTGGTGCTAAATCTGTAATTTCTTCTTTATGGAATGTGAATGATGTTTCTACTTCTAGTATTATGAAAGATTTTTATACTAACCTTGATCATCATCAATCAAAATCTGAAGCATTAAATAATGCTAAACGTAAGTATTTAAAAGAACATTCTCTTTCTGATAAATCGCCTTATTATTGGGCTTCTTTTGTACTTATTGGAGACACCTCTCCTACATATCCATCAACGTCTTATCTTTTCTATTTACTAGGCTTTGTAGCCTTTATTTCAATTATTTTATTTTTTTTCAAAAAAAGAGGGTAACGTTTTACCAATTTATGAACAGTAGTGTAAATAATCGGTACAAAGGTTGCCAATTATTTTAAATTGCTATACGTTCTATAAATTGCTATGAAATGTACGTTAGAACCATGAAAGCGGCAACTTGATTGTCGCTTTTTTTTAAAAAAAGCAAATGAAAAAAGCCCAAGCAGTTCGCTTGGGCTTTTCTATATTTTATAGTACTAGTACTCAGAATTATTTTTGATCGATAACTCTAAATGTAGTTCTTCTGTTTGCTGCATGCTCACGCTCTGTACATGATACACCATCAGCACATCTGTTTGTTAATCTGTTCTCTCCGTATCCATTGGCAGTTAACTTACTTGCGTTAATTCCTTTAGAAATTAAGTAATTCACAACCGCTTGTGCTCTTCTTTCAGATAAAGATTGGTTGCTTGATTTAGAACCTCTAGAATCTGTATGAGATTCAATTGCAACAGCAACTCCATCTTTTAAGATTGGTAATAAACGTGCATCAATAATTCTTTTAGCTCCAGAAGTTAACGTAGCACTTCCTAAATTCCAGTTAATTGGTAATGGAGTATTTTGAACTAATTTACACTCTACTTCTTTCCAAGTTGTTAAACCTCCTTTAGATACTAAAACTTCTTTAGTAACTGTTTTAAATTTAGCCTCAACTGATTTTTCAGTAGAATACGCATCTTTTTCTAAAACTGTTTTCTTAACTGTTCCGTATTTAGGATCAATTTTTACAACTCTAGTAGTTGGAGCATTTACCATTACTGTTTTCTTCATCGTTGCTGTAACCTCAGGAATTTCAATTTCTCTTGTTCCTTGTTCAGCAGGTATTGTCTTTTTTACAATTGTTGTAACTTCAGGAATCTCAATCTCATTCGTTGATGGTGGAGTTACCATTACTCTTTTCTTTACGACTTTAGTAACTGCCGGAACTTCAACCTCTCTTGTTGTTGGAGGAGTAACCATAACAGTTTTCTTTACGATTTTAGTAACCGCAGGAATCTCAATGATTTTTTTACTAGCAGGAACATCCACAACTGTTCTTTTTACAGTTTGAGTAACTGCTGGAATTTCAATTTCTCTTGTAGTAGGTGGAGTTACCATAACTCTCTTTTTTACCACTTTTGTTACTGCAGGAATATCAAAAGTTTTTGTAGAAGGCGGAGTCACCATAACTCTTTTCTTTACCACTTTAGTCACCGCAGGAATATCTATTTCTCTTGTTGTTGGTGGAGTTTTCATTACTCTTTTTACATAAGTAGCTTTTCCACATTGCGTAGAAGAAGTAGCTTCGTTACACTCTGGAGTAGTTACTACAGATGCATCTGCAGATAAAACAGTTTTATCTACGATTTCAAACTGAGCAGGAACTTCTTTATAACACCAGTAACGACAATCGTTAGGATCAGAAGATGTACAATCAGGAGCTTTTTCACTCATTTGCCACTTCGCAGATTTCGCCTTTACTTCAATTACTTCATTATCTCTAGAGAAAGAAGCTGGAATAACTCGCATCTTATTTCCATACTGTCTTTTTTGATAAGAAACTACTTCAGTTCCATAAACAGCTGGTACAACTTCTAATCTTTTTGAAGCTTCTTTCACTGTAACCGTAACATCGCGCATTTCATATTGCGCAGGAACAACCTCAACTCTTTTAGAAGCTTCCTTTACGGTAACAGTTACATCACGCATTTCATATTTTGCAGGAATCACTTCTAATCTTTTAGAAGCTTCTTTAATCGTAACTTCCTCTGTAATTGTTTTCATTTTTGCAGGAACAACAACTAATCGTTGTGACGCTTCCTTAATAACAACAACTTCATCACGAGTTTCATATTTCGCAGGAACAGAAACTAATCGTTTGTAAGCATCTTTTACCGTAACTGTAACATCACGCATTTCATATTTTGCAGGAACAACTGTTAAACGTTTTGAAGCTTCTTTTGTAACTACTGTTTGGTTTTCTACAGAAGGTTTTCCTAAAGTTTTCTCAAGTCTTTTAGAAGCTTCTTTAGTTACAACAGTAAAGTTTTGTGTTTCATATTTTGCAGGAACTAAAACTAATCGTTCTCCTCCTTCATCAACTAAAACTCTTTCAGTAACTGTTTTGTACTTTGCAGGGTAAGAAACAATTCTTTTATAGGCAGGAGCCACTTCTATGGTAACATCCTGATTTTTCCATACTTCGGGTGTTTTACATCTCACATAACACTTCCCTGGCTCTGCATTTGTTGGTAGATCTTGAGCAGAAACCGTAAGCCCGATTGCAATTAATGCACCGGATAACATTAGTTTTTTCATAATGAATAAAAATTTGTGTTTTGATTACTTAGCTTTAACTAATTGTATGACACTAATGGGGGTAAAAAGTCACATACCTAACAAATATAACGAAAAAACTTTTTGTTAAAGAGATGTTAAAAAAATTTATATCGTATTAAAATACAAGCTCTTAACAATACCGTCAGACAGACCAATCTTAGGAACGTAAATTCTTCTTGCACCGCTCCATTTCATTGCTGAAAGGTAAATTTTTGTTGCAGGAACAATCACATCTGCCCTATCTGGGTTTAAACTTAATTCAGAAATTCTTTCCTCATAAGTCATCTTTTTAAGAAACTCTAATTGTGCATTTAAATAGACATAAGAAATTGGTCTTCCTGGATCCAGACCAGACATTTTGAAGATTTTATTGATATTTCCTCCTGAACCAATTAATGATATTCTTTTGTAGTCTTTAGTATTCTTTACAATCCAATTTTGGACTTTAGAAAATATCTTTTTATTCTTTTCCTTTGAATTATTAATCAAACGAACAGTTCCTATTTTAAAAGACTTTGAATTGACTATTTCTCCTCTTGAAAATAAGGTAAACTCTGTACTACCTCCACCCACATCTACATATAAGTAGGTTTCATCTGAGTTTATCAAATACTTTAAATCTGTTGATGAAATAATTGCTGCTTCTTTCGCTCCATTTATGATATCAATCTCGATACCAGATTTTTCATAAATTTTCTTAACTATTTCATCTCCATTAGAGGCTTCTCTCATGGCTGAAGTTGCACATGCCTTATATTTTTCGACTCCATGAACTTTCATAAGTAAACTGAAAGCCTGCATGGCGTCTACCATTCTTTTTATATTATTTTCGGAAATTTCACCTTCAACAAATGCATCTGCTCCCAATCGAATTGGAACCCTAACAAGAGAAGACTTTTTGAATTTAGTTTCCTTTCCTTTCTCCTCAATTACATTTGCTACTAAAAGTCGAACTGCATTTGAACCAATATCAATGGCTCCATATTTTTTTATTTCCAAAAGAAATTAGTTTTTATTTATGGTGTTTAGGGAATTCCACTAAAACGGTTGATCCTTTTTTAATGTTTTTCCAATGTTTTTCTTTAAACTGAATTCCAACAACTCCACAAGTAGGAACATGCGCAATGGGTTGGCTACCAAATTTATTTACGAAAGTATTTATACCATGATCATGACTAAAGATAATTGCACTATCAAAACTATCATCTAAAGCCTTAACTGTTTTCACCAAATAACCATCACTAAAACTATAAAGCTGTTTACTAATTTTTAAATTGGCCATTGGATAACCGAAGTTTTCACAGAAAATAATACCCGTTTGTAAAGCTCTGTTTGCACTACTAGAAATAAAAACATCTGGCCTTTTTATGTTTTTCGCCAAATATTTAGATAATAGGTGTGCATCATTAATACCTCTTTCTTTAAGTGGTCTATCATGATCTTTGACACTAACGTACTTCCAAGAAGACTTAGCATGACGAACTATATAAATGGTTTTCATTCAGTATAAAAAAGATTCTCAAATATAGCATTAAGGAGCTAATCGTTCAAGTTTCCAAGAAAAATCTTTTGATAATGTGTATCGAATTCTATCATGTAAACGATTTGGTCTACCTTGCCAAAACTCGATACTCACAGGCTTTACAATGAATCCACCCCAGTGCGAAGGTCTTGGAATTTCAACTCCTTTAAATTTATTTTCAAATTCATTTAATGAATCTTGTAAAACTTGTTTATTAGCTACTACTTCACTTTGATTCGAAGCCCAAGCTCCTAATTTGCTTCCATCCGGTCTAGACTCAAAATATCCATCAGATAAATTCTCTGCAATTTTCTCAGCCTTTCCTTTAATTATTATTTGACGTTCTAAACCCGCCCAAAAAAATGACAAGCAAACGTTATTGTTTGCTGTAATTGCCTTTCCTTTTTCTGAATTATAGTTGGTGTAAAAAATAAATCCTTCATGAGTATATTTTTTAAGCAACACAACTCGAGTTTTTGGAAACCCATCAAGTCCAATTGACGAAATACTCATTGCATTAGCTTCATCAACCATCTCCGATTCATTGGCTTGTAAAAACCAATCTCTAAATAATTCTAATGGATTTTCCGGACAATTCTGTTCTAATAATTGCCCTTTTTCATATGACTTTCTGTAATCACTTAAATCTTGCGACATTTATTTCATTTTTGTTAGGTAAAAATACGATATAATTACGAGTTCATTTTAAATCTTATACATTTGTTTACATGAAAATGAAGGATTCAAATAATCATCTATCTGTAAGAATACATAATGCGATACAGTACATTGAAGAACATAGTTCTTCAAAATTGTTATTAGAAGATGTTGCTAAGCAAGCCTATCTTTCTCCTTATCATTTTCATAGAATATTTAAAACTATTACTGGCGAAACTTTTGCCAATTTTGTTACTCGTAAACGAATTGAACGAGCTGCTAATTTTCTATTACATAGTAGCGAAAAAAGTATTTCCGAAATTACAGAGTTAACAGGTTTCAATACAATCTCATCATTTTCAAGAGCATTTAAAAAGTTTTATGGAATAAGTCCAACCGATTTTAAAAATAAAAGCACGAGTAGATTTAGCAAGATTAGTAAAACGAAAAGCAAGAATGGAAAAGTCGATACAGAGATTGAACAATACATTTACAACATGAAAAATCTTGTAAATTATATTGACGAAAAAGCTTCAAAAATTGAAGTTATTACTATTGATGATATTTCTGTTGCATACGTTCCGCATATTGGTCCTTTTGATAATGTTGGAATTGCTTTTGAAAAATTACTTAAATGGGCATATCCTAAAGGTTTAATGAACGGACAACCCAAAATAATGTCGATATATCACGATAGTCCGAAAGTAACAGAAGAATCAAAATTAAAAATGAGCGCTTGTATAAGTATTGAAAATACTTCGGTAGATACTTCTGAAATCAATACTCGAACTATTTCCGCAGGGAAATATGTTAGCGCAACTTTTACTTTAGGCATGCATGAATTCAAAAAGACATATGAAGCTATTTTCGTTTGGATTTTTGACAAAGGTTTTAAAGTAGATGACACTCGCGATCCTTTCGATGAATACCACAACAATTTTAATGAGCATCCAGAAAAACTATGTAACCTAACGGTATACATTCCTGTTCAATAAACAATTCATCTTATTTTTTTTACAGTTCGGTATCTCTTTTTTTAAAAAGACACACTTCTGATGGACTTTTGTTGCATAAAACAACAATTAACATGAAACCTATTTTTACTTTATTAGTAGTATTAACAACCTTTTTTTCTTTTGCGCAGACTAGTATATCAGGAAAAGTTCTTGATGCAAAAGGAAATCCAATTGAAGGCGCAAACATATATTTAGAAGGAACCTATGATGGAACTTCTTCTGATAAAAATGGAGACTTCAGTTTTACCACTTCAGAAGAAAATTTACAAACTTTAGTAGTATCGTTCGTTTCTTTTGAGACTTTTATGAAAACTGATAAAGTTGAAAATTTAAGAAACCTTTCTATAAAATTAAAGGAAGACGTAAATACACTTGATGCAGTTGTTATAAATGCTGGAACTTTTGATGCAGGTGAAAAAGCCAGAGCTGTTGCATTAAAACCTTTAGATATTGTTACTACAGCAAGTGCACTAGGAGATGTAGTTGGTGCTTTTCAAACCTTACCAGGAACTTCAGCAAATGATGAAGACGGAAGATTATTTGTTCGTGGTGGAGATGCTGAGGAAACACAGATTTTTATTGATGGGATTCGAGTGTTTAATCCATTTGTTCCAACTGGAAATAATATTCCTACTCGTGGTCGTTTTTCTCCGTTCTTATTTAAAGGAATGTCTTTCTCTACTGGTGGATATTCAGCTGAATACGGACAAGCATTATCAAGTGTATTAGCCTTAAATACCATTGATCAACCAACCCAAGAAAAAACAGACATTCAATTTATGACTGTTGGTTTAGGCGTTGGAAACACTCAAATTTGGGGAAAGAACTCATTCAGCATTAATACTTCTTATATCAATTTAGCTCCATATCAGTATGCATTTCCAGATAGAAATCAATGGAATCAACCTTATGAAGGAGCAAGTGGAGAGATGGTGTACAGATATCAACCGAATGAAGACGGGTTATTAAAACTATATGGAGCATTTAGTTACTCGAATTTTGACCTAATTCAAGAAAACATCAATTTTGAAAATGGTTTCAATTTCGGATTACAAAACACAAACTTATACTTTAATGGTTCCTATAAACAGAGATTAGGAAATGGATGGAAAGTTTCAGGCGGAATCGGTTATACAAATGATACTTCTGATATTAATTTAGATAACGACAATGTTGATAACGCAGAAAATTCTGCTCATTTTAAAGTAAAAGCACAAAAGAGATATTCAAGCAGATTGAAATTCAATTTTGGCGCAGAATATTTCATTACTGATTTTAATGAGGATTTTTTACAAAACGCTACTTCTAACACTTTCAATTATAATTTTGACAATAATATCTTCGGAGTATTTACGGAAGCAGATATTTTCTTTTCTAAGAAACTAGCAACTAAAATTGGAGTTCGATTAGAGAATAATGAATTTTCAAATGAATTTACTTTCTCACCAAGAGCTTCTATTGCATATAAAGCTGGAAAGAACGATCAATTCTCTTTGGCTTATGGACAGTTTTATCAGAATGCCAGAAACGAATATTTAAAGTTTGCTGATAATTTAACTTCTGAAAAAGCCACTCATTATATTGCCAATTATCAATTCATAAAAGATAGACAGCAATTTAGAGTAGAAGGATATTATAAAAAGTATGATAACCTTGTAAAATATGATGGTACTGTTGCTACTCCATTCTCTAATTTCACAAATACTGGAGATGGTTATGCTCAAGGAATTGATGTATTCTGGCGAGATGGAAAAAATATTAAAAATTTAGACTATTGGGTTTCTTACTCATACTTAGATACTGAGCGTGATTTTAAAAACTATCCAACAAAAGCTACCCCAAATTTTGCATCAACACATAATCTTTCTGTAGTTGGAAAATACTGGGTTGATTCATGGAAAACTCAGGTTGGACTTTCATATAGATTCGCTACAGGAAGAACTTATACGAATCCAAATATCAACGGATTTTTAAATGAACAAACAAAAAATTACAATTCGGTAAGCTTAAACGTTGCTTACTTAATTAGTCAACAAAAAATATTGTATTTCTCGGTAAACAATGTTTTAGGTACTGAAAACGTTTTTGGATATGATTATAAAAATCAACCTAATGCTAATGGAGTTTTTGAGCGTCAAGCCTTACGTCCAAATGCCGATCAGTTCTTTTTCGTAGGATTCTTCTGGTCTATTAGTGATGATAATAAAAGTAATCAGTTAGATAATTTATAAAATCTTAAGAAAAAAACCAGAAAACAAAACACTTTGTAAACCTGAATGTTACACTAGAAAACAAACCTTCAACTGGGATTACAACAATTCAGTGATAAAAAATAACAATTCGGTAAGAATTTTGAGGTTATCAAGAGAAAACAATAGATATTTGGACAAATAAAAAAAGTAAAAACATGCAACGAATTATTATAACAGTAAGCTTATTTCTTTTCAGTTTTATTCAACAAATCACAGCACAAGAAAATCATTCTATTACAATTGAATTCACAGGAATGAAATCTGACAAAGGTGATTTATATGTAGCCTTGTACAACTCAAAAGACGATTTCTTAAAGAAGTCGATTAAAGGAGATATCGTACAAGTAAAAGACAAAAAAGCTACTGTAGTTTTTAAAAATATACCTGAAGGAGAATATGCGGTTTCTGCATTCCATGATGCAAACGACAATAAAAAAATGGATACAAAGATTTTTGGAATTCCTAAAGAACCTATCGGAATTTCAAATGATGCTAAAGGTTTCTTTGGTCCTCCAAAATATAAAGACGCAAAGTTTACTGTAAACGCTGATGTTTCACTAAGCATAACAATAAAATAAACAACTAAAAAACACAAAGTCATGAAAAAAATAATCTTACTTTTTGTAGTATTTATTACTACCAATATCGCTGCACAAACTAAATATGAAAAAGGAATGGAAAAAGCATTCCAGTTATGGGGACAACAAAAAACAACTGAAGCTTGTCAATTATTTGAAAGAATTACAAAAGCTGAACCTGAAGAATGGTTACCTCCTTACTATGTAGCAACTTTAGAAATTTTAGGAAGCTTTGGAATTAAGGATGAAGCTAAATTAAACAACAAGCTAAAGAAAGCTCAAGAGTATTTAGATATTGCTAAAAGCTTATCTCCTAACAATCCTGAAATCATTATCAATCAAGCATTGTTAAATACAGCATACATAGCTTTTGATGGACAAAAATACGGTATGACTTTATCTGGAAAGAATTCAATGTTATACGCAGAAGCGCTAAAAATTGCTCCGAATAACCCAAGAGTAGTCTTAGGAAAAGCTGAATGGGATATGGGAGCTGCAAGATTTTTCAATCAACCTGTAGATCAATACTGTAAAGATGTAGAGAAATCTATAGAATTATTTGATAAAGAAGAATTGCCTAAATTTTATCCGAAATACGGAAAAGATAGAGCTCAACAAGTTTTAAAACAATGTAAAAAGAGTTAAAAAAAAG
Source organism: Tenacibaculum sp. 190524A05c (assembly GCF_964036595.1). Classification (NCBI taxonomy): domain Bacteria; kingdom Pseudomonadati; phylum Bacteroidota; class Flavobacteriia; order Flavobacteriales; family Flavobacteriaceae; genus Tenacibaculum; species Tenacibaculum platacis. The sequence goes on along the minus strand of NZ_OZ038523.1, from coordinate 3,768,164 downwards.
CCCGCTGTTCAGCGGGCTTTTTTTTACTTGATATATAATGTATCTAATTTCATTTCTTTTTGAAGCCATTTATGCAATTCCAATTGCTTTTTTGCAATGTACTTCTCCTTCAATTTACTATTCCAAATAACACTTGCTTCTGGAATCGTATCAACTTTAATAAAATCCTTTGTAGATAACACTTTTGAAAAACGAATTTCTTTAATATCTCCAAATCTAATCTTAGCCTCTTTAGCTATTGAACTGAACGGAATATTGTTTTTATCCGTTTTTTCAATGGTTACATTTAAGTTAGAAATTTCAGATTTCAAATCTTCTATTTCCTTTTGTAAACCATTAATAATATTATCTTTTTGATCTAAATTACTGTAAGCTCTTTCTAAAGATTTAGAAATATCATCTGCACTTCTAGACTCGTTTGAATTAATTTTTAAATCAAAGTTTTTGATCTTATCGTAATTTTTTAATTCGTTCTTAAGATCCGTGATTGTAGCTTGAGGAACTTTTCCATTAAAATATAATGTAATTTCATTTTCATCCTCTTTCACTTTATGCCTTTGAAACCACAAATCATCATTAGTTTCAATTTCGTTTTTAATAAAACCTCTTAAATCTCGATCAAAATTACTTTTCTTTAAAACATTTAAAAAAGTCCAAACAGCTGGAATCATTGCTACCAAACCAAAAAATGTAGCCAATTGGGCAATTCTTCTTCTCTTTTTAGAATTTACATAACGAATCATTGTAAATCCTAATACTTTCAATACTAAAAAGGTAGACAGCGCAATAAATGTAGTGTTAATTACAAATAAATACATTGCTCCTAAGAAAAACTTCATGTTTCCAACGGCCAATCCATATCCTGCAGTACATAAAGGTGGCATTAAAGCTGTAGCAATTGCTACACCGAATATTACAGATGCAATAGTTCCTTTTTTTGTTCTTGCAACAATTAAAGCTAAACCTCCAAATATCGCCACAAGTACATCTAATATATTAGGTTGAGTTCTTGCCTCTAATTCAGGAGTTAATTCTGTTAACGGTGATAATAAAAAGTATAAATAAGCCGTAGCAACACTAAGAATCACCATCACCAATAAGTTTACAAACGAACTCTTTAACGTATCAATATCATTAATAGCTAAAGACATTCCTATACCTAATATTGGTCCCATTAAAGGTGATATTAACATGGCTCCGATTACAACCGCTGTAGAACTCACATTTAATCCAATCGATGCAATAAATACTGCAAATATTAAAATCCATGCAGTTGCTCCTTTGAAGGGAATATCATTCTTTATTGCCTCAATAGTTGCTTCTTGATCTGTATCATGTCTAAAATCAAGTAATTCGTTCATGAATGTCTTTACACTCTCCCATAAACCCTTTGCATCCTGCTTTACTGCTTCTTTAGACTTATCTATTTCTTCCTTCTTAATTTCTTCCATATAATTGTTCTCTTTTGCCGCGAAATATACGAAAAGTAAGACAAAAACGTTCGTCTATAGATAATGACCGTTAATCTAAACACCGCTTCGAATTACATAATTATCAAAGAACAAGGGGATATTTTTTATAATTTTCGACCGGTATTAATTTAGAACGATAAATTTATGGTGAAGAAATTAAACATTTTGTTTATTGATGATGATGAAGTAGAAAGAATGAAATTCGCTAGAGTTTGTAATAACAGTAACTTTAATCCTACTGTTATAGAAGCTGTAAACGGAGAAGATGCGCTTTCTAAATTAGAGAACCCTACATCAGACTTAATCTTTTTAGACTTAAACATGCCAAAAATGAATGGTATTGAGTTTTTAAAAATTTTAAAAGCTGATAATAGATTAAGATATATCCCAACAGTAATTCTATCTAGTTCTGATAATCATAGCGATTTGAAAACATGTTATGAACTCGGTATTGCTGGTTATATTATAAAACCTCTTCGTTTTGAAGATTACACAAAAAATATTACTACGATGCTAGATTATTGGACAAACAACGAATTATTGAATTAAAACCCTGAAAAACAATAGATAATTTCATTCCCCTGAAATATTAAATACTTTCCCTTACTATCCGTGCATTTATTTTAAAGAAAACATTGAAATAGATTAACATTAAACTTTTGTGGTTTTATGTCTATTCTTTTAAATTAGATTTATATTTTTATACTGTGATTACTAACAACATAGAAGCATTAGAAAAGGCGTTAGAACGAGAGAAAAACGCAAGAATTGAAGCAGAAAAGAACCTTGAAGAAAGGTCATTAGAGCTTCAAGAAGCTAATCAGAACCTTATTAAAGTAATTAACGAAAAAGATATTCAGCTAGAAAGTTTATTCAAAACCATTGTTGATCCATATATCCTTATGGATTTATATGGAAATGTAGTTAAGATGAATGACGCAGCAGCTGATTTTTTTGGATATACTTCCGAAGAAATATTTAATGTTACCTCAACTCTTTATCCAGATGATGTAGATTACGCTATGCAGGCCTACTATGAATTATTGGAAAAAGGGATATTCAAGAATTTTAAAGCCAGAGTTTACAACGGTAAAAAAGAAGTTAGATGGATTGAGATCAATTCTAGCATTGTATATGATGAAACTGGAGAAGCAACTTTTGCTCAAGGAGTAGTTAGAGACATTACAGAAAGATTAAACGACCAAAAAGAAAGAGAACAACTACTTAAAAACTTAAGAAAGAGCAATCAAGAATTGAATGACTTTGCTCACGTTGTTTCTCATGATTTAAAAGCTCCATTGCGTAGCATGAATGCATTGGTTAGTTGGCTTCAAGAAGATTGCTTAGAACTTACGGAAGACGAAAATATAAAAGAGAATTTCCAACTTTTACTAAAGAAGATTGATAAGATGGATCATCTTATTAATGGAATTCTTAAATATGCCAGTATTGATAAAATTGAACACCCTAAAAAAGAGATCGATCTTAATGAAGTGGTGGAAATCATTCTCGATACAATTCACGTTCCTGAACACGTTAAGGTAAACATCCCAAAAAAGCTACCGATAGCTAAAGGAGATAAATTTAGGCTTCATCAATTATTCCAAAACTTAATTAGTAACGCCGTTAAGTATGCAAAAGCGGAAAATGGTGAAGTAACTATTAGTTACGATACTATTGATGAAAACTTCTGGGAATTTCAAATTAGCGACAACGGAAAAGGAATACCTGAAAAGTACCACAAAAAAGTATTTGGAATTTTCGAAACTTTAGATGATCATCATAACTCTACAGGAATTGGATTATCTATAGTAAAAAAGATTGTTGATTTATTCGATGGAACAATCTGGGTGAGTTCAATTGAAGGTGAAGGCGCAACATTCCATTTTACATTACCTATTCCAAACTAGAATTACCTTATTTTAAGTTTTACTCAACAAAAGAAATAGCTCTAAAGTTTTTTTTGGCTGAAAACATTTTTGATTTTTTAAAAGATATTCGGGAATGATGAAGTAGAAACAGTATTAAACGAAAAAACGCCCAACTCACATCATCTGCCTGCCAAACGTCTTTTATCTATCCCCTAATTAAAAATTGTGTTTCATTGAAAAGTGGGGAGAGCAGGATTCGAACCTGCGAAGTCGAAAGACAACGGAGTTACAGTCCGTCCCATTTGGCCGCTCTGGAATCTCCCCAATGTTTTCAAAGAAAAAGCCTCTCAAGCGAGAAGCTTTATGTGTGACCGGGCTGGGGCTCGAACCCAGGACCCTCTCCTTAAAAGGGAGATGCTCTACCAACTGAGCTACCCGGTCTTGTTTTGCGAGTGCAAATATAGAAACTTTATACATTCCCGCCAAACAAAAAATGAATAATTTTTAAATAATTTTTTCTTTAAAAAATAGTAACTTAAAAATCAATTATTTAAGAATTACTCATTCAAATAAGCTTGACGAACTTTTTTGAATAAATTCGAAGAATATACAAAATCAACGACTGCTTTATTATCGGTTTTGAATATCTCTTTACTACTTCCCTCCCATGCTTTAATTCCATTTTTCAAGAAAACAATCTTATCTCCTATCTCCATAACAGAATTCATATCATGTGTATTTATAACTGTTGTGATATTATACTCCTCTGTAATCTCTTTAATTAAATTATCAATTAAAATAGATGTACTAGGATCTAAACCAGAATTTGGTTCATCACAAAACAAATATTTCGGATTCATTACAATTGCTCTAGCAATAGCAACCCTTTTCTGCATTCCTCCCGAAAGTTCAGAAGGTAATTTTTTATTTGAATTTTCAAGATTTACTCTTTGTAAAACAAAATTTGCTCTCTCTAGCATTTCTTCTTTTGTTTGCTGAGTAAACATCTTTAAAGGAAAGGTAACATTCTCTTCTACATTTAAAGAATCAAATAACGCACTTCCTTGAAATACCATTCCTAACTCTTGACGAAAGTCTCTTTTCTCCTCAATAGTCATTTCAGTATTTACTTTACCATTATAAGTTATCGTTCCTTCTTCTGGCGTATGTAAACCCAACAGACTTTTTAGAAATACTGTTTTCCCTGCTCCACTCTGACCAATAATCAAACTTGTTTTTCCTTCTTCAAATGAAGTAGAAATCCCTTTTAAAACATTTGTATCACCAAAGCTTTTATGTATATCGTTTACTTCTATCATATTAAGTTAACAACATTTGAGTTAAGAAATAATTTGCAATAACAATAATTACTATAGTCCAAACAACAGACTGGGTACTGGCTTTACCAACTCCTAATGAACCACCTTTAACATAATATCCATGATAAGACGGAACCGTAGCAATAATAAACGCAAAAATTACTGTTTTGATTAGTGCGTATACAATTAAGTATGAATTGAAATCGTATTGAATTCCAAAGACATAATCTTCAACAAAAAACATATTTGTAGCCATTCCTGCTACCCATCCTCCTAGAATACTTAAGAACATTCCTAAGATTATTAAAAAAGGATAAAATAAAACTGTAGCTATGATTTTTGGAAGCACTAAATAATTCAATGAATTAACACCCATAATTTCAAGTGCATCAATTTGTTCCGTAACTCTCATACTTCCAATACTTGAGGTTATATAAGAACCTACTTTTCCTGCCAAGATAATAGAACAGAAAGTTGGCGCAAACTCTAAGATTACTGATCTTTTTGTTGCGAATCCAATTAACCATTTAGGTATAAAAGGATCACTAATATTTAAAGCAGTTTGTAAAGCAATAACACCTCCGATAAAGAACGATATGAATCCAATAATTCCAATAGATTTTAGACCTAACTGTTCTATTTCACGAAAAAGTGTTTCCCAAAAAACTCGAAATTTCTGAGGAGCTTTAAAAACTTGACCAAGCATCATAAAATACTTTCCAACGTGCTCGATATAATTCATCTATTTTCTTTTTGTTCTGCTAAAGTACTAAAAGAATATTTAGTTGAATACATGATTCTATAAGATTAAAAAATGATTAACATCTATTATTTTCCATTCTATTACGCATAGTTTACTTAATTTTGAAAACTTATATTTTAATCATGAAGTACACTTATAAACTATTATTGTTAACTGTATTCGTATTGCTTTCAAATTGTAATATCAAACAAAATGAAGCAATTCAAAATTCTTCCAAACCAAAATTAGTTGTTGGTATTGTTGTAGATCAAATGCGTTACGACTATTTATTTAGATTTAATGATAAATATGGAGATGGCGGATTTAAGAGATTGTTGAATAATGGATTCTCATTAGAAAATGCACATTACAATTATATCCCAACGTATACAGCTGTTGGACACACCTCTATATTTACAGGAACAACGCCAGATAATCATGGAATTATTAGTAACCATTGGTACGATAAATACTTAAAGAAAACTATTTATTGTGTGGATGATGACAATTATAAAACTGTTGGAAATGATGGTAAAGGAGGAAAGAAATCTCCTTATAGAATGTTTACAACCACAATTACTGATCAATTAAAACTTGCGCAAAATATGCAAGGAAAAACAATTGGTATTGGTATTAAAGATCGTTCTGCTATTTTACCTGCTGGGCATACTGCTGATGCTGCTTATTGGTTTGACGGAGGAAGCGTTGGACATTGGATTAGTTCTTCTTTTTATCTAGAGGCTTTACCAAATTGGGTTAATGAGTTTAATAATTCAGGAAAGGCAGATGAATATTTAAATCAACCTTGGGAAACTTTATATGATATAAATACATATACCGAAAGTATTGCGGATGACAACAATTTTGAAGAGACGTTTAAAGGTCAAGACAAACCTGTATTTCCGCATGATATTCCTAATTTAAGAAGTAAAAACAACAACTATAGTATTATAAAAGCTATACCTGCTGGAAATGCTATTACAACCGATTTTGCAATCGCCGCTATTGAAGGAGAACAACTTGGTCAAAATAAACATACCGACTTTTTAACTTTAAGTTATTCTTCTACGGATTATGTGGGACATCAATTTGGTGTAGATTCAAAAGAAATTCAAGATACTTATTTAAGACTTGACAAAGACTTAGAGCGTTTATTCAACAACTTAGATGAAAAAGTAGGAAAAGGTAACTATACTATCTTTTTAACAGCCGATCACGCTGCTGTACAAGTTCCTGCATACTTGAAATCAGTAAAAATTCCTGCAAATTATTTAGCTGGGAAAAAGCTAACGGATTTTATTAAGAAAGTAACTTCTGAAAAATTCAAGTCAAATGATTTGATTGAAAATGTATCAAACTTCCAAGTATTTTTGAGTAAAGAAAACTTAAAAAAGGAAAAGCTTTCTGTAGAAGAAGTTTCTAATTTTATTGTAGAAGAAGTTATTAATTTTCCTGGGATTTATAAAGCGATTACTGCGAAAACAATGCAATCTACTTATTTTGGCGACGGAATATTAAATTCTCTTCAAAAAGGTTATAATCAAAAATTATCTGGAGATGTATTATTGATTCCTAATCCATCAACAATTATATATCCTAAAAAAGGATCAACGCATGGATCTGGATATTCTTACGATACTCATATTCCTGTAATCTTTTATGGAAATGGAATCAAAAGAGGTTCTTCAAAAACTAAATATGAAATCATCGATATCGCTCCTACTATTTCGAGCATGCTAAATATCGAGTTTCCTAACGGAGCAACTGGAAGAGTTGTTGAAGAAGCATTAAAATAAAAAAAAGAGCGTTTTATACGCTCTTTTATTTTATCTTATTTCTATCTAGATTTATCTTGTCATCATCGCAAACAGCGTCTTTATAACATTTACCTGGCTTTTGATGCCTTTTACTTCTAAACCTTAATCTTTTATTGGTTTTAAGCACTTTTTGTAATGCTTGTGCTTTCACTATCTTTTCTACCTGTTGTTTTTGAGATTTCATCTTCTTTTTAACAACTTCCGCTTTCTTTGGAACCTTGATTGTATTTAAATCGTTCGAGCTATCTTCTATGTACTCAACATTATTTTGAGCAACAACATTTTGGGCAGTTAACTGATTTAAAGGATAACCTAAAAACAGAAATAACAGTAGTATTTTAATGGACTTCATGACTTTTCTTTACTTATGGTTAATAATGAATCGTAAACTGCAGTATTACATTTACTAAGTCATAATTTCTTCGAATACTTTACAAAAAAAATCATAAAAAATGTTAAACAGAAAAATTAGGCATAAAAAAAAGACTGATAAACAGTCTTTCTTATTTTTTCTTTTTGTCAGCGTCACAAGGCTCTTTAGCTTTCTTGAAACACTTTGTATCTTCTTTCTTTCTTTTATTTCTAAATCTTAATCTTTTCTTCTGCTTCATTAGTTTTTCAACCTTTTTTACAGAAGCGATTTTATTCTTTGTAGATTTTTTCTTTGCTTTCTTTTTGGTAGATTTTGCATTTACAGTAACGGCATTAGATGGTGCAGTAATTGCATTCATGTCATCTAAGTCCTTTTCATCGTCTCTATACTCCATACCGTTTCCATTTTTAGCAACTACTTTTTGAGCAGCCACTTCTTGGAAGCCTAAGAAGATGAATAATAAAGATGCTATTATATTTATTCTAGCATTCATAGTAGGGGATTTTTTCAATTGTATATCAAAATAACTATATCTTTTCATAATATATTACTTATGTTCGGTGAATGGTATATTAATATAGACGAATGGGGATTTTATATCTTTTAGCTCAATTCTTATTATAAGTCCTTAATATGCTCGTTTTTTCCTCTTTTTTCTGGATTTTCTGAGTAATAAAATCTCATCTTTCGACGTAACAAATGTTGTATACTTTTTTCGTTTTTTTTCTTCCATTTCTAGAGCTCTATCTGTAATTCCAACTGAGTAAACTACTCTTTTGTTATTATGATCTTTTTTAATTCTAACTTTCATTACGAATGGTGCATACTCCATTAAATTTTCATTCTTGATTTTCTTATTAGATTCTTTTAAGTTCCTGTTTGCTTTAGAGCTATTTTGTGCATCCATCATTTGAGAACACAAATTAAACACAAGAATTGCAGCTATTATTTTAATTGATTTACTCATGATTCTACTTTTGATTAATTACTGATATAAAGATAGATATGAATCAAAAAAAGAAGTATTAAAACCGAATGAATTACCTTTTTGTGATGTTTAAATGAAAATTACGTATGATATCGAAGAATTTAAAAAGCTCAAGACTGCTCTGTTTTAATGAGCAGCCATTGCTCTTTCGGTTTCCCTTTCTTTTTTCTAAACTTGTAATTAACTTACATTCCATTTGACACAACAAATCCAGATAAGTCACTATTATCACTAGAATATACGTCACAAAAAAAGAGCTTACACAATGTAAGCTCTTTCTATTTATTTTCTAAAAAATTACTTTTTAATTTGCTTTTGGAAGAAAAACCTCAGCCATCATACATCTGGCACTTCCACCTCCACAGCCTTCAATTACGTCCAAAGAGCTTGATATAATTTTACAATGTTTCTCGATCTTATTGATTTGATCTTTTGTTAAACAATCATACGCTGCCTGACTCATTACAAGGAAACGCTCATCATCCTTTCCTCTAACTTGTAACATGTTACCAGCAAAATTGTTCACTTGCTCTTCAGTAATATCTATTACTTCTTTACCATCATCTTTTAAATTCTTGATAACATGCTTACGTTCCTTTTTATCATCAATAGATGCCAAACAAATTACCGCAAAAGTTTCTGCCAAACACATCATCACATTCGTATGATAAATAGCTTTACGTTCTCCATTTACAGTTTGATTTGAAGTAAACACAACAGGAGTATATTCAAAATCCTCACAGAATTCGATAAATAATTCTTCATTTGCTCTCGGAGATAAAGCACAATATGCTTTTCTATTTACTCTATCTAATAATAAACTTCCTGTTCCTTCTAAGAAAACATTTTGTTCTTCACCTGAAGTATAATCAATCACACCATCAATGATAAACCCTTCCTCTTCTAGGATATCTAAAATATCTTCTCTTCTTTCTAACCTTCTGTTTTCGGCAAACATTGGATATAATCCTACGGTTCCGTTTTCATGAAAAGAAATCCAGTTATTTGGGAAAATTGAATCTGGAGTATCAGTTTCGGTTGTATCTGAAACCACAATAACATTCACACCATAACTTCTAAGCTTTTCAACATAATTATCAAACTCTTCTTGAGCTTTAGCATTTACAGTTGAAGGTAAAACATTATCTAATACTTTCTGATAGTAATTATTTACAGCCGTTTGTTCGTTCATCCTAAATCCAACAGGACGAACCATTAATATAGTATTGGTTGTTTGTCTCATACGGGCAAAAATACTTATTTTGAGTATTCGGAAGATGTAAAAAAGAGAAAAAATTACATCTCAAAATTGATTGCAAACTCACCTCTTATTTCTCAATAAAAAACTCAAATACTATCTTTGGTTTTCTTAATGAATTAAAATGACAGCAGCGGATTTAGTAGGAGAATTCTCAATAATTGGTTCTAATCAGAATGATAGCAACCTTAATTACAGAGGTACATTAACTCTACAATTAGATGAGAACAAAAGAATTAATGCTAAATGGTTAATTCATAACGAACAGGAACAAACAGGATCAGGCTTTTTTAAAGACAACATTCTTGTAATAAACTTTCAATATCTTGATGAAGAGTCTTTTGTTTACAAAGGAACTGTAGTTTACCGGTGTTTAACCAAAGACATTTTAGATGGTTTTTGGTCTGAAGAACATGGAAATCCTAAATTTATCGGAACCGAACGTTGCTTTAGAATTAAAGAAAATATAGAAGTATCTTAATTCTTATTGAAGTCCGTTTTTCAAATTAATCAATGTAATATTTACATTTTGATCTTCTAGAAATTCAATAGCACGTTGGCTTCTCATTCCAGATTTACAATACACTACTAAAGGTTTATCACTCTTCAATTTTGTATACAACTCTGGTAACTTTCCCAGAGGGATATGTTGGCCGCCAATATGGTGCTGTTCTCTTTCCCAATCCTCTCGTACATCTAAAAGATTATATAATTCAGAATTCGACTCAAACTCCTCTAAGGTTATTTCATTTTCTAGGACACTTACACCACAAAAAGCTTCATAGTTCTCATTGAGTTCCGTTATGATTGAATTCTCTGTTTTAGAATAATTCACAATCATTTGGCGCATAGAAAGCACATCAAAAATCATTAGTTTATTTGCTAACACTTCATCTAAATCACAAATAATTTTGATTACTTCATTTGCTTGTAAACTTCCTATAATTCCTGGTAAAACTCCTAAAACTCCAATCTCAGAACAATTTGGAACATCTCCTGGATTTGGTGGAGTTGGATACAAACATCTGTACGTTGCACTTCCATCAAAATTGAAAACACTAACCTGTCCTTCAAATTTAAAAATAGAACCATATACCAAAGGTTTATTTGCAATAATAGCCGCATCATTTGATAAATAACGTGTTTGAAAATTATCACTTCCATCTACAATGATATCATACTTTTCAAACAATTGAATTGCATTATTTCTCATAAGAAATTCATTGTGCACTTCGAAATTTACAAATGGATTTAAGCGAGATAATCTTTTTGCAGCAGTTTCTGCTTTCGAAGAACCCACATCATCAATTGTATATAAGATTTGGCGTTGTAAATTCGTTTGATCTACAACATCATTATCAACAATACCAATAGTTCCAACACCAGCAGCAGTTAAGTATTGTAAAACAGGACATCCTAGTCCTCCTGCTCCTATTACCAGAACCTTAGCTTGTTTTAATTTTAACTGACCAGCTTCTCCGATTTTATCTAAAATAAGATGACGATTATATTGTTTTTGTTCTTCTCTGGTTAACATCTATAAGTTCATTCAACTTTTAAATTCTAATGAATTTATTATCTCTAATAATTCATCTCTTTGACTATTATTAACAAAAGAAATAATAAACCCTAGAGCAAATCCTTCTTTTATTGTCGTATAATATTCCTGTTTAACATTTAAGTTTAAATGGTTTATTGATAAACACATTTTATCAAAACTTTCTCCTCCTATGTTGACTGTTGTTATATTCTCTTCTACATCGAAGTTAAGCTTTGATTTTTCTAGAAGTTTCTTTACATGATAATAATAGTCAGCACCAGTTTTAATACCTGTAAAAAATTTAAGGTTTTCTGACACAACTATGAAACCTGGATTATAATCAACTGATTTACCAACCTCATACTTAAAAGCATTCAATAGATAGGCTGTTTTTACCTTAGAAGCATTGAGTACTGATTTTAACTCTTCATTATCTCCACTGATTAAATCAGCTCCTCTATCTGCTGATTCCTTCATAGCTTCTTTCGACAAAATCGACCATCCTTCAGGGAGTTTCATGTTAAAGTTAAAATAATCATTTGAATAAATATTATTTTCAATTTTACCATAGTCGAATGTATCATTTTTACTTGTTTCGCACGATGTTAAAGTAAACACCAATATAGTGAGAACGATTATTCTAAATTTTATCTTCATAGTAATTTGTTTTTAAGTCGCCAAATTTAACGAAAATGTTCCCAATCTTTCCAAACAACTTCTATTCCTTGATTTTTGAGCATCGTTGTTATTTCCTCAGTACTTCGTTCATCAGAAATTTCAAATTGCTCTAATGATTGCGGTTCTACAGAATATCCTCCAGGATTTGTTTTTGATTCCGCGCTCATTGAAGTAATTCCAAGTTGTACAATATGATTACGAAAGATTTCACTTTCTCTAGTAGAAATTGATAATTCAACATCTTCATCTAACAATCTATACGCGCAAATAAGCTGAACTAAATCAGGATCCGTCATTTCTACTTTAGGTTCTAAACCACCTGAATGTGGACGTAACCTAGGGAAAGATATTGAATATTTTGTTTTCCAATAGGTCTTTTGTAAATACTTTAAATGTAAAGCTGTAAAAAAGCTATCTGCTCTCCAGTCTTCCAATCCGAACAAAGCTCCTAAACCTATTTTATGAACTCCTGCTTTCCCTAATCGATCAGGAGTTTCCAGTCGGTATGAGAAGTTTGACTTTTTACCTTTAGGATGATGTTTTTTATATTCTTCTTTATGATATGTTTCTTGATAAACTAATACTGCATACAAACCATTATCAATCAACAACTCATATTCATCTTGATCAAGTGGTTGAACTTCAATCGTAATGTTAGAAAAATGAGGCTTGATCAATTTAATCGCATTATTAATATAATCTACACCTACAGTTCTGTTTGCTTCTCCCGTGACCAATAAAATATGATCGTAGCCCTTATTTTTTAAAAATGCTACTTCTTTTAATATTTCATCATCAGTTAGTGTTCTTCTTGGTATTTTATTCGTAAAACTAAAACCGCAATAGGTACAAATATTCTGACATTCATTACTCAAATACATTGGCGCATACATTTGTATTGTGTTTCCAAAGCGTTTCTTTGTCAACATATTACTTAACTGTGCCATTTGTTCAATATAGGGCTTCGCAGCTGGGGAAATTAGCGCTTTAAAATCTTCTAAACTTCTTTTTTCAGAATTCAAAGCTCTTTCTACATCCATCGAAGTTTTAGAAAGAATACTTTCCATTACTGAATCCCAGTCATATTTATCGAATATATTTTCGAAAGTGTTCATTGCTCTATACTAACTTAAAAACGAAGTTAAAGGACTACTTGCTTCTGCATGTTTTTTTACAGGAGCTAATTTTGCTTCATATGCCATTCTACCGGCCTCCACAGCCATTTTAAAAGCTTTTGCCATTGCCACTGGATTTTGTGAAACCGCAATTGCTGTGTTCACTAAAACTGCATCTGCACCAATTTCCATTGCGTGAGCTGCATGTGATGGAGAGCCAATTCCAGCATCAACTACTACAGGAACATTCGATTGTTCAATTATAATATCTAAAAACTCTAATGTTTTTAATCCTTTATTACTTCCTATTGGAGCTCCTAAAGGCATTACACATTGAGTTCCTACTTCTTCTAATCTTTTACATAAAACAGGATCGGCATGAATATATGGCATTACTATAAATCCTTTTTTTACTAATTCTTCTGCAGCCTTTAAAGTTTCAATTGGATCTGGTAATAAATATTTAGGGTCGGGGTGAATTTCTAGTTTTACCCAATTTGTTTCCAACGCCTCTCTTGATAATTCTGCCGCAAACACAGCTTCTTTTGCATTTCTTACACCAGAAGTATTTGGTAATAAATTAATTCGTTGATGATTTAAATGAGTCAAAATATCATCTTCTTCATTTTGCACATCAACTCTTTTTAGAGCTACTGTTACTAATTCACTCTCACTCTCCAACAAAGCATCACGCATTAATTCTGAAGAACTGAACTTGCCTGTTCCTGTAAACAAACGTGATGTAAATGTTTTATCTGCTATTTGTAATGAACTCATAATTCTTAGTTGTTTGAATCTAGTTTAAAAACTTGTTCTTGCGAACTTCCTGCTTTTAATATTTGATGAAATTTTGAAATCGAATTGAAGTCTTTAGTTATTTCTCCTGATACTGCAATTCCGTGAATATTTGTTTTCAATAATGATGATACATCTTCTAAAACAATTCCTCCGATAGCAATTACGGGAGTTTCCGTATTTAACTCTTCTAGTAGCACTTGATAACCTTCTAGACCTAGAATCGGGCTTAAATTTTTCTTCGTTTCAGTATATCTAAATGGTCCAAGTCCAATATAGTCAACTTGTTTTTCAAGTAAAGTTTTACAATCTTCCAGAGTATTTGCCGTACCTCCTATAATAAACAGTTTTCCTAAATACTCTCTTACAACTGCTGGGCAAGCATCGGTTTTACCCAAATGAACTCCATCTGCCTTTACTTGTTTTGCAATCTTATAATGATCATTAATTATTAATCTCGTTTGAAAATGATTAGTAATTTCTCTTGCTTTTTTAGCCGTTTCTAAAATTACCTCATCCGTTTGATTTTTTAAACGAAGTTGAACCCATTCTGATCCTGCTGTACAAGCATTTTGAATGTTTACTAAATGTTCTTCTGGAGTAGCTCCTTGTGATATATATTGTAATTTACTTATCATTATAATTAATTGTGATATCCTAGTAAAGTTTTATTAGAACTCAATACTTTCTCGATATATCTTTTTCCTTTAAAACAAGATTTTACTAATGGATATTTTAAAGCAATATGGCTTGCAATGGCTGATGACAAAACACAACCACTACCATGCTTTTCGTATATTTTTATTCCTTTTTTAGGATTAAAAGGATGTGTTTTTCCTTCTATCGTATATAAATAGTCGACTCCAAGCTTTTCTGAATTATGACCTCCTTTTAAAAACACGTTGGTTTTTGATTGTATATGAGTAATAGTTTCCTCTATACTTTTTCGTTGATATAGATTTTGTATTTCCTGATAATTCGGTGTAATCATATAGATCTTTGCCAAAATCTCATCAAAATCTTTCTCATTAAAATTCTCGTGAAACGAAAATCCAGATGACGATTTCAAAACTGGATCTAGAATTATTCTCGAGTTAGGATTTAAACTCAATACCAAATCAATAATTTTAGATAGTGTTATCCAATTCTCTACGATTCCAATCTTTACCACATTAACTGAAAAGCGATTCATCAAAACTCGAATCTGCTCTAAAATGATATCGATTTCTATCCAATCACACTTTAGAAATTCAGTATCACTTTGTATTGTGTTCGCCGTACAAACAGATAAACCATAACATTTTAATTTCTCAAAGGTTTTCACATCTGCTGTTAAACCTGCTCCATTTGTTGGATCAAAACCAGCGATAGTTAATATGTAAGGTCTAGTTTTCAATGTATAAACTATTAATTAACTCTTGTTGTTCTTTTGTTCCATACTTTCCCAGTAAATCTTTAGAATCTTGAGTTAATAATTCTACCGACGCTTTATGTTCTAAAATCCATTTAAGCATTTCTTTACACTTCGCTTGAATGGTTGTATAAATCGCAGCATTAAGAATCATTCCTTCATTTACATTAATATCTACTCCTTTTGAAATTGCGTATTTAACACCTTCTAACTCATTATTATGAACTGCATAATAAACGCCTTCATAATCACCATAAGAAATATCTGCACCGAGAGAAATAAGATAATCAGCAACTTCCTTTTTACCATAAGCTACGGCACTAATAAGAGCATTATCTATATCAAGCTGAGTATACTTGTCTGATAGAATTTCTTTTAGCTTTGTTAATTCTCCATCACCAGATAAAAGCTCCAGATTAAAATCTCTAACCTTATTACATTCTTTAGAAATTAATTTAAAACTTTCAGTACTATTTTCAGAATTCCAAATACCACCAAGAACACCAACTCCAGAATATCCCAATTCATAAACTTTATGAATGGTTTCGGTATTTACGCCTCCCATTCCTATAATTGTTTTATCAATGTGATTAACATCAAAACCTCTTCCTTTATATCCTTGTTTAGATATTGAAGAAAACACTGGACTCAATAAATGATAATCGAATTTGATTGAACAAGCATTCAAAACTTCTGGTTCATGAAAAGAACTACTTACTGAAAAGCCTTCAGACTTAAATAATTGAAAATACTCAAAAAGTTGATCTCCTAAATCTATTCTTGGTTGTTCCTGTATATGAATTCCTTTAAGCTTGAATTCTTTGCACAAATCATGAAATTGATGAATTACAATTCTTTGGTAGTATTGTTTGTCAACATTTCTAAGAAGCTCACGATAACCATCAATAGTAAAAGTCGGCTTTCTAAGATGCAACACTTCTAAACCATTTTCAAACAATTGGTTTAAAAGCATTGCTTCATTTTCTATTTTTCGTTCAGAAGTTAAAACTATTAACATAATTAGTTATTAATTTTCAGCATTTAAATATTGTCATTGCGAATGAAATGAAGCAATCTACTTTATAAAACAGATTACTTCGTCGTTTCCTCCTCGTAATGACATTCATAATTCAGACTATTTATAAATAAACTTCTGAACCTTTTTCTTTGAACTCTTCTGATTTTTCTTTCATTCCCTGCTCAATCGCACTAGATTCCTCTAAATCTTTCTGTGCAGCATAATCTCTCACTTCTTGAGATATTTTCATAGAACAGAATTTTGGTCCACACATAGAACAGAAATGTGCAATTTTTGCTCCTTCAGCCGGTAAAGTTTCATCGTGATATTCCCTAGCTAATTCTGGATCTAAACCTAAATTAAATTGATCTTCCCAACGGAATTCAAAACGAGCTTTACTCAAAGCATCATCTCTATGTTGAGCACCTGGATGTCCTTTTGCTAAGTCAGCAGCATGTGCAGCTAATTTATAAGTAACTACTCCAGTACGAACATCATCTTTATTCGGTAAACCTAAATGCTCTTTTGGTGTAACGTAACATAACATTGCTGTTCCGTACCAACCAATCATTGCTGCTCCAATACCTGAAGTAATATGATCATAACCTGGTGCAATATCAGTTGTTAATGGTCCTAATGTATAAAATGGAGCTTCACCACAAGCTTCTAATTGCTTATCCATATTAGCCTTAATCATGTGCATTGGCACGTGACCTGGACCTTCAATAAAGCACTGTACTTCATGTTTCCAAGCTATTTTTGTTAACTCTCCTAATGTTTCTAATTCTGCGAACTGAGCTTCATCATTTGCATCTGCAATACAACCAGGACGTAAACCATCTCCTAAAGAAAAAGCCACATCATAAGCTTTCATAATTTCACAAATCTCCTCAAAATGCGTATATAAGAAACTCTCTTTGTGATGTGCTAAACACCACTTTGCCATAATAGATCCACCACGAGATACAATACCTGTAATACGTTTTGCGGTCATTGGTACATAAGCTAAACGAACTCCAGCGTGAATTGTAAAATAATCTACACCTTGTTCTGCTTGCTCTATTAAGGTATCTTTAAATATCTCCCAAGTTAGATCTTCAGCTACGCCATTTACCTTTTCTAATGCTTGATAAATTGGAACCGTACCTATTGGAACTGGAGAGTTACGAATAATCCACTCACGAGTTTCATGAATATTTTTTCCAGTAGATAAATCCATAATATTATCAGCTCCCCAACGACAAGCCCAAACAGCCTTTTCTACCTCTTCTTCAATAGAAGATGTTGTTGCCGAGTTCCCAATATTTGCATTAATTTTCACCAAGAAATTACGACCTAAAATCATAGGTTCTGCTTCTGGATGATTAATATTTGAAGGAATTACAGCACGACCTCTTGCTACTTCTTCACGAACAAATTCTGGAGTTATTTTCTCCGGAATACTTGCTCCAAAATCTTGACCAGGATGTTGCTTAGACAAACGTGTCATTTCATCAATTCGTTGATTTTCACGAATGGCAACATATTCCATTTCTGGAGTTATAATTCCTTTTTTAGCATAATGTAATTGAGTAACATTCTCTCCTTTTTTAGCTCTTTTCGGTTTATGTTTTAAATTAAAGCGTAAGTGATCTAAACTTTCATCATTTAATCTTTCGTTACAATAATCTGATGTGAAAGCTTCTAACTCTTCTACATTACCTCTACTTGTAATCCAATCTTCTCTAATTCTCTCCAGTCCATTATGGATGTTGATTTTCTTATCTGGATCCGTGTATGGTCCTGATGTATCATAAACCGTAACTGGTTCATTTGGTGTACGTTTTTTCGTCATTGAATCTACAGTATCATTCAATGTAATTTCACGCATGGCTACTTGAATTTCAGGATGTATTTTTCCTTGAACATAAATCTTTTTAGAATTTGGAAATGGATTTCTAGTTACTCCATCTTGTTTTGGTGCTGTATCTTTTTTCTTCATTGAAAAGGTTGTTTTGTTGTTCGTTTTTATCCTCCTTGAGTAGATTTAATAATCAATACATTATCATTCTCTGATAATTTATGATTACTCCAGTCAGACTTTTTTACAATTGAATTATTTACGGCAATAGCAATTCCATTGGATTGAATATTTAGTTCTTCAATCATTCTGATGAGATTACACTCCGTTTTGAAAGTTTTATTAGAATCGTTTATTTTAACTGTTATCATAAAAACATATTAAATAAACTCTAGAAGCATCAACACATCCAATAAAGATGTACTATAATGAAGATTACTTTTCCCTACGCTGGTATTAACCAAATCAGGTTCTAAGGATATTTCTCAAACTAGTTCTACTAGCTACTCCTAAAGTTTTATGAATCAAATATAAAAAAAAAGAGTCTACATTGTAGACTCTTATATTTATTATTTCTTAATTACTTTTTTAACAAGTGTACCTTTATTTGTTTTGAGTTTCAAAATATAAGTACCTCTAGCTAGTTTTGATAAGTCTATATTATCCTCAGTAATTGTTTTATTAGATTTTACTAATTGACCATGTATTGAATACAAATTATATTTTTCTAAATCTAAGCTATTAGATTTAATGTATAATTTGTTGGTAGTTGGATTTGGTCCAATTTTTAACTCTTTTAAAAGAAATTCATTAACACTAAGAGTTGTAGATGTTGTTGCAACATTAGATTTAGATGAAATTGAATTAAAAGTTCCTTTTCTTTCATTCGTTTCGTTACCACATGGATTTGAACTTATAACTTCAATATAATAAGCAACATTAGGAGAACTTACATTTAAATCTGTATAAGAGTTTAGATTACTTGAAACTTCAGTCAATAATTCATAATCTCCTCCATCAATACTTCTATGAATTCTGTACGTGTAAAATTCAAATCCTTCATAATCATTCCAAATCATGTTCCATGAATTACCAATTCCAGGAGTTAACACTAAATGAATTGTTTTGTGGTATGTACCTAAATCTGTTTCACCACCACATTTATCAATGGCAGAAATTTTATAAAGACTTGAACTTTGGGCTGGCGATGAATTTTCATCTATAAAAGAATTTGTATCTGCTCCAACATAGGATAAAAGTTCATAACTCCCTGCTACAACCGTTTCTTTATAAATTGCAAACTGGCTTAAGTTATCAGAATAATAATCCCAAACTATTTTATTCTTTAGCGATTCTTCATCTACCGTCACAACACATATCTCTGGTGTTTCTAGACTTTCCTTTACCTCAACTTTGACAATATCTCCTGAATAACATCCATTATTATATACTGCAACGTTAATGTTTTTATCACCTGAATTGTTCCATCTTAGCTCATAAGGACCAGCACCAGAACCTGAAACTATTTCTGCTCCATCAAAAGACCAATATATATCCGTAAAATTATCTCCTGTGAATTCAATTGTATATAATTCTCCTTTACAAACAGAACTTTCTGCATTAAAGCTTAATGTTGGAGATTGATTAAACTGAACTTTTTGAGTTGTGGTTTGCGAAGTACAGTTATTATTAGAAACCGATAGCGTGATATTCTTTTCTCCATAATTATCATTCCAAGTGATTTCGTATGGCCCTCTTCCTGTACCTGAAATTACTTCTGCTCCATCAAAATCCCAATTATAAATTGAACTATCATCACCACTACCATAATAGTAAACAGTTGTTGTACCACTATTACAAATATTATAATTACTTAAATAAAAATATGAAGTAGGAGTTTGTGAAACAGTAATCTCTTTTTCAACTGTAACTGCACACCCATTTTGTATAACTTCTAAACTAATATTTTTTACGCCTTCACTATACCATTGAATTTCATAAGGCCCAGAACCTGATCCTGAAATAACATTACCTCCATTAAAGTTCCAATTATAATTAGCATTATTTAATTCGTCACCTGTATAAGTTATTGTTGTTTTATCACCTAAACAAACTTGTTCATTTGCTTCTATACCAACATTTGGATATGGATTGTGTTGCACCTTTTTAATAATCTCGTCAGAAGTACAACCATTATCAGTTACTGTTAACGAAATATTTTTTTCTCCATAATTTTCATTCCAGGTAATTTCATACGGACCTGATCCAGTTCCTGATACAATTTCTGCTCCATCAAAATTCCAATTAAAAACAGCATCATTCGATACAACTCCATTATATGTAATTGATGCGTTTGCGCCTTCACATACAAATTCATTAACTGAAAAATCAGCACTTGGTTTGCCCTCAATTGTTACAACCTGCATTGACTTTGAAGAACAACCATTTGAAACAACCTCTAATGTAATTTCTTTCTCTCCTTGTTGATTCCATAATAGTTCAAATGGTCCTGCATTAGTTCCAGAAATAATAGTTGCTCCCTTAAAATCCCAAATAAAATCCATATCAACAGATAACGATCCAACATAATCAACAATAATGATTTCACCTTCACAAGATGTAGAATTACTTAATTCAAACTGAGCATTTATTTCTTCATTAAAGACAACTTCCAGCTCTTCTCCTTTGAAATTATTTTCCGTTGTTAGAATTCTAATACGGTATGTTTTATTCTTTTCTAATTCAGCAGGAACAGGAACCGAAAACCCCTCATTAGCATTCATAATCCTTGCTAATTCAAGAGGTGAATCAAACGAACCATTTGTATCGGAAATCTGCAGAATAAACTCGTTATTCGCATAACTATAATTAGATTTAAAACTTAAATCAATATTGTCTCCAGAACAAATATTAGATGACTTTAAATTAATATCAGTTATGATATTTTGAGCTTCTTCAGAATAGTCACTTTCATTACCCTCAAGATAATCATTTACTCCATCAGCATTAATCGAATATGATTTTACGGTGATAATTGAGTTAACCGAAATTTGATCTGTAGAGAAACTATTATCTACACCTACGTCTTGAAATAAAATAAAATCATCCGTTGCGCTGGTTTTATAATAAACCTTATATCCACTAAGTTCCGGATCATTTACCTCATCCCACATTATAGTGACACCGTTATCTGTTACTCCTTTAAATACATTTTGTGGAGTAGCAATTGGTGCGTTGCTCGTAGCTGAAGTTAAAAAACTTGAGAAGTCTACAATTCCATAATTAATATCATCTAATCCGTCTATTATTTTACTTGATATAACTGACTCCTCAGTTGTCCCCCAATAATTACTGGTAGCATCAATATTTGAGTTGAAATTATTTACAAAATTATGATCTTGAATATTTAATAAATTATTATTCTTGAAAGTAAAGTTGAATGAACTCTTTTGACTTTTACTTTTAGCATTTCTACTAATTTCAGGACCTGTATAATCATAACTATTATTTAAAACAACTGCAGCATCATAATTACTAAATGTACAGTTTTGAATACTACTTGTAAAATCCTTATCTAATATTTTAACAGCGCCTCCCATTCCTTTACCATTAAAAATTACATTAGATAAATTAATACTTCTAGATTTTACAAGGAACCCATCCAATTGATTAGGACTCACTAATAACGAATTACTAATTTCCAAATCTCCAGACTGCAGGTTAAACAAGGTATTTCTTACTAATGTATTGTTAATAGATACTGTGTAATAATTATTATAATCTTCAAAATTTGAATCTTTTATATCCGAAGCCTCGATATTAAAATTTGCACCACAACATCCAATTCTAAAATTTGTCCCTTCGACAATTGTTTTATTTAAGAAAATTCCATCGTTATAAGAATCCGAGTTTATTACTCCCCTTTTAATAAAACACTCATCTATTTCAATTTCCTCACTTCTTGGATAATATCCTTTAATTGTTGCATCTATTATTTCACAATTAAATAATCTAAGTTTTGCTGTTGTTGAATATCCTTTAGTCCTAGCGTAAGTCCCATTATTAAAAATTGAATTTTTCACTAGAAGTGTTCCTGAATTCTTAATTGGATCTTGATTATGCTCTCCTTCATCAGCTAATTGAATTCCAGATTCATTTTGGAAATCAACATAATTAACAATAGAGTTGTCTAAATCAGTATCTTTAAAAATCAATCTAGTATTTCTAAATAAAATTTTATCATTCGATTCTCCTTCTAGTTTAATTACTCCCTTAACTAGTAAATCAAAATCTCCTGTAACTACAACTCCGGCTTCAATGGTTAAAATCGCCCCATCAAAAACACCTAAAGTAGATGTTAAATTATATGGAGATCCTTCTTTATTCCAAGTTGTATCTGAAGTAAGTGTTCCACTTACATTGGTTTGAGCATGTATAAAAAACACATGCATTAATAATAAAAAGAGTAATATTCTTTTCATAAAAAAACATTTTTAATAGTTAATTAGCATTGCAAAACATCTTAAGAGAATCCGCAAAACCGTTATTTACAAATAATTTAGAAAGGAAAAAACATAGCTTTTTTTACTTTTCTTTTCAGGTGCAAATATATTTATTTTGATCAAATAAAACCTTTCTTATCTGTTAAATTGTTATTCATTCTTCTGATAGATATTATGTAGGAATTCCATTCTTACCAAAATTTAAAACGCTTATGTTTTTATTTTACACTTCTGTTACATTCCTTTCACTATCAACACATTTAATCATGAACTTTAAGGTATTAACCACCTTAAAATAAAACTATGCCGTACAATGTTCAAAACTTTACTTATGATGGTCCAGGAGATAGTCTTTGCTACGGAAGACAAGATGACCATAATCACCAACAAGCAAATCAATTTACAATCGATGTAACTGCATATTTACAAGCTCAGGGATGTACTCATATTCATGCCGGACCATTTAGATCAAACCAACCTGAACCTGCAAATGGTAAAGAATTCAGGTGGAATGGTGCGAACTGGGTGAGAGTTTAATCTCGAAAAAATACGACTACACTTTTCTATAGAGTTAATTATAGAGGCGATAACCCGAAATGCCTAACGAGTAGGGATAACTTACACTTAAATCTTTTAATTATGTCAAACGAAACTGCATCTAAACAAAACACTATTGTTGGAGGATGGACTGCTTACGGACCTTTAACTACTTCAGATCGTCTAGTATTTGATGAAGCTACAAGCGGAGGAAAAATCTTAGGAGTTGATTACACTCCAGAAGAAGTATCAACTCAAGTTGTTGGTGGTACAAACTATCGTTTTTTATGTACTGCAAAACCTGTTGGACCAATGCCAATTCAATGGAAAGCCATTGTTGAAATTTTTAAATCTTTAGAAGGAAATGTTCATGTAACTGGAATTCAAAGATTATAATCAATTAAAAAAGCCTAAGAATTATCTTAGGCTTTTTATTATATTTTTCAAAATATTAATCTCTTATTAAAGGTAATGTAGAACATCTCAGCAATCCTTCTTGCTTTGCTATTTCAGCATATGGAACTTCTTCTACTGTAAATCCTTTTTCGCGTAACCAAGTATTTAATCTTGTGAAGTTTCTCTCTGAAATGATAACATCTTCTGAAATAGAAAAAACATTACTATTCATGTTATACATTTCATCTTTAGAGATTTCAAAAATATTCTCTTCGCCAAAAAAATCAACCAACCATTGATATTCCTTCTCCACAAGAAATCCGTTTTTATGTAAGATTGCTTTATCTTTTCCTATTGGCTGGAAACAACAATCCAAATGTAACGCATTTTCTTTAGGATCATCATTAGATTTTCTCAATTCAAAAGCCTTAACTGTTTTATCTGGAAACAATTCCTGTAAAGCAATTACAGCATCTGTATTTGTTCTCGCTGTAATATAATCTGAATAATCATTTCCTGAATATGTTCCTATAAAAATATAATCATTCCAAGGCATAACGTCACCACCTTCAACATGACATTCTTCAGGTAATTCAATAACATTTTCTGGACTAACTTGAGAAACCACATGTTGAATTGCCTCATATTCTCTATTTCTATCAGGAAGAATATTCGCTTTCACCAATTTATCATCAATTACAAAAGCAATATCTCTTGAAAATATTTGGTTGTAGTCTTTAATTACCTCAGGTCTGAAAACCTGAACATCGTATTTCTTAAACACATTTGCAACTGCTTCCATTTCATTGATCATATCTTCTTCTTTCGGATATGTACCAGCAATTACATGTTGTTTACTTTTAGGATCGTAACAATCTTCTACTTTAGGAGTAGGTCCATTACTTTCTGCAGTACCTAATACCACAGCCCTTAATCTTGCAGTTTCGTTTTGTACGTTGAGTTGTAACATATATCAAAAAAAATGTCATTCTGATGTTAACTCCAGAATGACATTATATAATTTAGTTTCGGTTTATCTTTTATTAATTTCTACAAAAGGACGGAAATTCTCACCAGTATAAACTTGGCGTGGACGTCCAATTGGTTCTTTACGTAAACGCATTTCTCTCCATTGAGCAATCCATCCTGGTAAACGTCCTAAAGCAAACATTACCGTAAACATTTCTACAGGAATTCCCATGGCTCTATAAATGATTCCTGAATAGAAATCTACGTTTGGATATAATTTTCTCTTTACGAAATAATCATCGCTTAATGCTTCTTGTTCTAATCCTTTAGCTACATCTAAAATTGGATCATCAACTCCTAAATCATTTAAAACTTCATCAGCAGCTACTTTAATAATCTTAGCACGTGGATCAAAGTTCTTGTAAACTCTGTGTCCGAATCCCATTAAACGGAATGGATCTTCTTTGTCCTTAGCTTTACCCATGTACTTCTTAGTATCTCCTCCATCAGCTTTAATAGCTTCTAACATTTCTAATACAGCCTGGTTTGCTCCACCATGTAATGGTCCCCATAAAGCAGAAATACCCGCAGAAAGTGATGGGAATAAACCAGCATGAGAAGAACCAACGATTCTTACTGTAGAAGTAGAACAGTTTTGCTCATGATCAGCATGTAAGATTAATAACTTGTCTAACGCATTAACTAAGATTGGATTTTGTACGTAGTCTTCATTAGGCTTTTTGAACATCATGTGTAATACATTCTCAACATATCCTAATTTTCTAGATCCGTAATCTAAAGGTAATCCTTTTTGCTTACGCATTGTCCATGCAACTAATACAGGGAATTTACCCATGATTTTAACGATAGCATTATACATTTCTTCTTCCGAATCCACATTAACAGATGATGGATTGAAAGCAGTTAATGCTGATGTTAAAGAAGATAATACTCCCATTGGGTGAGCATTCTTTGGGAATGCATCAATAATCTTTTTAATATCGTCGTCTACAATTGCATTATCTAAAATGTCATTGTAAAATTTATCTAATTGTTCTTGAGTTGGTAACTCTCCAAAAATAAGTAAGTAAGCAACTTCAAGGAAATCTGCTTTCTCAGCTAACTCTTCAATAGAATAACCTCTATAGCGTAATACTCCTTCTTCACCATTTAAAAATGTAATAGCACTTTGGCAAGAACCGGTGTTTTTAAATCCTGGGTCTATCGTAATAACACCTCCCGTTGCTCCTCTTAACGTTTTAACATCTATTGCAACTTCATTTTCTGTCCCTTTTACTAAAGGAAACTCATACGTATTTTCGCCAATTTGTAGTTTCGCTATTTCTGACATTATTTAATTTGTTTTTTGTGAAATTTAAATGATGCACGAAGATACCAATTTTAATCCATTTTAAAAATGTTGTTATAGAGATTTACCTTTAAAAAATTGTAAAAAATTAATGGTATTCCCCGAATTCTATAATTCGATAATGAATTCCATAAAAAAATCTCGGAAAACCGAGATTTTTAATAGAATATTTAAATGTGAATTATTACTTCACTTTAAAAGCATTTTGTTGAGGATAGTAACCAACATCTCCTAACTCCTCTTCAATTCTTAATAACTGATTATACTTTGCCATACGGTCAGATCTTGAAGCAGAACCTGTTTTAATTTGTCCTGTATTTAATGCCACTGCTAAATCAGCAATAGTATTATCTTCTGTCTCTCCTGAACGGTGACTCATAACTGAAGTATAACCTGCATTGTGTGCCATATTTACTGCTGCAATTGTTTCAGTTAATGTACCAATTTGGTTTACTTTAATTAAGATAGAGTTAGCTGTATTATTTTCAATACCACGAGATAAACGCTCTACGTTAGTAACAAACAAATCGTCTCCAACTAATTGTACTTTATCTCCAATTTTTTCAGTTAAATATTTCCAACCTTCCCAGTCATTCTCATCCATACCATCTTCGATAGAAATAATAGGATATTTCTCAGCAAGTTCCGCTAAATAATCAGCCTGCTCTTTACTTGATCTTACTTTTCCTTTATCTCCTTCAAACTTAGTATAGTCATATTTTCCATCTACGTAAAACTCTGCAGAAGCACAATCTAAAGCAATCATAATTTCATCACCTAAATTATATCCTGCATTTTTAACTGCTAATGCAATCGTATCTAAAGCATCTTCTGTTCCATCTAAAGTTGGTGCAAAACCTCCTTCATCTCCTACTGCTGTAGATAAATTTCTATCGTGTAATACTTTTTTAAGATTATGGAAAATCTCAGAACCCATTTGCATCGCTTCAGTAAAGTTCTTTGCCTTTACTGGCATTACCATAAATTCTTGAAAAGCAATTGGTGCATCTGAGTGAGAACCTCCATTGATAATATTCATCATTGGTACTGGTAAAGTATTCGCACTTACTCCTCCTACATATCTATATAAAGGCATTCCTAATTCGTTTGCTGCTGCCTTTGCAGCTGCTAATGAAACTCCTAAAATTGCATTCGCTCCTAACTTAGATTTATTTGACGTACCATCTAAATCAATCATCATTTGATCGATTAAATTTTGTTCAAATACAGAAGTTCCTAATAACTCTTGAGAGATAATTGAGTTTACATTATCTACTGCTTTAGCAACTCCTTTACCCATATATGCATCACCTCCATCACGTAATTCAACCGCTTCATGCTCACCAGTTGAAGCTCCTGAAGGAACGGCAGCTCTACCTACTACTCCATTTTCAGTAGTTACATCTACTTCAACAGTTGGATTTCCTCTAGAATCAAAAATTTGACGTGCGTGGATATTGATTATAATACTCATGTTATATTTTTTAATTTGGTTGTAGCTAATTTACAAATGCTACAGAATATTAGTTTGTTTTTTAGATAAATTCTACGAAATCGTTTTCAAATCTTATAGATTATTTCGCCGATTTTATGTTCTCAATAAACTGATCGAATAAGTATTCTGAATCGTGTGGACCAGGACTTGCTTCTGGATGATATTGTACTGAAAACACGTTCTTACTCTTCATCTTAATTCCGGCAACAGTGTTGTCATTTAAATGTACATGTGTAATTTCTACATCTCCATGTGCCTCAGTTTCTTCTCTATTTATGGCAAACCCATGGTTTTGAGAAGTAATTTCACCTTTCCCTGTAACTAGATTTTTTACTGGATGGTTTATACCACGGTGACCGTTATGCATCTTATAAGTAGAAATTCCATTAGCTAATGCAATTACTTGATGACCTAAACAAATACCAAACATTGGTAAATCTCTACTGATAACTTCTTTCGCTAAAGTTTGTGCCTCAGTTAAAGGTACTGGATCTCCAGGTCCGTTTGAAATAAAGTATCCATCAGGATTCCATGACTCTAATTCTTCAAATTTAGCATTGTATGGGTATACTTTAATATAAGCATCTCTTTTTGCTAAATTTCTAAGTATATTTTTCTTGATTCCAATATCAACAGCTGCGATTTTGTACGTAGCATTTTCATCCCCTACAAAATAAGGTTCTTTAGTTGATACTTTTGAGGCTAACTCTAAACCTTCCATATTTGGAACTTCAGCTAATTGCTTCTTTAGTTCTTCTATATTTTCAGTATCTGTAGAAATAATAGCATTCATTGCACCATTCTCTCTAATGTAAGATACAAGAGCACGAGTATCTACATCTGAAACAGCAACAAGATTATGCTTTTCGAACCAATCCTTTAAATTTCCATCTGAATCTACTCGAGAATGTTCAAAGCTAAAGTTTCTACAAATTAAACCTGAGATTTTAATTCCTTCTGACTCTACTTCTTCATTATTTACCCCGTAATTTCCAATATGTGCATTAGTCGCAACCATTAATTGGCCATAATATGATGGGTCTGTAAATATTTCTTGATAACCAGTCATACCAGTATTAAAGCAAATCTCTCCAGTAACAGTACCTTCTATTCCAACTGATTTTCCGTGGAAAACTGTACCATCTGCAAGTAAAACTAGTGCTTTTTTTCGTGTTGTGTATTTCATTAGTTTGTTGTGTTTTTGTTGAATATTTTCAGATGTTCAACTATAAATCAACTAATTAGCAATTGATGATTTATAATTTAAATATTTATGGTTTAAAAAATTTGTCAAAAATAGTTTAAAAAAAAAGGATAAACTAAATTGTTTATCCTTTTTTATATTTTGTAAAAATGTCATTTATTCTTCTTCTTGTGAAGCTTCAACATCAGTTACAGGTGCAGCAGCTTTTTTAGCTCCTCCACGACGGCTACGACGAGTATTCTTCTTAGCCTTCTTACCGTTAGGATTGTATAACTCGTTATAGTCAACTAATTCTACCATTGCCATTGGCGCGTTATCTCCTTGACGATTACCTAATTTGATAATACGAACGTATCCACCTGGTCTGTCTGCAACTTTTACAGAGATTTCTTTGAATAATTCAGTAACAGCATACTTATTACGTAAGTAACTAAATACTACACGACGATTGTGCATATTTTGCTCCTCTGTACCATTATTCTCAGCTTTAGCTTTTGTAATTAACGGCTCTACATATGTACGTAAAGCTTTCGCTTTAGCAACCGTAGTGTTAATACGCTTGTGCTCGATTAAAGAACAAGCCATATTTGCTAACATAGCTTTTCTATGTGCTGTTTTTCTACCTAAATGGTTTACTTTTTTACCGTGTCTCATGACTTTAAGTTTTAGATTATCATCTTGCTCAACTCACTCTTGAGGAGCAAACTATGATAACCTCGTTAAATATTAATCTCTATCTAATTTGTATTTTGATAAATCCATTCCGAAACTTAGACCTTTATTGTTCACTAACTCTTCTAATTCAGTTAATGATTTTTTACCAAAGTTTCTGAACTTCATTAAATCTCCTTTATTAAAAGACACTAAGTCTCCCAACGTATCAACTTCAGCAGCTTTTAAACAGTTTAAAGCACGAACTGATAAATCCATATCAACTAATTTCGTCTTTAATAATTGACGCATGTGTAATGATTCCTCATCATACGACTCTGTTTGAGCGATCTCATCTGCCTCTAACGTAATTCTCTCATCTGAGAATAACATGAAGTGGTGGATTAAAATCTTTGCAGCTTCTGTTAAAGCATCCTTAGGATTAATTGAACCATCAGTATCGATGTCAAATACTAACTTTTCGTAGTCAGTCTTTTGCTCAACACGGAAGTTCTCTACAGCATACTTTACATTCTTAATAGGTGTAAAGATAGAATCTGTAAAAATTGTTCCTAATGGTGCTCCTGATTTTTTATTTTCTTCAGCTGGTACAAATCCTCTACCTTTTTCTATGGTAATCTCTGCATTAATCTTTACAGATTTATCCATATTACAGATTACTAAATCAGGATTTAATACTTGAAATCCTGAAATGAATTTTTGTAAATCTCCAGCAGTTAATTGCTCTTGACCTGATATAGCAATAGTTACTGTTTCTCTATCTGATTCTTCGATTTGCTTTTTGAAACGAACTTGTTTTAAGTTTAAGATCATTTCGGTAACATCTTCAACTACTCCTGTCATTGTTGAAAACTCGTGCTCTACACCATCAATTCTTAAAGATGTAATAGCAAATCCTTCTAAAGATGATAACAATACTCTACGTAATGCATTTCCTACCGTTAAACCAAAACCTGGCTCTAACGGTCTGAATTCAAATCTACCTGAAAAATCAGTAGATTCAATCATTATTACTTTATCCGGTTTTTGAAAATTTAAAATCGCCATTTATGTTTCTTCGTTTTAATTGTTATTTGGTTGCGCGGTTTATAAGTTTGAAGAAATACGAATAAACCCTTTGGCCAAATACCAATGTGATTAATTTATTATTTAGAATATAATTCTACGATTAACTGCTCCTTGATGTTCTCAGGGATTTGTAATCTTTCTGGTACTTTAACAAAAGTTCCTGACTTTTGCTCAGCATTCCAAGTTAACCATTCGTATACATTGCTATTTGAAGCTAATGCATTTTCGATTGCGTCTAAAGACTTAGACTTTTCTCTTACCGCGATCACGTCTCCAGCTTTTAATCTGTACGATGGAATGTTCACGATTTCTCCGTTCACTGTAATGTGACGGTGAGAAACTAATTGACGAGCAGCTCTACGAGAATTTGCAACTCCTAAACGGAATACTGTATTATCTAAACGAGATTCACATAATTGTAATAAAACCTCACCTGTAATACCACCTGAAGCCTGAGCTTTCTTGAATAAGTTACGGAATTGACGTTCTAAGATACCATAAGTATACTTAGCTTTTTGCTTTTCCATTAACTGAACTGCGTATTCAGATTTTTTACCTCTTCTCTTACCAACTCCGTGTTGTCCTGGAGGGTAATTTCTTTTTTCGAAGTTTTTATCATCTCCGAAAATTGCTTCGCCAAATTTACGAGCAATCTTAGTTTTTGGTCCTGTATATCTTGCCATTTCTATAAATTTAAGTAAGGATTGTGAATTAAGGCTTACTCCTTCGACAATCTTTAGTCCTACTTGATTAAAAATTAATTATTATACTCTTCTTCTTTTAGGTGGACGACATCCATTGTGTGGAATTGGAGTAACGTCAATGATTTCTGTTACCTCGATTCCAGAATTGTGGATAGATCTTATTGCAGATTCTCTACCGTTACCTGGTCCTTTAACATACACCTTTACTTTACGTAAACCAGCCTCTTTTGCAACTGAAGCACAGTTTTCTGCAGCTAATTGAGCTGCATAAGGAGTGTTCTTCTTAGATCCTCTGAATCCCATTTTACCGGCAGATGACCAAGAAATTACGTCTCCTTTTTTGTTAGTTAAAGAGATGATGATGTTATTGAACGACGCTGTAATATGTGCCTCACCTGTAGACTCGATTACAACTTTACGTTTTTTTGTTACTTTCGATTTTGCCATGATTCTTTACTATTAGTAAAAATAATCTAACGATTATTTTTTCTTGTTAGCTACAGTTTTTCTCTTACCTTTTCTAGTACGAGAGTTATTTTTAGTTCTTTGTCCTCTTAAAGGTAATCCAAGTCTGTGACGGATTCCTCTTTGACAACCGATGTCCATTAAACGTTTAATGTTTAATTGAACCTCTGAACGTAACTCACCCTCAATAGTGTAATTTCCAACTTGCTCACGAATTGCTGCGATTTGATCATCGTTCCAATCTTGAACCTTAATGTTCTCGTCTACTTTTGCATCTGCTAAAACATCTTTAGCTCTGCTTCTTCCTATACCAAAGATGTACGTTAAAGCGATTACGCCTCTCTTATTCTTTGGAATATCTATACCTGCGATTCTTGCCATAACTAACCTTGTCTTTGTTTAAATCTAGGATTCTTTTTGTTTATAACATATAGTCTGCCTTTTCTGCGTACAATTTTACAGTCGGCACTTCTTTTCTTTAATGATGCTCTTACTTTCATCAGTGTGTTTTTTAATATCTGTAAGTAATTCTTGCTTTAGTCAAATCATATGGGCTCATTTCTAACTTTACCTTGTCTCCAGGTAAAAGTTTGATATAGTGCATACGCATCTTTCCTGAAATGTGTGCCGTAACAATATGTCCATTTTCTAATTCTACGCGAAACATTGCATTTGATAATGCTTCTGTTATCGTTCCGTCTTGTTGAATTGCTGGTTGCTTAGCCATATTATTATTTTAATGATTTTCTATTAGTGTTACCTGTCTTCATTAAACCATCATAACGACTGTTTAATAAATACGAATTAATTTGTTGAATGGTGTCGATTGCTACTCCTACCATAATAATTAATGAAGTTCCTCCGTAGAACAATGCCCAACTTTGAGTTACTCCAAACTGAACTATAATAGCTGGTAAAATTGATAACGCAGCTAAGAATAAAGATCCTGGGAAAGTAATTTTTGATAAAACTGAATCTAAATGATTAGCAGTTTCCTCTCCCGGCTTATAACCAGGAACAAATCCATTACTTCTTTTAAGATCTTCGGCCATTTTATTAGTAGGAATTGTAATTGCAGTATAGAAATAACTAAAAATTATAATTAATACCGCAAAGATTACATTATACCATAATCCATTAATATCTGTTAAACTTACTAATGCAGGGAATTTTTGTCCTAAAGTCATAGGTAAAAACATAATTGCTTGTGCAAAAATGATTGGCATTACACCTGCTGCGTTTAATTTTAATGGAATATACTGTCTAGCACCTTCAACATCTTTAATGTTTGCTATTGCAGTTCTACGAGCGTATTGAACAGCTACTTTACGAACCGCAGTTACTAGTAACACCGTTAATAATATTACAACAAACCATACTAAAACTTCAATTAAGATCATCATTATTCCACCACCTCCAGCGTTAGTCGTCTTAGCGATAAACTCTTGTAAAAAAGCTGCTGGAAAGTTAGCGATAATACCTACTGTAATTAATAAAGAAATACCATTACCAACACCTTTGTCAGTAATTCTTTCTCCTAACCACATTGCAAATATTGTACCTGCAGTAAGTAAGATCATAGATGAAACCCAAAACGTTGCACCACCAACTAAGAAAGCCGATTCTGGTAAACCGAATTGAGTTTTAATTGCTGTGATATATGTTGGTCCTTGAACTAATGTAATTAGAATTGTTAACCAACGTGTAATTTGTGTAATTTTCTTACGTCCACTCTCTCCATCTTTTTGAAGTTTCTGTAAATAAGGAATAGCAATTCCCATTAACTGAACTACAATAGATGCAGAAATGTAAGGCATGATTCCTAAAGCCATAACAGATGCTCTAGCAAATGCCCCACCTGTAAATGCATTTAATAAACCTAAGAGTCCACCTCCGGCTTGATCTTTTAGTGCTGCTAATTGTGTTGGATCAATTCCAGGTAATGGAACTGCTGCCATAAAACGATAAACAGCGATTAAACCTATTGTTAAAAGTAATTTATCTTTTAACTCTTCTATTTTGAAAATGTCTCTTAATGTATTTATAAAATTCATCATTTACAGTTTATAAAGTTACTGCTTCACCTCCAGCTGCTTCGATAGCTGCTTTTGCTGTAGCTGTAAATTTGTGTACAGTTATATTTAATTTAGCTTTCAACTCACCACGTCCTAAGATCTTTACAAGTTCGTTTTTACGTGCTAATCTGTTTTCTACTAAAACGTCCATAGTAACTGTATCAGTAATTCTACCGTTATCTACTAACTCTTGTAATTTATCTAAGTTGATTCCAACATACTCTTTACGGTTTATGTTTGTGAATCCAAACTTAGGTACACGTCTTTGAAGTGGCATTTGCCCTCCTTCGAATCCGATTTTACGAGAGTAACCTGAACGAGATTTAGCTCCTTTATGTCCTCTTGTAGAGGTACCACCTTTACCTGATCCTTCACCACGAGCAATTCTCTTCCCGTTTTTTGTAGACCCAGCTGCTGGTTTTAAGTTATGTAAACTCATTTTTATTATCTTCTTATTTAATTTCTTCTACAGAAACTAAGTGTTGAACTTTATTTACCATACCCAAAATTGTAGCTGTTGCATCATGCTCTACAGTTTGGTTCATTTTACGTAATCCTAACGCCTCTAACGTTCTCTTTTGATTTTTAAGGCGACCGATTTGACTTTTTACTTGTGTAACTCTAATTTTACTCATCGTCTTAAATTTTATCCGTTAAAAACTTTCTCTAATGAGATTCCTCTTTGTCTTGCAATAGTTTCTGCACTACGCAATTGTAATAATGCATCAAAAGTTGCTTTTACCACGTTGTGTGGGTTAGATGAACCTTGAGATTTAGATAATACGTCATGTACTCCTACAGATTCTAATACGGCACGTACTGCACCACCTGCAATAACTCCGGTACCATTTGAAGCTGGCTTAATAAACACCTTAGCTCCACCGAATTTACCCTTTTGCTCGTGAGGTAACGTTCCTTTTAATAATGGAATACGAACTAAATTCTTCTTTGCATCTTCAACTGCTTTTGCAATTGCAGATGATACATCTTTAGACTTTCCTAATCCATGTCCAACTACTCCATTTCCATCACCTACTACTACGATAGCAGAAAAACCAAATGCTCTACCTCCTTTAGTAACTTTAGTAACACGTTGAACACCTACTAATCTGTCAACAAGCTCTAATCCGCTTGGTTTTACTCTTTCTACGTTTTTATATCCTAACATAATATAATTTCTTAAAATTTTAAACCAGCTTCTCTTGCAGCGTCTGCTAATACTTTTACACGTCCATGGTATAAGTAACCATTTCTATCAAAAGCAACAGTCTCTAATCCTGCTTTAACAGCTTTTTCAGCAATTGCTTTACCTACAGCTGCAGCAGTTTCTGCTTTAGAACCAGATGCAATTTCTTTATCTCTTGATGATGCCGCTGCAATCGTTACACCGTCTACATCATTTATAATTTGAGCATAGATTTCTTTATTACTTCTGAATACTGATAATCTTGGCTTTGCAGCTGTACCAGAAATAACTTTTCTAATTCTATACTTTATACGTTGTCTTCTTTCAAGTTTTGATAATGCCATAACACTAATTATTATGCAGATTTACCTGCTTTTCTTCTAATTACTTCACCAACAAACTTAACTCCTTTACCTTTATATGGCTCAGGCTTACGGAAAGAACGAATCTTAGCCGCTACTTGCCCCACTAATTGCTTATCGTGAGAAGTTAACTTTACGATTGGGTTTTTACCTTTTTCAGATACTGTTTCAACCTTTACTTCTGGTGCTAACTCTAATACAATGTTATGAGAAAATCCTAAAGCTAAATCTAACTTCTGTCCTTGGTTAGACGCTCTATAACCTACTCCAACTAACTCTAATTCCTTAGTATAACCTTTAGTCACACCTTCAATCATGTTTGCGATTAAAGCTCGGTATAAACCGTGTGCAGCCTTGTGTTCTTTACTATCTGATGGTCTTTCCACTGTTAAAGTACCATCCTCTTCTTTTACAGTAATATCAGAAGTTAACTTTTGAGTTAATTCTCCTAATTTACCTTTTACTGTTACCACGTTATCGTTTACTTTGAATTCAACACCTTGTGGCAATGTGATTGGGCTTTTACCTATTCTACTCATCTTACAAAATGTTTATTAGTAAACGTAACATAATACTTCTCCACCAACATTCTCTTGGCGTGCTTTCTTGTTAGTCATCACACCTTTTGAAGTTGATACAATTGCGATACCAAGTCCGTTTAAAACTCTTGGCATTTCTTTAGCACCTACATACTTACGTAAACCTGGTGTAGATACTCTTTGAATTTTTCTGATAACTGGTTCTTTCGTTTGTCTATCGTACTTTAAAGCTATCTTGATAGTTCCTTGAACTTTATCGTCATTGAACTGATAACTTAAAATGTAACCTTGATCAAACAAAATCTTAGTCATCTCCTTCTTCAATTTTGAAGCTGGAACTTCTACAACTCTGTGTCCTGCCATAATAGCATTTCTAACACGAGTAAGAAAATCCGCGATTGGATCTGTATACATATTAATTTAATTGCGGTTTTGGTATTTAGCAGCTTCTATTTTACTTACGAATTCTCGTAACTGCCAAACCTGAAACCAGTTAAAACTCATTTTTGTTTTTACAAGAGCGCACTATTTCTCGATGTTCATTCACAAAAAGGCATAATTTACCCCGCAAAAACAGTGTGCAAATATACATAAAGTTTTCGAAAAAAAAAGGGAATTCTTAATTATCGAATTGACTATTAATTTATTGCTAATTTCTACTCATCTCTTAGAATGAATTTTCATCAGCGCTTTTAGAAGTTTTTGGTTGATTATTTTTCATTCCGAATAAAAATCTAACCCAAGAAAATGGATAAATTATTGTCAAATATAAAATTACAATACTCACAAATGAGCTAATCATCAAAATGATAATTTTAGCACTTATTGACACTTCAAACTGTAGAATAAAATACCCTAGAATAATAATTACTGTCTGATGTAACATGTAAAATGGATAAACGGCTTCGTTTAATTTCTTCAGTAATTCACTTCCTTTATTGAGAAACTTTTGACCATAACCTAAGATAGTTATAATTACTGACCAAGAAACAAGAGAACATACTACATACCAAATACTCCAACGTGTTGCTAAAGAAAAGTATGGAGATATGTATTCTCTAGGAATGAAATAATAGAAATAGAATAAAACCGAACTTAAAATTAAATACAAAAGATTTTTTCGCTTATTCTTTAACAGTAACTCCCATAATTCAGTTGTACTAGAAATTATAATTCCGCTAATAAAGAAAAAACCAAAATATAATGTTGTAGATGGATTCATAAAACTCTTATCATCTTCAGGAAAATAATATTTGGTTATTACTCTTATAACAACAAGAGTTAAACACCAAATTATAAAACCATACTTACTAGTAACCTTTTTGATAAATGATTTTAAAACTTCGCTGTTTCGAGATCTGAAAAAAAGTATTACGGGTATTAAAAATAATGATAATAGAAAGAGGTTTTCAATAAACCAAAGATGATTGACTTTTAACTTTATTAAGAGTTCAGGATATTCTGATGTATATGCTCCATAAAATCTATAGTTTTCGAAATATGTTTGAGGTGGGATCAATATCACAACTCCAAAAATCAAAGGAATTAACAAACGTTTACTTCGCTCTAATATAAATTCTTTCCAGTTTCTTTTAGAAAAAGCAAAAACGGTTCCAACACCGGAAACAAAAAATAATAATGGTAATCTAAACTGTTCGAAGTAAACCATTACATCATCTAGTAGTTTACTAGATTCAGAATTCATAATATGGAAGTCGTCTCCATTAAAAGGCATGAAAACATGATGTAAAAAAACAGCAAAAACTGAAATAACACGTAACCAATCGAGGTCGTATCTTCTTTTAGTAGTCATAAATTTTAAATAAATAATTTCATACGAAACTATCTCTCTAAATTTATGGAGACTCCACCTTATATAGAATTGTGATGAACAACAAGGCTAATGTTACGTATAACAAGCTACTTTTTAAGTTTACGAAGTTCTTCTTCGAATTTCATGATCATTCCTCTAGAGACAGGAATTTCATCTTCACAGTTTAGTAAGGATAATTTATACCCTTGGGTATTTCCTTGAACCTTTTCAATCTTATTTAAATTCAATAAAAAGGAACGATGAGATCTGAAAATATAATCAAACATTTCTAATTGATCTTCTAAACTTTTAATACTCATTCTTTTTAACATTTTACCTCCTACTGTAAAAATCTCAACATAATTTTTATCTGATTTGGCATAAATGAAATCATTCATCGTTAAATTAAAATCGTCAATTTTGACTTTTGTCTTAATTGAAATTGTTTCGTTAGAAATAACATCTTTAGTGAATTCTAAATTTAAAAGCTTACTTCTATTCCTATAAATAGTCTTTAATCTTTCGATATTAATTGAAGTAATAATAAACATAAGTAAACTTCCCACTAAAAGGGTATTTCTAATTTCTTCAAATAGATATCTAAAAGACCAATTATCATCTTTTAAATAAATTAAATCTCTAATCAGATACTGGCCAACACCAATAAGTATTAAAACAATGAATAAAAATGAAAATTCATTATAGACTTGCCAATCCTTCTTTTTATCCCTGAAAAATGTTAATAGGATTACGGAAGACATAAACACAATAAGAGAAACTATTGAATGTATAACTGAAGTTATTAAATAGGAGAACTTAAGTTCCTTATAATTTACTTCAAAAGGTTCGAAAGCATAGCTAAAACTAGTCGATAGTATGAAGACTAAAACACTTATAATAGTTGCCGTTTTTACATCGTAATAAAATGGATAATTCGTACGGAGTATTTTTATCAAGCCAAAAAATTTTAGCCAAAATAAAAAAAGGTGTACAAATAATTGTACACCTTTAGTATTTTCATAACTGATATTTCTACCAGCTAGCTTTCTTTACACCTGGAATTAATCCTTGGTTTGCCATTTCACGGAAAGTAACACGTGAAATTCCAAACTGACGCATATATCCTTTCGGACGACCAGTTAGCTTACAACGATTGTGCATTCTAATTGGTGAAGCGTTCTTAGGTAACTTTTGTAATGCTTCATAATCTCCAGCTTCTTTTAAAGCCTTTCTTTTTTCAGCATACTTAGCAACCGTTTTAGCTCTTTTACGCTCGCGCGCTTTCATTGATTCTTTAGCCATCTTATTAATTCTTTTTAAATGGTAAACCTAATTCTCCTAATAATGACTTAGCTTCCTTATCAGTAGTAGCAGATGTTACAAATGTAATATCCATACCGTTGATTTTCTTTACTTGGTCAATATTAATCTCTGGGTAAATGATTTGTTCAGTAATACCTAAGTTATAATTACCTCTACCATCAAATCCATTTGCTTTAATTCCATTAAAATCTCTTACACGAGGTAAAGAAGCTGTAATTAAACGATCTAAGAATTCATACATGATGTCTCCTCTTAACGTAACCTTAGCACCAATTGGCATTCCTTTACGTAATTTGAAGTTTGCAACATCCTTCTTAGACATTGTAGGAACAGCTTTCTGTCCTGTGATAGCAGTTAACTCGTCAACTGCATACTCAATTAATTTCTTATCAGCAATAGCAGCACCTACACCTTTACTTACAACAATCTTCTGTAATTTAGGTACTTGCATTACGTTCTTATATCCGAACTCATCAGTAAGAGCCTTAATAACTCTAGCCTTGTATTCTTCTTTTAATCTTGGTACGTAACTCATGATTATATTGCGTTTTTAGTTTTTTTAGAGATTCTAGTTTTAGTATCTCCTTCAACTTTATAACCTACTCTTACAGCTTCACCATTTTCTACTAAAGCAACGTTCGAAATATGTAATGGAGCTTCTTGTTTTACGATACCTCCTTGTGGATTAGCAGCGCTTGGCTTAGTATGCTTAGATACCATATTTACACCTTCTACTACTACTCTATCATTATCTTTAAGGATACGTAAAACTTTTCCTTCAGATCCTTTGTGATCTCCTGCGATAACTTTAACAGTATCTCCTGATTTAATTTTAAATTTCTTCATCTTAAAATCTGTTTTTATAACACCTCAGGTGCTAATGATACTATTTTCATAAATTGTTTCTCACGTAATTCACGAGCAACAGGACCGAATACACGAGTACCTCTCATTTCCTCTGAAGGATTTAAAAGTACACAAGCGTTATCATCAAATCTGATATATGACCCGTCTTTACGTCTAACTTCTTTCTTAGTACGAACAACAACTGCACGAGATACTTGACCTTTCTTTACAGTTCCGTTTGGAGTTGCAGACTTTACTGTAACTACGATCTTATCTCCAACGCTAGCGTAACGCTTTTTTGTTCCTCCTAAAACTCTAATCACTAAAACTTCCTTCGCTCCAGTGTTGTCTGCTACTTTTAATCTTGATTCTGTCTGTAACATATTATTTAGCTCTTTCTAGGATTTCTACTAATCTCCAACGCTTAGATTTACTTAATGGACGAGTTTCCATTATTCTTACTGTATCTCCAATGTTGCAATCGTTATTCTCGTCATGTGCAACGTACTTTTTCGTTTTCTTAACGAATTTACCGTACATTGGGTGCTTTACTCTTTTTACCTCGCTAACTACGATAGATTTCTCCATTTTGTTGCTAGATACTACACCTATTCTCTCTTTTCTAAGATTTCTTTTTTCCATCTTTAAAACTGACTAGAATTTATTGTAATTCTCTTTTAGTTAACTCTGTTGCAATTCTTGCAACAGTTCTTCTTAAGGTTCTTAACTGCAATGGATTATCCAATGGAGTTATAGCGTGAGCCATCTTAAGATCAGTATAATTTTTCTTCAACGCTCCAAGCTTATCTTGTAAGTCAGCTGTTGATAATTCTTTTATTTCTGATTGTTTCATGATCTATTAGAATTAAGCGTTATAATCAAAATCTCTTGCAATGATAAACTTCGTCTTAACAGGAAGCTTTTGAGCAGCTAAACGTAGTGCTTCTTTTGCTACTTCCATTGGCACACCACCAACTTCAAATAAGATTCTTCCTGGTTTAACAACAGCAACGAAATGGTCAGGTGCTCCTTTACCTTTACCCATACGTACCTCTAACGGTTTCTTAGTTATTGGCTTGTCTGGGAAAATTTTAATCCAAAGCTGACCTTCCCTTTTCATATAACGAGTCGCCGCAATACGAGCAGCTTCTATTTGTCGAGAAGTAAGTAAGTTCTGGTCTAAGGATTTGATACCAAACATTCCGTTTGATAACTGAGTTCCTCTTCCAGAGTTACCACTCATGTTTCCTTTACCTTTCTGAACTCTACGAAATTTTACTCTTTTTGGCTGTAACATCTCTAATTTCTTTTAAAAATTATTTTCTTCTGCGAGGTTGACGTCTACCACCACCTTTGTTGTTAGAATTACCTTTTTGCTTAGATAATCCAACTAATGGAGATAACTCTCTTTTACCATAAACCTCACCTTTCATAATCCATACCTTCACACCGATTCTTCCGTATGTAGTATGCGCTTCAACAAGTGAATAATCGATATCTGCTCTAAAAGTAGATAAAGGAATTCTTCCCTCTTTATAGTGTTCAGAACGTGCCATTTCAGCTCCGTTTAAACGTCCAGAAAGTTGTACTTTAATACCTTCTGCGTTCATACGCATTGCAGCCGCGATAGCCATTTTAGTAGCACGCTTGTAAGAAATTCTATTTTCGATTTGACGAGCGATACTAGCTGCAACTAAATTTGCATCTAATTCTGGACGCTTAATCTCAAAAATGTTAATTTGAACTTCTTTACCAGTAATTTTCTTAAGCTCTTCTTTTAACTTGTCTACCTCTTGACCTCCTTTACCGATAATGATACCTGGACGTGCAGTAGTGATAGTAACGGTTACAAGTTTTAAAGTACGCTCAATAATAATACGAGATACACTTGCTTTTGATAATCTGGCTTTTAAATACCTTCTTATCTTATCATCTTCAGCAATTTTATCACCGTAGTCATTTCCACCATACCAGTTAGATTCCCATCCTCTGATGATTCCTAAACGATTTCCTATTGGATTTGTCTTTTGTCCCATTTCTACTAATGATTAATTACTGTTATTTTTAGTTCCTAACTCTAAAGTAACGTGATTAGAACGTTTACGAATTCTGTGTGCACGACCTTGTGGAGCTGGTCTTAATCTCTTTAACATCCCTGCGCTATCTACATAAATAGATTTCACGAATAATCCAGCATCCTCCATGCTTGCATCTTCATTTTTAGCTTGCCAGTTAGCAATAGCTGATAATAATAACTTTTCTAAGTTACGAGATGCTTCTTTCGGACTGAATTTTAAGATTTGTAAAGCTTTTTCAACTTCTACACCTCTTACTTGATCCGCTACTAAACGCATTTTTCTTGGTGACGTAGGACAGTTAGTAAGCTTAGCGAAAGCTCTTTGCTTCTTAGCTTCTTTTAACTGCGTTGCCATGTTTTTTTTACGACTTCCCATAATATCCTACTATTTTTTTCCTTTATTTTTAGCACCAGCGTGTCCACGGAATGAACGTGTTGGTGAAAATTCGCCTAACTTATGACCTACCATGTTTTCTGTAACGTAAACAGGTACAAACTGACGTCCATTATGAACAGCGATAGTTTGTCCAACAAAATCAGGAGTAATCATACTAGCTCTAGACCAAGTTTTGATCACAGATTTCTTTCCTGATTCAACGTTAGCTAACACTTTTCTTTCTAACTTATAGTGAACGTAAGGTCCTTTTTTTAATGATCTTGCCATGATTTATTATTTCTTTCTACGTTCTAAAATATACTTGTTACTAGCTTTAGTCTTAGATCTAGTCTTATATCCTTTAGCTGGGATACCATTCTTAGATCTTGGATGTCCTCCAGAAGAACGTCCTTCACCACCTCCCATTGGGTGATCAACTGGGTTCTTTCTAACTGCATTAGTTCTTGGTCTTCTACCTAACCATCTAGATCTACCAGCTTTACCAGAAACTAATAATTGGTGATCTGAATTAGATACTACTCCAATAGTTGCCAAACAAGTTTGTAAGATTAATCTTGTTTCACCTGAAGGTAACTTAACAATTGCATATTTTCCGTCTCTTGCCATTAATTGAGCAAAAGAACCTGCAGAACGAGCCATAACAGCTCCTTGACCTGGACGTAATTCGATACAAGAAATAGTTGTTCCTAAAGGAATATCACTTAAAAACATAGCATTACCAACATCTGGTGTAGCTTCTTTTCCTGAAACGATAGTCTGTCCTACTTTTAATCCGTTTTGAGCGATTACATAACGCTTTTCTCCATCAGCATATTGAACTAAAGCGATAAACGCTGTACGGTTTGGATCGTACTCAATAGTTAATACTGTAGCAGGATCGTTATATCTATCTCTTTTGAAATCGATAATACGATATCTTCTCTTATGACCTCCACCTCTGTTAGGAGTAGTCATACGACCCTGATTGTTTCGACCTCCAGTTCTTTTTTTCGGAGCCAATAATGACTTTTCCGGCTTATCAGTAGTGATGGTGTCGAACCCATTCACAACTCTAAAACGCTGACCTGGTGTTATTGGTTTTAATTTTCTAACTGACATTTGTCTTTCTTATTCTTATAGATTGTTATAAAAATCAATTTCGCCTTCTGCTAACTGAACAACCGCTTTTTTATAACCGCTTGTTAAACCAGTAACTAAACCTTTTTTAGTGTACTTAGTTTTTCTTAACGCTGGATGATTTAAAGTTCTTACTTTCTCTACAGTTACTCCGTAAGCAGCTTCAACAGCATCCTTAATTTGAATTTTGTTAGCATTCTTGTTTACAACAAAAGTATAACGATTAAAACGTTCGCTATCTCCAGTTGCTTTCTCCGTAATAATAGGTTTAATTAAAATACTCATCTTATTCCCTATTTACTTAAATTAGATTCAATTCCTTCTAATGTGCTCTCAGCGATAACTACTTTCCCAGCGTTTAACACGTTGTAAGTATTTATTCCTGTTGCACTAACTACTTTAGAGTTTTTTAAGTTACGAGAAGATAAGTATACATTCTTATTTTCTGAACCTAATACGAATAATGATT
Organism: Tenacibaculum sp. 190524A05c; assembly: GCF_964036595.1. Taxonomy (NCBI): domain Bacteria; kingdom Pseudomonadati; phylum Bacteroidota; class Flavobacteriia; order Flavobacteriales; family Flavobacteriaceae; genus Tenacibaculum; species Tenacibaculum platacis. The sequence goes on along the minus strand of NZ_OZ038523.1, from coordinate 3,724,343 downwards.
TCTTCGCATCTAATTCTAAAGCCTTTAACACCTTAACAAATTCTTGAGTTTTTGGAGTTTCAAAGTTGAAATCTTCAATTACTACTAAATTGCTATCTTTTGCTTGAATACTTAAAGCTGATTTACGAGCTAAACGCTTTAAGTTCTTGTTTAATTTGAAAGAATAGTTTCTTGGTCTTGGACCGAAGATACGTCCTCCACCTCTAAAAACTGGAGACTTTATACTACCAGCACGTGCAGTACCTGTACCTTTTTGTTTTTTAATCTTTCTAGTACTTCCAGCAATCTCACCTCTCTCTTTAGATTTGTGAGTACCTTGTCTTTGATTAGCCAAATATTGCTTAACATCTAAATAGATTGCATGATCGTTTGGCTCGATTCCGAATACTTCGTTAGAAAGTTCAACTTTTCTACCAGTATCTTTTCCTGTAATATCTAATACTGCTACCTTCATTACTTCTCAATAATTACATAAGAGTTCTTGTGTCCTGGAACAGCTCCTTTTACAACTAAAAGATTCTTTTCAGCAACTACTTTTAATACTCTTAAATTTTGAACTTTAACTCTATCACCTCCCATACGTCCTGCCATACGCATTCCTTTGAATACTCTTGCAGGATAAGAAGCCGCACCAATAGAACCTGGCGCTCTTAAACGGTTATGTTGACCGTGTGTAGCTTGTCCAACACCACCAAATCCGTGACGTTTAACAACCCCTTGAAAACCTTTACCTTTAGAAGTTCCAGAAACATCTACGAACTCACCTTCAGCAAAGTGTTCAACTGTAATTGAGTCACCCAATTTATACTCACCTTCGAAACCTTGGAACTCAACGACTTGTTTTTTAGCAACAGTACCTGCTTTTGCAAAGTGACCGTCTAAAGCTTTATTAGAGCTTTTTGCCTTCTTGTCATCGAAACCAAGTTGTAAAGCTGAATAGCCATCAACCTCTTCGGTTCTGACTTGGGTAACTACGCATGGACCTGCTTCGATAACAGTACATGGGATATTCTTCCCATTCTCATCGAATAAGCTGGTCATACCTACTTTTTTTCCTATTAACCCAGACATATTTAAATATTAATTATTAATTATTTTAAAATTCATTCCAAGAGCGCAAAAAAAAAGAGCGTAAAACACTCTAATTTAAATCTTTGTGTTTTACCGTTTTTCCTTCGCGAAACCCTCCGGACATGTGATTTCCAGCTAACTAACTGAAAATTAAAGAAACCCCGCTAAGGATTTCGGACTGCAAAAGTAAAAAAAACTTTCGACTTAACAAAATAAGCCGAAAGTTAAATTACTTATACCTTGATCTCTACCTCAACTCCACTTGGTAATTCAAGCTTCATTAATGCATCGATAGTCTTAGATGAAGAACTATAAATGTCTAATAAACGCTTGTAAGCAGATAATTGAAATTGCTCTCTAGACTTTTTGTTTACGTGTGGTGAACGTAATACTGTAAAAATCTTTTTATGAGTTGGTAATGGGATTGGTCCGTTAACAACCGCTCCAGTACTTTTTACTGTCTTAACGATTTTCTCTGCTGATTTATCAACTAAGTTGTAATCGTAAGATTTTAATTTTATTCTAATTTTTTGACTCATCTTAATTAACCTTTAGCATTAGCGATTACTTCTTCTGAAATATTTGATGGAGTCTCAGCATAGTGAGAGAATTCCATTGTAGATGTAGCTCTACCAGAAGACATTGTTCTTAAAGCAGTAACATATCCGAACATTTCAGATAATGGAACTGTAGCTTTAACAACTTTAGATCCCGCTCTATCAGACATATCAGAAACCTGACCACGTCTTCTATTTAAATCTCCTACGATATCACCCATGTTCTCCTCAGGAGTTAACACTTCTAACTTCATAATAGGCTCCATGATTTTAGCTTTTGCAGCTTTTGCAGCAGCTTTATAACCCATTTTTGCAGCTAATTCGAATGATAACTGATCAGAATCCACAGGGTGGAAAGATCCATCCTTTAAAGTAACCTTCATTGAATCCATCTCGTATCCAGCTAAAGGACCATTTTTCATAGCCTCTTTAAATCCTTTTTCTACAGATGGTACAAATTCTTTAGGAACGTTACCACCTTTAATGATAGATTCAAATTGTAATCCTGTTGCTCCTTCGTCAGCAGGCTCCATTGTAAATACAATATCCGCGAATTTACCACGACCACCAGATTGTTTCTTATAAACCTCTCTGTGTTCAGCCGAAGCAGTAATAGCTTCTTTGTACTCTACTTGTGGTTGACCTTCGTTTACTTCAACTTTAAACTCACGCTTTAAACGATCAACAATAATATCTAAGTGCAACTCACCCATTCCAGAAATAATAGTCTGTCCTGAAGCTTCGTCAGTTCTTACTGTAAATGTTGGATCCTCTTCAGCTAATTTACCTAAAGCTAATCCTAACTTATCAACATCCGCTTTTGTTTTTGGCTCAACAGCGATACCGATTACTGGATCTGGGAAGTCCATCGATTCTAAAACGATTGGTGCTTTCTCAGCAGATAAAGTATCTCCTGTTTTAATATCTTTAAATCCAACAGCAGCTCCAATATCTCCAGCTTCGATAAAATCTAAAGCGTTTTGCTTATTTGAGTGCATTTGGTAAATACGAGAAATACGCTCTTTCTTACCTGAACGGTTGTTTAACACATAAGAACCAGCGTCTAAACGACCAGAGTAAGCACGGAAGAATGCTAAACGACCTACGAAAGGATCAGTAGCAATTTTAAATGCTAACGCTGAGAAAGGCTCTTTTACATCTGGCTTACGTACAACCTCTTCTCCTGTTTCAGGATCAGTTCCAACGATAGCATCCTTATCTACTGGTGAAGGTAAATAACGACAAACTCCGTCTAATAAGAACTGTACACCTTTATTTTTGAAAGCAGAACCACATACCATAGGAATGATAGACATATCCATTACAGCAGCACGTAAAGCAGCATGCACTTCTTCTTCTGTAATAGAGTTTTCATCTTCCATGAATTTCTCTAATAAATTCTCATCGTAAGCAGCTACTTCCTCGATTAATTTAGCTCTGTATTCAGCAGCCTCTTCTTTTAAATCTTCTGGAATATCAATAATATCAAAAGTAGATCCTTTAGTTTCATCATGCCAAACAATAGCACGGTTCTTTACTAAATCAATCACACCTTTAAAATCAGCTTCTTCACCAATTGGTAATACGATTGGCACTGCATTAGAACCTAACATATCTTTTACTTGCTGACAAACTGCTAAGAAGTTAGATCCTTGACGGTCCATCTTATTAACAAACCCCATACGAGGCACTTTATAGTTATCAGCTAAACGCCAGTTAGTTTCTGACTGAGGCTCAACACCATCAACAGCTGAGAATAAGAATACTAATCCATCTAATACACGTAATGAACGGTTTACCTCTACTGTAAAGTCAACGTGACCAGGAGTATCAATAATGTTAAAGTGATATCCTTTTGTATCAGGTAATTTTTGTCCATTTTCAGTTGGGAATTCCCAAGTACATGAAGTAGCAGCAGAAGTAATTGTAATACCTCTTTCTTGCTCTTGCTCCATCCAGTCCATTGTAGCAGCACCATCGTGCACCTCTCCAATTTTGTGAGAAACCCCTGTATAATAAAGGATACGCTCAGTTGTTGTAGTCTTACCCGCATCAATGTGGGCAGCAATACCAATATTTCTTGTAAATTTTAAATCTCTAGCCATTTCTATTAAAATCTAAAGTGTGAGAATGCTTTATTTGCTTCAGCCATCTTATGAGTATCAACTCTTTTCTTAACTGCTGCTCCTTCTTCTTTAGCTGCTGCTAAAACCTCAGCTGCTAAACGCTGAGCCATTGTTTTTTCGTTACGCTTACGAGCATAACTAATCATCCATTTGATCGCCATTGAAACTTTACGATCTGGACGTATTTGCATTGGTATCTGGAATGTAGCTCCACCAACACGACGAGAACGAACCTCTACGTGTGGCATTACATTAGATAAACCATCTTTCCAAATTTCTAAAGCTGACTTTTCCTCGTCAGTTTTCTTTTCATTTACGATATCCATTGCATCGTAAAATACTTTGAACGCTACAGATTTCTTACCGTCCCACATTAAGTTATTCACAAAACGTGTTACTAATTGATCATTAAATCTTGGATCCGGTAACAAAACTCTTTTTTTCGCTCTTCTTTTTCTCATGTCTTTACATTAAAAAAGTTACTGATTAATCTTACTTTTTGTCTTTAGGGCGTTTTGCACCATATTTAGATCTACGTTGAGTTCTTCCCTCAACACCTGCAGTATCTAATGCACCACGTACGATGTGGTATTTTACACCTGGTAAATCTTTTACCCTTCCACCTCTAACTAATACTATCGAGTGCTCTTGTAGGTTATGTCCTTCACCTGGAATATACGCGTTGATTTCATTACCATTTGTTAATCTAACACGAGCTACTTTACGCATAGCTGAGTTAGGTTTCTTTGGCGTAGTTGTATACACACGCGTACAAACTCCACGTCTCTGAGGACATGCCGTTAAAGCAGCCGATTTACTCTTCTTAGTTATTTTGGTTCTTCCTTTACGAACTAATTGTTGAATAGTTGGCATACTAATTAATTACTTGTTTTCGTTTGTACTTATTAATAAATCTCTATTTTTAAGAGTGTGCAAATGTACGATTTATTTCTAATTATTCAAATATCAGTAAGTTATTTTTAAAACAAGAATTAATTCTACAGCGAATTTCTTGATTTTAATGTACTTTAGCCCCATATCACAATCTTGAAGAAAAACCTTTTCATATCATTAATTTTAGTTTTACTCTCCGGAAAAATTCTTTTTGCACAAAAAAAGCATGTAAAACTATACTCTAAAGATTCGATTGAAAACACTACTTTAGAAAATATTAAGATCACTAAAAGCGAACCTACCACAAAGGAAAAACTTCTAGAAAAAATAAAGCTGAAAGGGTACTTCTACAGTTACATCGATTCCACATACCAAATAAAAGACACGGTATTCCATAGAATATATTTGGGAAAGCGTATAAACTTTTTAAAACTTAAAACTCCAGAAGAATTAAACTACCTTAAATCAATAATCCCTGAATTAAATTATGAAAAAATAAAATTTTCGAAATTCGAAACCATATTAACCGAAATCGAAAACCAACTATCTAAAGAAGGAAAAGGATTTTCCACTATACAACTCACAAATATAGATTTAAAAGACAATCTTCTTGTTGCAGACTTGACAATTAATAAATCTGAAAAACGAATAATTGACAACATCATCATAAAAGGCTATGATGGATTTCCGAAAAACTATTTGAATCATTTCGCGAAAATTAAAAAAGGAGATTTATTTGATAAAAACAAAATAAATGACCTAGCTCAAAATATAGACAATTTAAAATTTGTAAAAACTACTAATCAACCCGAAGCTCTTTTTAAAAAAGACTCGACAACCCTGTATTTATACTTAGAAGAAGTTAAACGAAACAATTTCGACGGACTCTTAAACTTCTCGACAAACCCTTCAAATGACAAAGTTCAGATAACAGGTAATTTAAACTTAGAGCTTGTAAACCTGCTAAATACAGGCGAAGAACTAAACTTCTCATGGAATGCTAATGGAAACGAAAGCCAGAACATTAACTTATCCACTAAAATACCGTATATTTTCAACACACCTATTTCAAATCACACTTCTTTTGAAATTCACAAACAAGACAGCACATTCTTAAATTCGAAACTACAAACCAACTTTACATATACATTAAATCCAAGAACTGAAATAGGGACATTTTACGAAACAGAATCATCGAACAACACGTTAAATAACAATATAACCAGCATAGAAAACTTCAATACTAATTTTGTTGGATTGAGTTTTTCTTATCACATACCAAATAATCATAGCATCTATAAAACCAAATTATTTCTACTTAGCAAATATCAATTTGGACAAAGATCTACAACAAACAGCACAGGAAATCAAAGTAAAATAAACCTAGAAGCCTACTATCTTTTCGAAATAAACCAAAGAAATTCAGTTTTCGTTCGAAGTGAATCTAACTTACTACTATCCAACACTTTTTTAACCAATGAATTATTCAGGATTGGTGGACCAAATTCAATACGAGGAGTAAATCAACAAAGTATTTTTACAGCTAAATATTCCTTTATGACTCTTGAGTATAGGATACTAGCAAATAAGGATTCTTATATATATAGTATTACCGATTTTGGAATCATAGAATCCACCAACAAAATAAGACAAAACCTTTTAACCCTCGGAGCAGGATATTCCTTCTTTATAAACAAATCAAAAATAGATTTAATTTTCAGTGGAAACCTTAACGCTACAGAAAGCAACAGTAAAGGGTTTAACTTATCTCTAAGCTTTAAAAACTACTTCTAAAAAAAACATCTGTTTTTAACAAAAAAGCTATTTAGTTCACATTTTATTAACCTTTTTTATTGTTTTTTTAAGTTTATTTTAAGACTTTAGCAGACATTAATTCAAATAAATACAAAATGATAACAAAATTTAATGGAATTTTGGCGCTATTCTTTGCGTTTATTGTGCAGATATCCTTTGCACAAGAAAAAACGATTTCAGGTGTTGTTTCAGATGAATCAGGACCACTACCTGGAGTTAGTGTGCAGAAAAAAGGTTCTGCCTCTGGTACCGAAACTGATTTTGATGGTAAGTATTCTATCAAAGCAAACTCAGGAGACGTATTAGTTTTTAGATTTGTTGGAATGAAAACAGTTGAAAAAACTGTTGGAGCATCTAACACAATCGACGTTGTTATGGGAGAAGATAGTAACGTATTAGAAGAAGTTGTTGTAACGGGGGTGGCAACAGGAACTTCAAGAAAGAAATTAGGGGTTTCGGTAAATTCGATATCTCTTAAAAAATTAGAATCCCCAGGAACTCAATCTATTGACCAAGCTTTACAAGGAAAAATTGCGGGTACAATTATCCAATCTACTACTGGACAGCCAGGTCAGCAACAAAACATCATATTAAGAGCGATTAACTCTCTTAATAGTTCTCAACCAATGATTTTAATTGATGGGGTTCAAATTCTAGATTCAAGCACAAGTATTGGTGGTGCATCTAACCAAAGTTCACGTTTAGCTGATATTGACTTTACAACAGTTGAAAGAGTAGAAACTATCTCTGGTGCTGCTGCAGGTACTATTTACGGTGCACAAGGAGCGAACGGGGTAATCAACATTATCACAAAAAGAGGTAAAGCAGGTAAAATGAAAGTTACTGTTAGAACTGATGTTGGTATTGTTGACGCTATCGCTGGAGACGGATTAAAAAGATCTTCATTACACAGATACCAAACTGATGCTCAAGGGTTCTTAACAGACACTAACGGATTGAGAGTTACAGATTTAAACAACGAAGCTCAATATGGTGCAGTTGCTATTAACGCTGTTGCTGTTGGAACTTCTCAATTAGGAGATGCGGGAATCAACAACACTCCTTATGCAGAGCAAACTTTTGATGCTACAGATGTTTTATTTAACACTGCTGTTAACCAAACTTTAGGAGTTAACTTAGTAGGAGGTTCAGAAAAAACTAGCTACTTATTAGCTGCAAACAGAACCGAGCAAGAATCTGTTCTTGTTCCTGGTCAATATGTTAAGTATGATGCTCGTTTTAACTTAGGAGTTGATTTAGCTGATAACTTAAAAGTTTCTGGACGTTTTGACGTTATTAACAGTTCAAATGACACTGGTACTAACACTGATAACGCAAACGCGAATAACTTAATTAACAATGTATTCCAAAACTTACCTCATGTAGATTTATTAAACGTAAGAAACAGTGACGGAGATTTTGTTGTACAACCAGATTTAACTGATCCAAACTCTACTAACCCATTCTTCTTTAGAAGATATCAAACAAGGTTAGATGAGATTACTCGTTATATTTCTAACTTTAACTTAAACTATAGTCCTACTGACTACTTAACTTTTGATGTAAAGTATGGTTATGATACATATACTCAAAACTTTACTTTCTTCCAAGAAAACAAGAGTGATCACCAACAAGAAAGAGTTATTACAAATAACAAAACTGGTAGAATCAACTTTATTACAAATCAAGAATACTTCCAAAACTTCTTAGCTTCTGCTACATTAAGTTTAGACTTCAAAGAACAATTTGGATGGGATACTAACATCGTATCTACAACTACAGTTAACTTTGACTGGAGAGACAGAAACTTAGTATCTAATAGTGTAAGTGGTACAGACAACCCATTTGGTGCATTTGGAACTTACAACATTAGCCAATCAAGCACTAAAGTATTCAATGGATATACAGAATCTCCATTCAGAACATATGGATATTTAGTTAACCAAAAATTTGATTTTGGAAGTTTATTCGGATTCTCTGCTGGTTTCAGACAAGATTTTTCTAACAGATTTGGTTCTGGATTAGATTTTACATTCCCAAGAGCTGATGCTTATTTTAATATCGCTGATACATTTGAAAACGATGCAGTGAACTTATTAAAATTAAGAGCTGCTTATGGTGAGGCTGGTATCCAACCTCCATTCTCAAGTAACTTAATCACTTTACCAGGAACAACTTTAGGTGGTGATGTAGGTTTATCTTTCCCTGCTAACTTATCTAACGAGGCTTTAGAAGTAGAAAGAACTAAAGAATTAGAAGTTGGTTTAGACTATGGATTCACACCTAGTGAAGGTGCTTGGTTCTCGAACGTTAATGGTTTCGTTAACTACTTTACAAGAGAAACTACTGGAGCAATCTTTAGAGGTGAATTAGCTCCTACTACTGGTGCTTCTGGTATCCAGTCTAATAACTATGATTTATCAAGTAATGGTATTGAAATTTCTGCTGATACTCAAGTTTATACTTCAGAAGATTTTGGTTGGAACTTTGGAGTTCGTTTTACTAAATCGAAAGCAACTTTAGATAGAATTGCAAGTGGACAGCCGTTAGTTGTAAGTGATAACTTCGTATTAGAAGAAGGACAAGAAGTTGGTACTTTCTCTTTATTCAAAGTTGTAACTGACTTAAATGAGACTGATTTAGACGGTAACTTAATTATCCCTACTGCAGATCAAGGAAACTTTACACAAGCAAGTAGCGGATATATCGTAAACAAAAACACTGGTAATGTAGTTATTACTCCAGACAAAAGAACTTTAGGTAGTTCTCAACCTGATTTCGTAATGACTTTCATTAATGACTTCCAAATTAGCGACTTCGTTAACTTATCTATGCAATTAGATTGGTTCCAAGGTTTGGAAGCTTATAACAATGCTAAACAATGGTTATATAACAACGGATTACATGCTGACACATCTGTACCAGTTACTATCGAAGATCCTTCTGGAACTGCGCAAACTGGGGCATTCGTTCAATATTACACTTCGTTATACAACACAAACGTTCCTTTATCTCACTTCTTAGAAGATGCTTCTTTCTTAAGATTAAGATCGATTGCTGTTAACTTCAAATTAAAGAAATTTATAAAGACTGACTTTATTGATGCTTTAGATGTAAGAATTGCAGGAAGAAATTTATTAACGATTACAGATTATACTGGTTTAGACCCAGAAGCTTCGAGAACTTTTGGTAACACATTCCAAAGAGGTTTTGACGAATTTACTATGCCTAACACTAAGAGTATCAACTTAGGTGTAACTGTTTCTTTCTAAAATAAAAAACAAATATTAAGATGAAAAAATTTAAATTATTATCAATATTCGTTTTAGGTTTATTAGTTTCTTGTCAAGATAACTTAATAGATACAGACATAGAACCTGTAAACCAAAACGAACCTACTTTAGCAGCACTTCTTACTCCAACGGGTATGCAAGGTTATGCTAAAGGTATGTATATTCACACAACAGACCCAGCAAGAAGTGTAAACTTCTGGTTTGTGTCTGGTTATCATGAGACAATGGGAGATAACTTAACAATGCCTTGGGGTAATTTTGGAGGTCGTTGGGTAAACCAAACAGCATCTCTTCAATTCGACAGCAATGTTCTTGTTCCTCCTCCTACTGGTATTACAATTCCAGCGTCTCAAACTATTACACCTCCTGCAGGAGGACCACAACCTGGTGAGATCGCAGTAAGAAACACAAGAGCTGCTGGTTCTGACAACCCAACTCAATACGAATGGGCAGAATACTATGCGGTTAACAATCACGCAAATGTTATTTTAGATAATATTGATAACACTGAAGATTTAAGCGCTTCTCAAAAAGATGCTTATAAAGCTTGGGCCTTATGGTGGAAAGCATATGCTTACTCTAGATTAGGATTAATGTACGAACAAGGTGTTATCAATGACGTTCCTGGTGCAACAAACAATTCTTTTGTAAACAGTGCTGGATTAATCGCTGAGTCAGAGAGAATTTTAGACGTTTTAACAACTACTATAAATGGAGTAGCAGACGCTACAGCGTTTAACGCCATTTTATCTGATGTTCAAATTGATATCGCTGGAAATTCAGTTGATATGGCAGGTTTAGTTAAAAACATCAACAGTTTAAGAGCTCGTAATTTAGTATATAGTACTAAGGTAGCTGATATGACTGCTGCCGATTGGAATAACGTTATCACATGGTGTAACAATGGTGTTAGCGCAAATACAGAAGCTTTCTCTATGACATCTGAAGCAACTGTATTAGATAATGGTTGGTTACCTGGAGTAGTTTCTGGTTTCTGGTACTTCCCTAGCCCACGTTTAATCCAAGATATAAATGCTGGAGATAATCGTTTAGATGCATATTTCGATCCTTTCGTTTTCCCTAACCCTAGAGGAAGAGGAATACAATATGGATGTAACTACTTCTGGAAAGACCCGTCTCCAATCGTATCAGGTACTGCTGGAGCAATCAAATTATACTACGGAGCAACTCATGAAGAAAATGAGTTATTATTAGCTGAAGCAAAAATTAGAACTTCTGATATTGAAGGTGGTTTAGCTCATTTAGATGCAGTTAGAAACTTACAAAATTCAGGTTTACCTGCAACAGTAGGAACTGGTTTATCTCAAGCAGATGCATGGGAAGAAGTTCGTAAAGAGAGAAGATTAGCATTAATCTTTAGAGGTCTTGCTTTCTATGATGCTAGACGTTATGGAATCGCTTCTGGATCTAGAACTGGTGCATGGGTTGTTGGTTTAACTGAGCAAGTTCCAAATACGGATCCAGTTCAAACTTATACTCCTGTATATACTAATGCAACAATTAACTATGGATATTTAGAATATTGGCCTGTTCCAGCTTTCGAGAGTGATTTCAACTCTCCTGGAGCCCAAAACTAAATAATGAATTAATCAAGGAAGGGGTTGTTATAAACAACCCCTTTTCCTTTTAACAAACATAAAATCTTTCTGCTGATTAATGAGAACTAAGCTTTTAATGGTAGTCACACTACTTTCCCTTATATTAAGTAGCTGCAAGAAGGAACACCCCCAAACCAAACAAGAGAAATCTAACCATTTATTCAAAAAATTAACTTCAGACGTTACTGGATTAACATTTAAAAATGAAATTCAAGATGACGTCAATCACAATATTATAAATTACATCTACTACTATAACGGCGGTGGTGTAAGTGTGGGGGATTTCAATAATGACAACTTACCCGATCTCTTTTTTATATCAAATAGAGGTGATAACAAATTATTCCTTAATAAAGGCAACTTAAATTTCGAAGACATAACCGAAAAAGCTGGAGTAAAAGGAAAGGCAGACTGGCAAACAGGAGCAACAATTGTCGACATTAATAATGACGGATACCTAGATATTTATGTGTGTGCCGTTTCAGGTCTCCTAGACTTCAAAGGCCACAATGAGCTTTACATAAATAATGGAGACAACACGTTCTCAGAAAAATCTAAAGAATACAACTTAGACTACAAAGGTTATTCTACACAAGCATATTTCTTCGATTACGATAAAGATGACGACCTAGATATTTATATCGTTAATCATGCTGTACATACCAAAACCTCACATGGCCCTGCTCTACTTAGAGAAAAAAGAACAGGTCTTACTGGCGATGTTTTACTTCAAAATAACAATAACAAATTCACTGATTACAGTGAAAAAGCAAAAATATTTGGTGGCGCTAACGGATATGGTTTAAGTGCATCTATAGCAGATTTTAATAATGATGGATGGGACGATATTTACGTATGTAATGATTTCCATGAGGATGATTATTATTATCTAAACAACCAAGATGGAACCTTTACTGAATCGTTAGGTAATAAATTTTCCATGATTAGTAGATTTTCAATGGGAAGTGATGCCGCTGATATTAATGGTGACGGTTTTCAAGATTTAATTACACTTGACATGTTACCAAAAGATGAAAGAGCAGTCAAAGAATCTGAAGGTGATGACACTATGTTGAATATTCAAATTCAACTTCAAAAACTGGGATACAAGGATCAATACGCCCGTAACATGCTTCAAATAAATAACTCAGGAAATTTCTTTAATGAAGAAGCTTTATTCAATGGAGTTGCCGATACAGATTGGAGTTGGAGTCCACTTATTGCAGATTACAATAATGACGGACATCAAGATTTATTTGTTGCAAATGGAATTCTAAGACGACCAAATGACCTCGATTTTAGAATGTATGTGGCAAGTACTTATAAATATAGAGACAAGACTAAATCAAAAGACGAATGGCTCTTAGCATCATTAACTGAAATGCCGAAAGGAACAATGCCAAATCAAATTTTCAAAGGTAATTCTGAAAAATTTGAAAATAAGAATAATGATTGGATTGAAGATTATGCTACAATATCCAATGGAGCTACATATGCCGATTTAGATCTAGATGGAGATTTAGATTTAATTACGAACAATATGAATGATTTTTCATTCATTTACGAAAACACAACAACCAATAAAAACTTCATTAAGTTAAACTTCAACTATTCCAAAGGAAACAAAAATGGAATTGGGACTAAGGCAGTAGTCTATTCAAATGGCAAACAACAATTCAAACAACTTTTTAATTCAAGAGGTTTTATTTCATCTGTTGACAATAATTTACATTTTGGTCTAGATACAATAAACAAAATAGATTCTATCAAAGTCATATGGCCAAATAACAAATCTCAAATCGTATTACAATCTGAGATTAATAATCTCAACACAATAAAATATAACAAAAACGCAACAACGTCTTGGTCACCAAGCGAAATGAAAAATTCAAGTTTATTTTCTCAAACAAATCTTATCGATTACAATCATAAAGAAGATAAATACAATGACTTTTATGTTGAACGGCTGATACCTTATAAAGTATCTACATCAGGGCCAGCTTTATCTATAGGAGATATTGACAAGAATGGTTATGAAGATGTATTTATCGGGAATGGATGTGGAACTCCTGCTCAATTATTCCTTAATAATGGAAAAGCTCTTGTTTCAACATCTATACCTAATATTGAGAAAGATGCTTTCTTCGAAGATACATGTTCTACTTTTTTCGACGCAGATAACGATGGTGATCTTGATCTATATGTTGGTACTGGTATTAACCAACGAAGAAATTGGAAATATGAATTGGATCGATTGTATTTAAATGATAAAGGTAACTTCACCCAATCGAATTCAATTCCCGCTAATAAAAACATTGCCGCTTGTGTTAAACATTATGACTATGATAACGATGGAGATATAGATTTATTCGTTGGAAACAGATCTAACCCTGATGACTTTGGGCAATCTATAGATTCCTATATTTTAATCAACAATGGTAAAGGAAACTTTGAAGTTGATAAGAATTTCAAGCTTAACTCTCATGTCACAGATGCTATTTGGACAGACTTAAATAAAGACGGCACTAAAGATTTAGTAGTCACTACAGAATGGGATTACCCAAGAATTTATATTAACAATAATGGAAAACTAACTTTATCTAATGAATACCCTAACCTAATGGGATTATGGCAAACCGTTACAACATTTGACGTTGATAAAGACGGTGATGAAGATATTTTACTTGGTAACTGGGGGACAAATACAAAATTTAAAGCTTCGGTTGATGCTCCATTAAATATGTACTATTCAGATTTTGATGGTAATGGTAAAAACGAAACTGTTCTAGCTTATAACATAAATGGAAAATATTATCCTATTTATTCCAAAGATGAATTAGCATCTCAAATGAATGTTATCAAAAAAAGGTTTGTCAAATACAAAGACTATGCAACAAAAACTATTGACGAAGTTTTAACCAAAAAAGCATTAAATAAAGCTCATACTTATTTTGTAAACAATCTTTCATCAGGATATATAGAAAATGACAATGGTAAATTTGATAATTTCAAAGAACTTCCAAAGACATTCCAGCTAGCCCCTTTAAATACTTTCAGTAAAGTTAAGATTAATAACAAAGAGAATATCCTTGCATTCGGGAACACAAAATCTGTGAATACCTATCATGGAGGATATGAAAGTATAAAAGGACTATTATTATCTAGTAAAGACGACTACAGCAGTGCTAGCACATATGGAATTCAACCTTTTGAGCAAGAAATCAGGAACTCTGCAATCGTAAACTTAAAAGACAAAAAATTAATACTAATTGTACCAAATAACGATACCATAAAATCGTATGTTATCAATGAAAACTAAATTTACTCCAACTCTATATACTACATTAATCCTTTTGAGTGTTTTTTTTGCATCTTGTTCCAAAGAGCAAAAAGAAATTGAAATTTCATCGGATCAATATCATGCAACAGTCGATCATTTAACACAAATAATGATTCATGATGTGTTCTCACCACCCGTTGCTAGTAGAATATATGTGTATCCTAATATTGCCGCCTATGAAGCATTGAACGCGGGTAGCTCTAAATATAAATCCTTATCAAACCAATTGACAAATTTAAACTTAAGCCATTTCGACTCAAATAATAAGTCAAATAAAAGACTGGCTTCGTTAATTGCCTATATGGATGTCGCTAAAGAATTAATATTTTCGAAAGATAAACTAACTTCTTACAGAGATAGTTTATATGGAGTTTGGAATAAATTAAACTCACAAAGTTTTGAGGATTCCAAAAAACAAGGTATGCATTATTCATCTCAAATTATTCAATGGATGAATAACGACAATTACGCGCAAACTAGAACAATGCCCGAACATAATATCCTTAGCGATGATCCTTCACAATGGAAACCTACTCCTCCATCATATATGGACGCAATAGAACCTCATTGGAATAAAATAAGAACATTTGCTTTAGATTCTGCCTCACAATTTAAACCAAAGTCTCACCCGGTTTTTTCATTAGAAAAGAATAGTGATTTCCATAAAGAGTTAATGGAAGTTTACAATGTAACTAAAGATATTAACGAAAAAGGAGACACTTCAGAAGAAATTGCCATTGCTCGTTTCTGGGATTGTAATCCCTATGTATCCGTTACAAGAGGACATTTTATGTTTGCCTCAAAAAAAATAACTCCTGGAGCTCACTGGATCGGAATATGTAAAATAGCTTGTAAACAAACGAATTCAAATTTTGAAGAAACAGTTCACGCTTACACTAAAACTTCTATATCTATTGCCGATGCTTTTATAAGCTGTTGGGATGAAAAATATAGAAGCAATCTAGTAAGGCCAGAAACTTTAATCAATAATTATTTAGATGAAACTTGGGAACCTGTGTTACAAACACCACCATTCCCAGAATATACAAGTGGCCATTCAGTTGTTTCTGGCGCTGCATCAGAAACTTTAACCAATATTTTTGGAGATAATTTTCAATTTGATGACACAACTGAACTCCCATATGGACTTCCTGTAAGAAAATTTTCTTCTTTTAGAAAAGCTGCGAAAGAAGCGGCAGTAAGCAGACTATATGGTGGTATCCATTACAGATCTGCTATTGATCTAGGTCTAACTCAGGGACAAAATGTATTTAAAAAACACAATGAATCAATTAGTTACTTCTTAAGCAAGTAAAAATAGAAAGTATTTAATAAAAGAACATTTTCCTTAATTATTCATCAAAAGATAACTTCATGAGATAATTAATAACCAAAGCTACATCGTTTTTTCTGTTAAAAAATTGTTTATTTAAGATAAAATTAAGACTTTAGCGTTTGATTAATTCAAACAATTATACAATGAAAACAAAGTTTAATGGAATTTTAACGCTTTTGTTAGCGTTGGTTGTGCAAATTTCCTTTGCGCAAGAGAGAACGATTTCAGGTACTGTTTCTGACGAATCAGGTCCGCTACCTGGGGTTAGTGTATTAAAAAAGGGTACCACTTCTGGTACTGAAACTGATTTTGATGGTAACTACTCTATTAAAGCGAAGACAGGTGATGTATTAGTTTTTAGCTTTGTTGGTATGAAAACTGCTGAGAGAGTAGTAGGTTCATCTAACAACATCAGTCTTACTCTTGAAACTGACAATTTACTTGAAGAGGTTATCGTAGTAGGTTATGGTACGACAACTAAGCAAGCTTATGTTGGTACTGCTGCAACAGTAGCTACAGAAAACTTAGAAGCAAAAAACTTCTCTAACGTTACTCAAGCGTTAGCTGGGGAGGTTGCTGGGGTAACTGTAATCAACACATCTGGTCAGCCAGGTTCTGTTGGTACTATCCGTATTCGTGGATATGGTTCTCCATTAGGTAACAGAACTCCTCTTTACGTAATCGATGGTGTTCAAATGGGAAGTACTTTCGATTTAAACTCTATCAACCCATCTGATATTAAATCTACAACTGTATTAAAAGATGCAACTGCAACTGCGATCTATGGATCTAGAGGTGCAAATGGTGTTGTATTAATTACTACAAGAACTGGTACATCAGCTGAAAAATCTTTCATCGAAGTTGATGTAAAATCAGGGGTTAACGTACAAATCATCCCAAGATATAACGTAATCTCTAATCCAGAAGAATATGTTGGTTTAGTATGGGAAGGTTTATTTAACAACGGACGTATTAACGGTGCCGCTGATCCTGTAGATTTTGCTAATTCAAGATTATTTGGAAACAACGGAATCGGTCAAGGATACAACATGTGGAATGTTACTGACGCTGCAAATTTAATCGATCCAGCTACTAGATCTGTTCGTTCAGGAGTTCAAAGATTATTTACTCCAGAAAGATTTGCTGACTTAGCTTTTGGTGAAGGAATCAGAACAGAAGGTAACTTACGTATGTCTGGTGGATCAGATAAGTCAAAATACTTCGTATCTATGGGTTATTTAAATGATAACGGATACTCATTAAACTCTGATTTTACAAGATATACTACAAGATTAAATTTATCATCTAACGTAAAAGAATGGTTAAAGATAACTTCTAATATTGGTTATTCTTTCGCTCAAACCACTAATAACGGTCAAACTGCAGGTTCAGAGAACCTTTTCGAGTTTGCTGATAAAATGGCACCTATATATCCAGTATTCGCAAGATTCCCTGGAACAGGTGATAAAATTCCAGATCCAATTTATGGAGGATACCAATACGACTTCGGATCTCCAACTGGAACGCTTAACGGATTCACAAGATCTAGACCAAATGCAGATTTATTAAATCCTGTAGGTACTGCTGTCTTAAATTTTGTAGGAGGAGAAACTCACTCTCTTAACGGAACTTTTGGAGCAGACTTTAAATTAGCTGAAGGATTAACTTTAGAAACTAAATTTGGAGGTCAATACTCTTACCAAGAATTTGTAAATGCAGGTAACCACATTTACGGTACAGATGCTGAAAATAATGGTACTTTAAGTTTAACGAATACTACGAGATGGTCTCAAACGATGACTCAATTATTACGTTATAAAACTTCATTTGGAGACCATAGTATAGAAGCGTTAGCTGCACATGAATCATTCGAAAGAAGATTTGAAAGAGATTTTGCTAATAAATCAAATGTTGTTGTTCCTGGTTTATACAACCTTGACAACTATTTAGTTTCACAGATTCCTGCAACTGGTTATGTAGATGCATCAAGTATCGAGTCTTATTTTGGACAAGTAAATTATAATTTCGCTAACAAATATTTCCTATCTGCTTCTTTAAGAACAGATGGTTCTTCTCGATTTGTAAATGACCAATGGGGTACATTCGGTTCTATCGGAGCATCTTGGATTGTAACTGAAGAAGACTTTATGCAGGATTCATTCTTATCATATTTAAAAGCTAAAGCTTCTTGGGGGGTTACTGGTGATCAACAAGGAGTTAACGAAGCTTCAGGTTTCAACACATTCGAAGCTCAATTAGTTGGTGGAGAATTAGCTCTTGTATTTGATACTGCAGGAAACCCTAATTTAACATGGGAAACTACAAGACAATTACAAGGAGGTTTAGAAATGAGCTTTGGAAATTATTTAGATGCCAACTTTGACTACTATAGAAAGAATACTGATAACTTATTCTTCTTTAGACGTCAAGGACCATCTGAATTAGCTGACCAAGTATTATATAACGATGGTGAAGTACTAAATGCAGGTTTCGAATTTGACTTAACTGCGCACTTAGTAAACAATGATAACTTCAAATTAGATTTATCTTTAAACGGAGAAATCATACAAAACGAAATGGTTGAAATGCCATTAGATAACACGACTGGGCTTCCAAAAGTTATTGACTCAGGATCTAGTGACGATGGTGCTTATGCTTTCGCTAAAGGTCGTTCAATCTTTGACTTCTTCATGCAAGAGTGGGCTGGTGTAGACCCTTCTGACGGAGCACCAATGTGGTACCAGTACTACGATGACAAAAATGATAACGGTGTTTTAGATGCAGGTGAAGGTGATTTCGCAACTTTACCAAACGGTGATCCAAGTACAACTAGTTCTTTATTCGAATATAGGAATGCTGGAGGAGATGTTAACATCAAAAGGCAAGTTACTAAAACTTACGCTGACGCTACACAAGTATTCATCGACAAAACTTTAATCCCTGATGTAAGAGGAGCTTTCAGATTAACTGGAAAAGTTGGTAATTTTGACTTCGCTACTCAGTTTACTTATAGTTTAGGTGGATATGCTTATGATGGACAATATGCTGAATTAATGAGTGATAGATTTGGTGCGGCAGGTAACAACTACCACACTGATATTAGAAATAGATGGCAACAACCAGGTGACATTACTGATGTTCCATTATTGTCAGATGCTACAGTAGCTAACGTTACATCTTTATCTTCTCGTTTTGTTACAAGTACGGATTATATAGCTTTAAATAATGCTAGAATTGGTTATTCAGTACCTAGCAGCTTTATGGAAAACTCTGGAATTGATGCTATTAATTTATGGGTGTCTGGTGACAACTTGTTTATCAATACTGCAAGAGAAGGATTCAATCCTTCTATTAGAGAAACAGGAAGTTCTGGACGTAGAATTTACGCTCCTGCAACAACAATCACAATGGGAGTAAGAGTTAAATTTTAATATTAAAAACTTATTAAAATCATGAAAAAAATTAAATTATTATTTGTCGCTGGTTTATTAGCTATTTCATATAGTTGTGGTGACGAATTTTTAGCAAATGATGGTGCATCCGGAAATAGCCAGCCTACGCAAGAGTTAACTTCTGCTCAATTAGCAGAAGGAGCGTTAACTAACCCTGGAATTCCTGCTGCTTTTTTAAGTGGTGTATATGCACTTCAAGTTCAAGTAAGATCTGGTGATACTGGAGGAGTTAATAGCCCGAACCATGATGACTTCGGACAGAAAGGATATGATATATATGGAGATTTCATGTCAAGTGATATGGCATTAAGTGCTAGTAACTTTGGATGGTATCGTGCAAGTTTCTCTGAATTACAAGTAGGTGAGAACTTTACTTTTGGAGATAACAGACAATTATGGAGATACTACTATAAAATGGTTGGTTCTGCTAATTTAGTAATTAACAACCTTGGTGGTAATGACTTCATTCCTGAAACAGATGCAAATAAATATTCATTAGGACAAGCTAAAGCTTTAAGAGCTCATTCTTATTTTAATTTAGCTCAATATTTTCAAAAAGAATATAATGCATCTGAACCAATTTTACCAATGCCGATTGGTGAGACTTCAGGTAACTTAGCTAAATCTACTGCCCAAGAGGTTTATGAGCAAATGGAAGAAGATTTAAATTCTGCTATTTCTCTATTAAGTGGATTCAACAGAACTGCTAAAAACCAAGTGAATCAAGATGTTGCTCGTATGATTTTAGCATACGTTTTAGCCGCGAAAGGTGGTAGAGATGCTGATGTTGCAGCTTTAACTCAGCAAGTAATAAACGGTGGATCTTACACTATGTTAGCTGCAGCTGACGTTACAAATGGATTCAACGATGTAAATTCTAATAGCTGGATGTGGGGTGTAGACATTACTCCAGAATTAAGTTTAGGTTTAATTTCTTGGTGGGGTCAAGTTGATGCTTACTCATTTAGTTATGCATGGGCTGGTGACTTTAAGGTAATTGATCAAACTTTATTTGATGCTATTCCTGCTAATGATGCAAGAAAAGCGCAGTTCTTTGATGATCCAACTAATGCTTCAGGTACAGGAAGACACTTACAACCATTATTGAAATTTTACTACTCTCCTGCCGTTGCTGGTACAACATCTTTCGGATCAGGACCTAATGTAGGTATTACTGGTGATTATGTTTACATGCGTATAGAAGAAGCTTATTTATTAAATGCGGAAGCTCAAGCTAGAGCAGGAAATGACGGAGCTGCAAGAACATCTTTAAAAGCTTTATTGGCAAGAAGAGTTCCAGATAACTCATATGTAGATGCTTTAAGCGGACAAGCTTTATTAGATGAAATCTATTTACAAACTCGTATTGAATTATGGGGAGAAGGTAAGAGTTACTTTGCTATGAAGCGTAACAAAGCGACAATTACAAGAGGTACTAACCACTTAAACTTTGTTGGTGTTGCTATTCCTTATAATGACGAAAGATTAACATTTGAAATTCCACAAGACGAAATTCAAAATAATCCTTTCATTACTGATCAAAACTTATAATAATTACAACCATCTTAGGCTTTTTGCTTAAGATGGTTTTTTAATACCCTTACACATGAAAAACATAAAATTACTTATGGTAGCGGCGCTAGCCTTGGCTACTTTAAATAGTTGTAAAGATACTATTGATGATTTTGACGCTCCTGCATTTGCAACATTTGGTGCCGACGCAGTTGTAGTTAGCCTTCCTGACGGAGCTCAAGAAACTAAAGAAATTACTATTTTCACAGCAAACAAAACAGGTTCAGATAGAGTAATAGATATAGTAGTAACTGAGGATACTGATGCTGATGCAGCATCTTATAGTGTACCATCTAGCGTTACTATACCTGCTAATTCTAATGAAGCAAAGTTTAATATTGATTTCACAAGTGTTAATTTAGACTTAACTACTGAAAAGAAATTAGTTTTAAGAATGGTTCAAAAAGACGGATTAAATGTTGGTGCTGATTTAGTTATCCCAATGTCTCAGTCTTGTCCTGATGGAGAAACTAAAGCTAAATTAACTATAACTTTTGATGATTGGCCAGAAGAAGCTGCATGGAGAATAGTTGATTCTACAGGAGCTACAGTTATGGCTAGTAATGATCCTTTAGCATTTGGAGCTTATGATGATTTCACTGGTACATTAGACATTGTTAATTGTTTACCAAATGGAACATATACTTTCCAAGCTTTTGATGGTTATGGAGACGGAGGTACTGGTTACGTATTAGAAGCTAACGGTGTAGCTCTTATCAATTTATCTGGTAATTATGGATCAAGCTACTCTGCTTCATTCACTTTATAAGATCAACACTATTTTGTGTTCAAAACCGCCTTTTTAAAGGTGGTTTTTTTTTGTCATAAATTAGACTATTTTTGCCCAATGGAACAATCTACAGTTATTTTTGGTATTAGAGCGATTATTGAAGCAATCGAAAGTGGATCTACTCTTGAAAAGGTGTATCTACAAAAAGGTCTTCGTGGTGATTTATTTTTTCAATTAGATAAACTTCTTAAAAAAGGTAAAATATCAACGAGTGTTGTACCTGTCGAAAAATTAAATCGTTTATCAAAACACAACAACCACCAAGGAGCTGTAGCAAGAATTTCACCTGTTGAATTTGCCAATTTGGAAGAAATCATTGAAGATACTTTAAATTCCGACAAAACTCCTTTATTTTTAGTCTTAGATCAACTATCAGACGTTCGTAATTTTGGTGCAATAATCAGAACGGCGGAATGTACAGGAGTTGATGCAATCATCATCCAAAAAAGTGGAAGTGCTCCAGTTAATTCAGAAACAATCAAAACTTCAGCAGGAGCCGCCTTTAAATTGCCCATTTGTAAGGTTGACCATATAAAAGATGCTATTTTTCAACTGCAAGCTGCTGACATAAAACTTGTAGCAGCAACAGAGAAAACAGAAGATTCTTTATATGACATAGACTTAAACCAACCTGTTGCAATTATAATGGGATCTGAGCATAAAGGTGTAAGTAATTCAATTCTTAAAATGGTCGATTATAAAGGTAAATTACCACTTCTTGGTGAAATCGAATCTTTAAACGTTTCAGTGGCATGTGGAGCATTCCTTTATGAAACAATCCGCCAAAGGATGTAATTTATTCTTCTTCTTGAGTCTTATAAATATATCTATATTGAATTGATGGTATTTGAACCTCCTCTTCTGCAGAAGGTTCTATATAATTACCATCTTCATCAAATCTTTCGTCGAATTCCGTTTTAGAAAACACATACTTTTCCTTAACGATTCCATACTTTCGGTATACCACTGCGAAAAATATTCCAGTAAGTAATCCAGATAGATGTCCTTCCCAAGACATTCCTTCTTTGATTGGAAAAACGTACCATATCATACTTCCATAAAGAAATATAGTAATTAAAGACATTGCTACTAAACGATAATGACTCTTTATAATTCCACTAAAGAAAACAAAACTAAACAATAAATAAACTATACCGCTAGCACCAATATGATAGGATTCTCGTCCAATTATCCAAGTCAATAACCCTGTTAATAATCCTCCATATATGAGAACTTTCAAAGCAACCGATCTGTAGAAATACATTAAACTCATTAATAAAACGAAAAGAGGCACAGAATTATTAAAAAGATGCTTTGTGTCACTATGAATAAAATGAGTAAAGAAAACACCTTTAAAACCGCTTAATGTCCTTGGAAGAACACCTAATTTATTAAAATTCATTCCAAATTTTATTTCTATCCAGTATACAAACCAAATAATAAATACAAACGCTAAAGGAATTCCAATAACATTATTAGAAAATTTAAAGTCATTGTTTTGATTCATGGGAAATTAAACTACAAAAATAAATCCACTTTAAAAATTCCGAATTTCTGTCAGAAATCTTTACTATTTTTACCTTATGAGTGCACCTTTGGCAGAAAGAGTTCGTCCTAAAACAATTGATGATTATTTAAGTCAACAACACTTGGTTGGTGAAAATGGTATTCTGACACAACATATTCGTCAGGGTATTATTCCTTCTTTAATTCTTTGGGGACCACCGGGAGTTGGAAAAACAACATTGGCTAATATTATCGCTAACGAGTCAAAACGTCCATTTTACACCTTAAGTGCAATCAGCTCTGGCGTTAAAGATGTTAGGGAAGTAATTGATAAAGCTAAAAAGAGCGGCGGACTATTTACTCAAAAAAATCCAATTCTTTTTATAGATGAAATTCATCGATTTAGTAAATCTCAACAAGATTCATTACTTGGAGCAGTAGAAAAAGGCTGGGTTACTCTAATAGGAGCAACAACGGAAAACCCAAGTTTTGAAGTCATACCTGCCCTACTCTCTCGTTGTCAAGTTTATATTCTAAACTCCTTTGACAAACAAGATCTAATCAATCTAGTACATAGAGCAATTGAAAAAGATGAGTTACTCGCCCAAAAAGAAATAACCTTAAAAGAAACTGATGCTCTCCTACAAGTTTCTGGAGGAGACGCTAGAAAACTTCTAAATATTTTCGAACTTTTGGTCGCTTCGGAGGAAAAGATAGAAATTACCAACGATCTAGTACTTTCAAAGATCCAAAAAAATACGGTTAGATATGATAAAACTGGTGAACAGCATTATGACATTATATCCGCATTTATAAAATCCATCAGAGGGAGTGATCCTAATGCAACAGTATATTGGTTAGCACGAATGATTGAAGGTGGAGAAGATGTAAAGTTTATTGCGAGGAGATTACTTATCTCAGCGAGTGAAGATATAGGTAATGCTAATCCTACTGCACTTATACTGGCTAATAACACTTTCCAAGCGGTTTCTGTAATCGGATTCCCAGAAGCTAGGATTATTTTAAGCCAATGTGCTGTTTACTTAGCGAATTCACCTAAAAGTAATGCTTCCTATATGGCGATTGGCGAAGCTCAGAATTTGGTTCGTAAAACTGGTGACTTATCGGTTCCTTTACATTTAAGAAATGCCCCAACTAAATTGATGAAAGATTTAGATTATGGTAAAGATTATCTGTATTCTCATAATTACGAGAACAATTTTGTTAATCAAGAATTTATGCCTGATGAAATTGTGAATACGAAATTATATGAACCTGGAAATAATCAGAGAGAAAATAGTTTTAGAGCTATCTTGAAACAACGATGGAAAGATAAATACAATTATTAAAACTTAACTTTGAAGGGCTTCATTACAATCTTATCTCCTTCATAATATTGCGCCATCCAAACTCCATTATTTTTAATTAAAACTCCATTTTTATCCTTTAGAATGAAAAGTTCTGGATTTGAAGTTCTTAACAATTCAAAAACGGTATCAGAATTTTTATCTTTTAATCGATAGCCTGTTACAGTAGAAGAAGCTGTTAAGTCAAAAGAAGCGGAACTTTCTTCTTTTTCGCTTTTGATAGTATTTTCACTTACCAATTCTAAATTCTTACTTCTATTTACAGATACATTTAAATTCATAGATTTCTTCTGTTCCGTATTTGGCTTGTAATGATAGTTCAACCTTTTGATAGAACTAAATGTCTTACGAACTGCGTCATGATAGGCTCTCTTGTAATCCTTTATCTTACTTTTTCCTTCCTCTCCAGTAAAAACGACTTCATTATAGCAATCTTTCAGTAATAACGTAGTTTTTGTTGAAAACATTCCTGAATCATCTTTTAAAACAGCTGTTAAAGCCAAACACTTATTCTGCGCTAAATCCTCAGGAAAATTATCATCACTCAAAAAAGCATTAAAACCATTCTTATTAAATAAGAACTTTGTTAAAGAACTTGTTTCATGTTTATTTGGCTCATCGAAAGTTTCCATTTGTTTCGGAACCACAATGTATTTATAATTGTTTATGCTCTTTTGAGCAAAAACTGAAACTGACAAGAACATTAAAACAAGTAATTTTTTCATCTTTATTTGAATAACATATTAATACCGAATTGAAAAGAAGCACTATTCGCATCTGCAATATCGGAAAGATCAAATACATTATCAACTGCTCCATAAAGATTTACCTTCCAAATATGGGCTGATATTCCAATACCAAAGTTCGTATATGAAAAATCATCAACAGTATAAGTTACTCTTGTAGTGAATTTTTGCGATAAGCGTCTCTGATAAAATCCTGTAAATGCGAATTGGGGACCATTAGGTCGAACAACTGAAAATAATTGTGCACCAACAGCATTATCGAAGTAATTACGATATGAAATATCATAACATGTTGCTTCCTTTCTTGTTTTACCAAAATAATGATGTAAAGCAGCATTAAATTTAATTGGTCGCATTACAGAATATGACTCTGTATTCTCACTTCTAGGTATATTATCATTAAGATCATCATTCAAATCTTGCCAATAATTTGGGTTAGTTCCGTCATACTGAAATTCTATTCCATCGAAAACATAATTACCTTGCACAGTTCCATTTCTTACTCTATCAGAATATCCTATAAAACCAATATCTAATAAACTAGCAGAAAACTCAGTTTGCTCGTCGACTTTATAGGTAAATCCAATATCTATACCTAAACCTAAATTTGGTCCGAAAAAAGCATTCCCTAAAACATCTTTCGCAGTTAAATCAGACTCTCCATTTTCATTATAAAATCCAGAAGAATATCCTGCCAAATCTAAATTACTCAATGTATGTTGATAAATACCATTAGTTCCAAGACGTGTAGTAAAACTTCCTTTATTATTGTTTGATAGCACATTCAACATTCCTGAATAAATCTTTAATCTACCTCCAGCAATAAATTTCTCATTGAACTTTCTCGAAATACCAAAGTGTAACACTCCTAAAGCGTCTGCTTTTGTACTTATTCTAGAAAAAAGAAAACTTCTATTGATATTTGCTCCATTTCCATCTCTCAATAACTCCAAAAAGTCTTTTGGAATACTTGAGAAAATATCTAATTCAGTATAAAAACCTACACTCAAATAATCCTTTTCATTTAATTGATATCCTGCATTGATAACTTCAATTTGAGTATTGATAGATAAATAATCATTATTTCCTAATTGATTTATTACATTGTCTAACTTCGTATTAAAATCAACGTTATCAGATCTAAAAAGGTCTGCAATTGTGAATCCAGAAATATTAGCATGCGCTGAAATCCCCGAAATTAATGGAATACCTACGTGATATTTATAATTTGTTTCTACCCCAGGATTTAACAATAATGTTTGTGGTATATTATCAAATCCATAAAGTATTTGTTTATTTTGAGCTGTTACTGAATACGTAATTAATATTACTACAGCTAATAAAATCTTCTTCATAAATTAATTAGTTTACTCTGAAATAAAATGTTCCTGCCGATTTAAAATTGAAATTTGTTGGGGTATTAATATCAATTGAGGATCCATCTGTACTTGGAAGTAAGGTTAGTACAACTTGTACTTTTCGAATATTTAGAAAACTAGGATTATTTGCAATTATGAATTCATTCTCTTGCTCAAAGTTTGTATTATTCGCATTTATATTTAGTATAATATCGTTATTGGTACTTGCATCATTTTCATCTAAAAAGATGAATTCAATTCTAAAATCTCGATTAAATTGATTACTCACTTCAAATCTTAATACTGCTCTTTCCAAATCATTACGTGCAGTACTATTATCAAGTACTGTAAAATTAGAAGTCTGAGTAATAGATCCTACTTCAGATCCGCCAACAACTAAATCGTTTTGGGTTATATCTGAATTAACTAGTGAAAGTGCAAGAACTGGAGTTATCTCAAAATTCTCTGCTTGATCGAAGTCTATATTGTCTACACATGCACTTAAAATTAGGGATAGGAATGCTAATAAACAATAAACATGTTTTTTTATCATAAATCTGTACTCTTATAATTTTCAACGGGTTAAAATTACAAATATTGCTTAATATCCAACAAGGACTGAACACTTATAATTTTTTCATCACTGCTTGGTGTATCTTTAAACAAGTGAATTGGAGAAATCCCTACCGCTAACGCACCTAAAACATCTGCCTCTAAACTGTCACCAACCATAACTGCTTTTTCCGCACTTACGTTGGCCTCTTTTAATGCAAATTCAAAAACCTTAGGATTGGGCTTTTTCACACCAACACTTTCTGAAGTAACGACAACCTGAAAGTAATCATTTATTTGAGACTTTTCAAGTTTTATTTTCTGAACCTCTTCAAAACCATTAGTAATAATATGTAATCTATACTTTGATTTCAAGTACTCTAACAATTCAATGGTACCGTCAAGTAAATGATTAAATAATGGGAGATAGTTGATATAATCTTCCGAGATAACATCAATTAAGTCATCTTCAACTGTATAATTAAGCTTATCAAAAGTGCTTTTTAATCGCTTATATCTTAACTCTCCTTTTTCAATTTTTTCATCTCTATATAGTCTCCAATATTCCAAATTTATTGGTTCATATACTTTTAAGAATTCGTCTAAATCAAGATTTATTTTTTGTTCTTCAAAAATCCTTTTAAAGGTTAATCCTGAATTACGATCAAAATCCCAAAGAGTATGATCTAAATCGAAGAAAACATCTGTAATTTCTGTCATTCTCAAATGTAATGATATAATATTATTTTAGAGTTTACTTATTTTAAATAATTAACTTAAAGTTTTAATAGAAAATTAAAATTCTTATACTTTTCTTAAAGAGTTATTTCTTTTTTCAAAAAAACATATCTTGCACACAGTCATAAAATCCTAAAAGTTGCAAGTTTCCGAATTTTTCAATTTGTTCTTAATCGTAAGTGCTATACACGGGTTTGTGTTTAGTTTTTTTCTTTTTAAAAAAACAGGTTTAGATAAAAATACCTTGTTTTTGAACTTAATGATTTTAGTAATTGCTTTAAATAATTTGCAATCGTGGCTGTTAGCAGAGCAATTCTTAGTTTTAGATTACATTCAAATACCTTGGCATTTTTTAATTGCCCCTCTCTTCTACTCTTTTGTAATTAACTATCTGAAAATTGAAAATCTCTTTTTCAATATTCTTAAAATCATATTTCCTGTCTTCATCATCAGTATTGTATTCCAAGTAGTTTCTTTTTCTTTTATAAAAGACACCTCTACAACAGCAGAATATGAATTATTTTATGAAAAGTATACAGCTGTAGAAGAACTAATAAGTTTTATAGTTTCCATAAGTATATTTATATATACCTTTAAAATTATTAAGTTTAAAAAGAACTTGTTTAAAAGTGTTTTAAGTTACGACAGTTTAAAATGGATAAACACTTTTATATTTCTTGCATTACTCTCATATGCTTTTTGGGCCCTTGCTGTAGGTGTTAAATTCCAACTGAACTTTCAAAACTTTATTGTCTTCTTTTACCCTTTACGCATTATGACTACAATTCTAATCTATTGGCTAGGTTATGAATTAGTATATATGTTACGTCAGGTAAAAGAACGAAAATCAATAAGAGAACAAAACCTTAAAAAACCTGAAGCTCAACAAAACAGTAATTCTAAAAAATTTAAAGACATTGAAGATTACCTTGTTGATAATAGAAGGTTTTTAGATAATCTTTTAAGTTTAGAAACATTAGCAAATGAACTTAGAGTTAGTACGAGCCAACTTTCTAAATTAATTAACAAGCAAAGTTCTAAAAACTTCAACCAATTGATTAATGAATATCGTATTGAATATTCTAAAGAATTATTGCAAAATAATGACTATGATCAATACACAATTACATCAATTGCTTTAGAATCTGGATTCAACTCTAAATCCACATTCTACACTGCTTTTAAAAAACATACAGGTGTAACTCCCACACAATTTAGAGGTTAGATGTTTTAGGACTCTTCCAGATATTTATAAATCTATCCAATTTTTAGCAACTTGGAGGTTTTCGGACACTAAAAAAGCTCTATGAAAGTAGTTTTGATGAAAAATTATTTATCATGTATAATCATCTAAAAACTAAATTTAAAAAACAAAATTTCAAAAAAAGAAAAAACAATATTCTCAAGAAATTGCTATTTCTATCACTAGTTTCTATTTATAGTATGGCAAATGCTCAAGAAGAAAAATTAAGCGAAATTAAAGGGAATAATGAACTCAAGATTAATGGTCTCTATTTAGTAGCAGGTGCTGCTGAAATTACTTATGAAAGAATTTTAAGTAATGAAACCGCTTTGGGGCTATCAGTTGCATTTGATATTGATAATGACAACTTTTATAACTTCGCGGCTTTTCCATATTACAGATTCTATTTTGGAAAAAAGAGAGCTGGTGGTTTTTTTGTAGAAGGAAACGGAGCGGTTTTAGTAGATGAATTTGGAAAAGATATTACGCTAACAACTAACGGGAATAATGGTGTTATTACTATTACTGACGCTGGAGAAGTTGAAACTAAATTCGGTTTAGGAATTGGAATTGGAGGAAAGTTCTTATCAAAAAATGGATGGATTGGAGAACTCTCTCTAGGAGTTGGAAGAGTATTGGGAATAGAAAACGATGCCTCTAAAGTTTATTCTAGAGGTGGAATTACCATTGGAAAAAGATTCTAAAAACATGTAATCTTTGTTGCAGTTTTTTATTTTTCCGTGAGATTTTATCAAAAAAACATCTTGTATATTAGAATAATAGAGGAAAATTAGAAATAAAAACCATAATAAAACATTTCAATTATACAATTGAAATGTTTTTTATATTTTTGGCTTAAAAAATAAATTCTATGAAAACTCTAACAAACTGTCTCGTAATGGTGTTGTTTTTTGTTATCACAAAATCAATGTCTCAAAATTATTTTCAATCTACAAGTAATCCATTTAATTCTTTCCAAACATTACATCATAAGGGATCTATTATAATAGGAGATCAACAAACCCCATCTAGTTTAAATCCTTTTCAAATTTATTCTAATAGTCCAACAAAAAGTATGGGTATGGTTTTAGGAAATGCCTCTGGTAGGTGGGGCTTTAATATTGCAGGAGCTAACGGAGCTTTTCACCCCAAAGCTATTCCTGGAACAGGAGTAATTTGGAAATTAGGATTAAGTCATAATATGATTTTCAGTATGCCTAATACTAATATGACTAACCCTGCTTACGACACAACAAACTGGAATTCAAGCGGAGTTACCTCAATTAGATTTGCCGACCTTGTTAATCACGATAGTTTCGTTATCTATAACACGGGTAAAATTACGGTTGGGACTCCTAAATATGATAATGACAATAACTATAGACTTTATGTCAAGGATGGGATCAAAACTGAAAGAATAAAAGTTGAAATAGCTAATACAAATGGTTGGGCCGATTATGTTTTTAATGAAAATTATCACTTAATACCACTTGACAAACTCAACTCTTTTATTAAAGAAAATAAACACTTACCAGAAATCCCATCTGCCAAGGAGGTAGTTACCGATGGGGTTGAATTAAAAAACATGAGTGTCCTCCTTTTAAAGAAAATTGAGGAACTAACTCTTTATACAATTCAACAACAAGAGTTAATTAATGAAATGAAAGAAGAGATAAAGGAATTAAAGAAAAAGAATTAATTTAAAAATAATAACATGAAAAAGATTCTTTTTTTCTTAGCTTCATTATTCCTTTTAAATCATATTGTTGCGCAAAATTCTTTAGATCAAGGTTTGAATAACCCAACTTCGTTTTACTTAAGAATACCCAATAGAGCAAATATTCCAGTTATTTTATCAAAATCGAAAGAAAAAGGAGTATCTCTTAGGCATATAAATTCGAAGGTTCAATCAATATTTAATAAATATAAGGTAAATGAATTTATTCAGGCTTTTCCAACCGCAAAAACTCCTTATTTAAGAGAAATTTACTTAGTTAAGGCTAATGAAATAGACTTAATGAATGAATTGAGAACTAAGTTTCCTGGAATTTATACATTTTCAGAAAACATTGGGGAAGGCCCTCAAGCACTCTCGTTAGAATATAACTATAATTTTTCACCATTCATCTTACCAAACGATTATGGATTAGAATTGTCACAAACTGATATGGATTTAATAAATGCTCAAAAAGCTTGGAGCTTCACTACTGGAGATCCAAATACCAAGCTTGGAATAGTTGATACCGAATTTAACATCAGTCACCCTGAACTCTCTGGAAAAATTAATTCAATCGGGAACAATGGTGGTTATCACGGAACCTCGGTTGCAATGAATATGGCTGGAAAAACCAATAATGGAATAGGTTTATCATCTATTGGTTACAACTGCCACATTGAAGCAAGAACAGGCTTAACTATAAATAACTGTTTAGTTTTATCTCAGATGGGAGTGAAGATTATTAATGGAAGTTGGTTGAGTAGTTGTAACTACTCACAAATAGAACAAGACGTAATCAACGAGATAACTAGTAATGGAACGATACTAGTATTTGCTGCCGGAAATACTACAAATTGCGGAGGTAATTCTAATGTAGTTTACCCAGCTGCCTATGATAATGTAATTGCCGTTACATCCATACATCATAAAGATTTCATGCAACCTGCTTTCAATGAAGCAGGTAATTATATAGGTGATGTATTAAGAAGAAAAGATACTCATGACAATTCTTGGGTGTATCAACAGAGAAAAGATGGAAGCCATAATCATACCTATGTTGTCGATATTGCAGCACCGGGATACGAAGTACCTTCTATTGGGTTTCAAAGTTCCGGCTATTCTTTAGTAAACGGAACATCTAATGCAGCACCTATGGTTGCAGGAACTATAGGTTTAATGAAGTCTGTAAATAATAGGATTACTACTACAGAAATAGAAAGTATCTTAAAACTAACTTCAGCCAACATTTATCAAATTCCAGAAAATGCTAATTACATTGATAAACTAGGCGCAGGAAGATTGGACGCTGGAAAAGCAGTAGAAATGGCTTATAAAATGAATCAATCTAAAAGTTTTATTGAAATTAACAACCGCCATTTCTATAGAAATTGGAAATTTGAAATAAAAAATGCACCGTATGGAATAAAAGTAAATAATGAAAAATTCACTGATTCCATAAAGGTAAATTTAACTGCAAAAAAATATATTGAGATTGAAAACTCCACAATTGAACCTAATTCAATAGGTGGAATAGAGCTTTCTGTTGAAGAAACTCCAATATTAATACCGATTGAAAACAATTTAGTACTAAAAAATAAAACTAATAATAGTCATTTCTTTTTGAATAAAACTTTATTTTTAGACTATTCTGTTATTAATGGTATTAAGACAGAACACTCTAATTCTGAACTTCATAGTTTTACACCATCTATAAGAATTTCTTTAAATAAAAAAACTAATGAAATTTATGCGGATTTAATAGGTTATTGTAATACATCTAGCTCTGTATACAAACTACATTCAAATCATCTTGAAGCTTTAAATCGAGGAATTACAAGCCTAAACAAGTGTAGTATTCAGGAGAATAATTATTTTAACTCTTTGACTGGAGATGTGTACATTCAAAAACCATCAAAAAAAATTAATTATCAAATTAATCAAGAAGGAAATGGAATTTGGATTTGGAGTAATGATAATTATCGAATGTTTTTTTCAACTACACCACGCTATAATTCAAATAATTTAAATAGAATAATTTCGGTTTTTCCTAACCCTACTAATGAATTAATAAATATTAGTGTAAATTCAGATGAATTTCAAGTTTCAGATATTACTATATTTGACATTAGTGGAAAAATGATTTTGAAAAAAAGGAATAATTCTAATGTGATTAATGTTTCAAATCTTTCACCTGGAATTTATTTTTTAGAACTTAAAACTTCAAACGATATTTTATTCACAAAAAAAATAGTAAAAAATTAAACTAAAAACACGTAATCAATATTTTTTTAAAAAATATTATAATTATGTTCAGAGGAACAATCATTGCACAGGTAATTGCAATGATAGCCTCTATTTATATTGCCAAATTATATGGTGAACAAGCTTTTGGTTACTTAGGTTTATTCATAAGCGTTAGTAGTATTTTATCCATAATTAACACGTTACAGTTAGATAAATGTATAGTTATTTCAAAAAATGTCAATGAAGGTAAAAACTGGTTTAATTTCCTCTTTTTACTAATTACAGGCATTGGTTTTTTTAACCTTGGTTTTTTTTATATAATTTCTGATTTTTTTCCAAATATTAATAGAAATATTTTAATAATATCAATTATTAACTCTATAATTCTATCTTTTAATTTAGTACACGAGAGTTTTTTTACCTTTAAAAAAAAATTCTTAACAATTTCAAACAGTAAAATTTTTATAACATTATGTAATTTTTCTCTCCAAATATTACTTTACAGCTATCTCGAGTTTTTGGGGTTAATTTTTTCTTTTTTAATTACGCAAATTTTAATATCCATATATTATTTTTCAAGAAATAAAGAATATCTAGATATCATCTCAGTACCTAAAATAAAATCAGAGATTTCATCAAACAGTTCTATTATTAAATATCTTTTCCCTTCAAACCTTATAAATGCTCTTGCTAATTATACGATGCCCATTCTTTTGTTAGCATTTTTCAGTATCGAACAAGCCGGAGTTTACTTTTTCAGCGTTAAAATACTTGGAGCGCCCCTGCATTTAATATCCTCATCGGTTTCTCAAGTATACTTTCAAGAATCTTCTGAGCTAAAAAAACGACAAAAATCAGAATTACTAAAATTAACGAAAAAGGTAGCAAAATTTAACGCAGTAATTATGATCGCTATCGTTATAGCAATTAACACTTTAGGAATACATCTACTAGAGTCTTATTTTAAAAATCAATGGATGAATCTTAGAGTTTTCTTATTCATATTGTCATTCTTAATAATTGCCAGAAGTACTTTCAACCCTATTAGCAGTTTAATTATTGTTTTAGATAAAAACAAAACCGGATTGTTATTTAATTGTTATTTACTCTTAATTAATTTAATTGCCATATATTACGGTAATGTATTTAACAATATTATCTATACAATATCAATTTTATCCTTTTTTGGTGGAATAGGTTATTTTATATTATTATTTTATTTTCTAAATTGTTTAAAAAAATTAGATGTTTGATAAGTTAGATTTTTTTTTCTTTGGATGGATTATAAATTGGTTTTACCCGGAATATTATCGTCCGAAATATGGTTATCAGCGTTATTATATACTCTTTTTTCATTATCTAATACCTCAAAAATTATTTCGATTAAACCCGAAAGTAAAGTGGCCTGTTCATTTTACCTCTAAAGTTATCGCTCCTGAAAACATAACTAAAGGAATCCTTTGTGATCCTGGAGATGGATTAAACACTTATATTCAAGCAAATAACAGAATTATTTTCGGTTCGAATATTGAGTTGGGACCAGGTGTTTCAATTATTTCTGCTAATCACAACCTACAAAACTTTAGAAAACATGAAAATTCTAATCCAATTAAGATTGGTGATAATGTTTGGATTGGAGCAAATTCGACTATTCTTCCTGAAGTCTCTATTGGTAATAATGTCGTTATTGGCGCAAATTCTGTTGTAACAAAAAATATACCCGATAACACTATAGCATTTGGAAACCCATGTGAAGTAATAAAAGTAAAAGCTCCTTATTCCGAAGATTTATCTTCATTAAAATTTAATAGAAAAATCCCTAATTCTTATAAATCTATTATAACTAACGCTTAAAGAATCTTAAAAGCTTTGGTAACTTATTTCTATGAAGTTGAATATATGCTTCGTCTTCCGCTCCAAAACTTTCGTAATACTTAGCTATATTTTTCATTGAAGACCCTCCAAAGTCGAAGAGTGTATAATTACGTTGATACTTAAATATCGCACGATCATTCATGAACGTATTTGCGCCGTTATTTCTATTTTTAAAGTCAGATGAACAAACCAGTTCGGTTACTCGTTCTTTGTGTTTTAAAAAGAAAGCTCCTGAAATCAATTCATTTTCCTTGTTGTAGATTGTCAATAATTCTCCAACCTTTTTTTCAAGGCAAATATTCATCAACTTATATAATCTCAAATAATCTTCAGATGTAATCTTTGAAACTCTTTTTCCTACATTTTCCTGAAATAAATCAATCAATTTCTTAGGATTGTCATTCCAATTTTCAACTAAATCCTCCTGTTTCGCTTTCTTTAATTCCCTCCTTCTATTTCTATTATATTTTGAAAAAATAGAGTCGTAAGTATCTTTTAAAGAAATCACTTGAAGTCGTTTTTGCAAATGATAAGGATGAAACATACTAAATGCATTAGAAGCATTCATTCGAAGACTTGTATACTTAAACTCACTGAACAATTCTATTAAAAACTCATTTTCATCAACAACTTCTTTGGAATATATTCCCAATTGTATTGTCCAATATGGCTGATACGTATATTTTATGAAAAACTTTCTCCTCCACGGAATTGGCATTACAGCATCATAGTCATCTAAAACTAAAACACTCCAACGATCAGCAACTTCATCTAAATACCAAGAGAATCCAAAAACATTTGACTGTATTGAATTTGCAATACAATCATTATATTTCTCAACATTCAGTCTTTTCCTCGAAACTACGCGTATCATTAATTAGTAGCTATTTTCAACATTGATTCGTAAACTCTTTTCCAACCTTTCCATCGTAAATAATCACTCAAGCTCTCATTATGAAAAAGCGTAATAAATGTTCCATTAACTTTTTTTACTTCTCTTTTAAGTTCGCTTATTTTTCCTAAAGACTGTTTAGGTGTAAGTTTCATATAGTCATTTAATGTTGTGTCCATTAAAGCGAAAGGAAATATTTTTAGAGGTGTTTGAATTTCAAAGTCCAAATCATAGAAATAGAAAGGTGTGCAAGTACTAGCTCTAAAACCAGTATGACTTGCATATCCCATAGAGTAATCTTCTTTTATTTCTAAATCTATTAATCTTTGATAGGTATCAGGCAATGAAAAACGCAAATAATGTTGGCGTGATCTAAATATTGGCATGTTCGTTATTCCCTCCATTCTTTGTTTTTCCTCTTTCAACTTACTATTGTTACTCATTGTATAGTAAGATGGATGCAAACCAACTCTTGCATAATCTACCATATCTTTAATTAGTAATCTGAATTTAGATTTAGAAGCAGAAACATTAGTATCGAAAGTTGTATAATCACCTATGAGAAAAAAGAATATCGTTCTAACATTATACTTTTTCTTCAAATTAATTAATTCCTCAAAAGTATTAAATGGATCTTTCCTCAAATTAAAACGAACTGCTAGTCTATCAATTACATTAAAAATATTAAGCTTATACAAGTCCTTTAGTAATCCTCCAATTGAACGAACAACACTTTTATGTTTATAAGCAAATGCATTATCAACATCAATCGTAGACATATATGTATACTTTCTTTCTGGATATTCGTAATCCGGAAATCGTTCTTGTAATGCTTTTTTCAATTTATAAGCCCAAATATCTACAACTGGCTTTTCAAGAAATCCATGCATATAAGCCAAACTTTGATCAGCTGTAAAACGACCATGTTTATCTTTTATATGAGGTAAGTATTCTTCATATCTTGTAATTAAG
Organism: Tenacibaculum sp. 190524A05c; assembly: GCF_964036595.1. Classification (NCBI taxonomy): domain Bacteria; kingdom Pseudomonadati; phylum Bacteroidota; class Flavobacteriia; order Flavobacteriales; family Flavobacteriaceae; genus Tenacibaculum; species Tenacibaculum platacis. Next base: position 3,687,268 of record NZ_OZ038523.1, on the reverse strand, counting down.
TAGAAGCTTGCTGAAAATATATCAAAAGGAATTGTGGATTTACTTCCTTGAAAGAAGAAACATGGTACATTATCCCAAGTTGAAATATTAATTTCAGAATCACTCACACCTTGCTCAAATAATAAATCTGTACTCTTGATAAAAAACTCACTTCCTAAAGCCACATTCGTATATGAAAGTTTTGGTCCATTAAAAGCCACAAATTCTTCTACCTTAGAAGTAAAGTCAATCTCAATTGATAATACTCGAGTAAAGATATGCTTGAATATATACCGAACACGTGGTGTAACTTTATGTGTATAAACTAGTATCAAAATTAGATTTATAAAATTCCTTCGTCTGCAAAGCTAAAATACTTCTTTTTACCAATTATTAAATGATCAAGCAGTTTTATATTAAGTGTAATCCCCGCTTCTTTGATTTGCTGAGTTAGTTCAATGTCAGAATGACTAGGATCAACTTTACCTGAAGGATGATTATGACAAATGATTATTCCAATTGCAGCTAGCTCTATTGCCCTCTTATAAATTAAGCGGACATCTACTAATGTTGATGTTAATCCTCCTTTACTTATTTGTTGTTTGTCAATTACTTTATTAGCATTATCCAAATAAACAACCCAAAATTCTTCATGAGGTAAATCCGCTAACTTAGGTTGCATTAAATCAAATACGTTTTTGGATGAACTTATTTTTGATTGAATTACAGTATCTTCAAAAAATTGTCTTTTACCTAGTTCTAAAGCAGTAATTATTGCGATAGCTTTAGCCTCTCCTACTCCTTTAAATCGTTGCAATTCTTCCGCAGAAAGCTTTGCAAGCTTGTTTAAATTATTTTGAGTTGAGTTTAAAATTCTCTTTGATAAAGTTACAGCGGTTTCATCTCTATTCCCCGAACCAATAAGTATAGCAACAAGTTCTGCATTAGACAAGTTTTGTATTCCTTTTAACAACAACTTTTCCCTTGGTCTATCTTCTATAGCCCAAGACTTTATATTCATTTTTTTCATGTCCTTTTTCTACAATTTGGTGTAAAGATAAGAAATCAAATAATTTGAAATTAAGCTCCTAGGAAAACATTAAATACATGTTGATTTTATTTTTTTCATCTTAAAGATGTACCTTTGCATTCTATATTTTTAATTTTTAATATGAAAATTATAATAGCCGGAGCAGGAGATGTTGGATTTCATTTGGCTAAGTTACTTTCGTACGAATCTCAAGACACTTACATTGTTGATTTAAATGGTGATCGATTGAATTACATCAACAATCACTTAGATGTAATCACAAAAAAAGGAGATGCAACTTCAATTAAATTATTGAAGGAGATTGGAATAGGTTCTGCTGATTTATTATTAGCAGTAACCGAAAGTCAGAATACCAATTTTACAATCTCTGTCGTAGGAAAGGCTTTAGGAGTTAAAAAAACAATTGCTAGAATTAAAAACCCCGAATTCTTAAGTAGCGATGTTGTAGATTTTAAAGATTTTGGAGTTGATTTTATGATTTCTCCAGAAGAATTAGCTGCAGAAGAAATTAAACAGTTACTCTACCAATCTTCTTTTAATGATACGGTTGCTTTTGAAAATGGTCTTTTTAATGTAATGGGAACAACTTTAGGATATAAATCTCCTATTGTTGATTTAACTGTTAAGGAAGCCAAAGAAAAATTCAACATGGTTGATTTTATCACCATCGCCATTAAAAGAGAAGGAATTGCTCAAACTATAATACCAAGAGGAGATACGGAATATAAAATGAACGATCAGGTTTATTTTTCTGTTCCTAATTATAGTATAGAAAAGTTATATCCTATTTGTGGTAAAGAACACATTGAAATTAAAAATGTGATGATTCTCGGTGGTAGTAGTATTGGTATGAAAACGGCGCGAAATCTTTGTAAAGAAGATTTTAAAGTAAAGCTGATTGAAAAGAAAAGAGAAAAAGCACTTACTCTTGCTGAAGATTTAAGATCTACATTAGTGATCAATGGTGATGGTAGAGATTTGGAACTATTAGAAGAAGAAAACATTAGAGATATGGATGCTTTTATTGCCGTAACTGGTGATTCTGAAACAAACATCATGTCATGTTTAGTTGCTAAATCAAAAGGTGTAAAAAAGACTGTTGCTTTAGTTGAAAATATGGATTATATCAATATTTCTCAAACTATTGGAATTGATACACTGATTAACAAAAAATTAATTGCAGCGAGTAATATTTTTCGCCACATAAGAAAAGGAGAGATATTAGCACTTGCAAACTTACATAATGTAGATGCTGAAGTTTTTGAATTTGAAGTTCAAGCAAATGCCAAAGTAACTGAAAAACCAATTAGAGATTTGCGTTTCCCTAGAGAAGCCGTTTTTGGTGGAATTATTAGAAATGGAGAAGCATTAATGTCATTTGGTAATATGCAAATCCAAGCAGGAGATCACGTAATTGTTTTCTGTTTACCTGAAGCAATTTCTACAGTAGAAGACCTATTTAATTAATGGACAATTTAAATCTCAAATTAATATTCCGATTTGCAGGAATTACAGCTGTACTCAATGGTTTTTTTATGTGGTTAGCCATTCCTTTTAGTTTATACTTTAAGGAAGAAGCCACTTTAGGAATATTAAATGCTGGGATTATCACTATTTTTATAGGACTACTACTCTATTTTTTTAATAAACCCGACAATAACAAACTTCAAAAGAAAGAAGGATACCTCATCGTTACTCTAGGTTGGATTACACTAACAATTACTGGAATGTTACCATATTTGCTAACAGGTAGTATTCCTTCGGTAACCAATGCTATATTTGAAACGATATCCGGATATTCAACCACAGGTTCTTCAATATTAACGGATATTGAAAGTATGCCAAAAGGCATTCTCTTTTGGAGAAGTGCAACGCACTGGATTGGAGGAATGGGAATTATTGTATTAACGATTGCCATATTACCTTTGTTAGGAATTGGAGGAATGCAGTTATTCATGGCTGAAGCTCCTGGACCATCAGCTGATAAATTACATCCTAGAATTACGGATACAGCAAAACGCTTATGGTTAATTTATGTTGGATTAACAGTTGCTGAATTCTTACTACTTAAAGTTGCAGGGATGACCTGGTTCGATGCGATAAATCATGCAATGGCAACAGTAAGTACTGGTGGGTTTTCTACTAAAAACTCAAGTGTCGCCTTTTATAATAGTATGCCACTAGTTCAATACATTATTATCTTCTTCATGTTTGTAGCAGGTACAAACTTTGTATTGACTTATTTTGCTCTAAAAGGAAAAGTAAGAAAGGTAATTGAAAGTGAAGAATTTAAATATTATAGTTTAGGAATACTTTCAATAACTGTGTTAGTTACGTTATGTATAATCTTTTTCAAAGATCCAACATTACAAACTTCTATAGATCACCCAATGATATTAGGTGAAACAGAAAGTGCCTTCCGTCACAGTTTATTCTCAGTAATCTCTGTAGTTACTACAACAGGTTTCGTTACCGCTGATTTCACAATGTGGAGTTTCTTCATTACAGGAATTTTCTTTTCGCTCTTTTTCGTTGGAGGTTCTGCAGGGTCAACATCCGGAGGAGTTAAGATTGTTAGACATATTGTGATGTTAAAAAATAGCTTTCTTGAATTCAAGAAATCGTTACACCCAAATGCTATTATTCCTGTACGCTATGATGGAAAAGCTGTGAAACAAAATATTGTATTTAATATACTTTCCTTCTTTATATTATATATGTTAATTTTTATTGTTGGAGCTGTTATATTAGCTTCAATGGGTTTAGATATAAAATCTGCTTTAGGTGCTTGTGCCTCGTCATTAGGAAATATCGGACCTGCTATAGGTAGTGTTAGCCCTGTGGATAATTTTGCTCATTTATCTATACCTGCAAAATTATTTTGTTCTTTCTTAATGTTAATTGGTCGTTTAGAGCTATTTACTGTATTAATTTTATTTACTCCTTTCTTCTGGAAAAAGAATTAAAAACCAACTAAACCCGGTAAATAAAGGTAGAAACCCCAATAATAACTGTAAATCAGTTAATTAAATATATTTTCTATATTTACTCTGGGGAAACATATATTACTATTTTAATCACACTTATTACTAAAAACTACACGCTTAATACTTTTTAGAATCATCTAGGTATAGATTGATAGTAAATTTGTTTTGGAATTATATAAGACGAAAAATTTTTACTAACCAAAACTAAATTATCATGAATTCAATTAAAAAAATTATCGGGCTTCTATTTGTTTGTTTCTTTTTGTCTAATGCTGAGGTAAAAGCACAAGAAGGATTTATAGGAGAAATTAGAATGTTTGCAGGAAACTTTGCTCCTAGAACTTGGGCATTTTGCGAAGGACAGTTATTACCAATTTCACAATTCCAAGCCTTATTTTCAATATTAGGAACGCAATACGGAGGAGACGGAAGAACTACATTTGCTTTACCTGATTTAAGAGGACGAGTTGCTATTAGTGCTGGACGTGGACCAGGTTTACAAGATTATAGACAAGGGCCAGGTGCGGGAGCAGAATTTAGAACTTTAACACAATTACAAATGCCAGCTCATACTCATGCCGCTTCTTTTAACGGTACCGGAGGAAGTGCTACAATTGCTATTCCAGCAGTTGCAGATGCAGGAGCTAATGGGGAACCAGATGAAAGCCAACATTTAGCTACTGGAGAGTTCAGTAATCAAGAAGTGCAAATCTATAGTTCGGATGAAGCAGACACTACATTAAAACCATTCTTAGCACCAGTAAATGTTGCGGGTACGGTTACGATTGGACAAGCTGGGGCTAGTCAGTCATTTGATAATAGACAACCTTACACAGTCGTGAGATATATTATTTGTTTACAAGGAGTATTTCCTTCAAGAAGCTAATAGATTAATTGAACTAATACGGTTAAATCTATTGTGAATAATTAATTATTTCAATTTCAAACACAAAGTAAAATTAAAACTAAATCAACATGAATTCAATAAAAAAAATCATCGGACTTTTCTTTCTTTGTTTCTTTTTATCTAATAATACTGCCAATGCTCAAGAACCGTTTATTGGCGAAATAAGAATGTTTGCAGGAAACTTTGCTCCAAGAAATTGGGCTTTCTGTGACGGTCAATTACTGGCTATTAATTCAAATACTGCATTATTTTCAATATTAGGAACACAGTATGGAGGTGATGGTAGAACAACTTTTGCTTTACCAGACTTAAGAGGTCGTGTAGCTATTAGTGCAGGACGTGGACCAGGATTACAAGATTACAGACAAGGACCAGGTTTTGGAGCTGAGTTTAGAACTCTTACTCAAGCTCAAATGCCAAATCATACACATGCGGCTTCTTTTAATGGAACAGGTGGAAGTGCCACAATTGCCATTCCTGCTGTTGCCGATGCTGGTGCTAACGGAGAACCAGATGAAAGTCAACATTTGGCTACTGGAGAATTCAGTAATCAAGAGGTACAAATCTATAGTTCAGATGAAGCAGACACCACATTAAAACCTTTCTTAGCTCCTGTAACTGCAGCTGGTACAGTTACTGTTGGACAAGCTGGTGCTAGTCAATCTTTTGATAATAGACAACCATATACTGTGGTGAGATATATAATTTGTTTACAAGGAATATATCCATCTAGAAGTTAAAATATTTCAAAAACAACAACCTGAACATTAACATAATACAAATCAAAGTATTATGTTAATGTTATTTTTAATAAAAAAAGGAAGAAATCCGTTTTTTATTTATAATTTTAGAATTAAAACTAATTTATCATGAAACAAAAGTACTTATTACTTTTTCTAACCATTTTTTTTGGTTTGAAAAGTTTTTCTCAAACCACTTTAACTGCAGGAGACATTTTAATAATAGATGTTCAAGCTGATACACCTGACAGGTTTAAATTCATAACTCTCGTGGATCTCGAGGCTGGAACTCAAATAAAATTTACTGATGATGGATGGTTGGGATCAAGTTTTAGAGGTAACGAAGGTAGAGTTGAATATACTGCTCCTTCATTAATAACTAGAGGAACTACTATAGAGTACACTTCCGGAGATAGTGGAGCATTTGTAGAAGTTAGTGGTGGTTTAGGATTATCTGGAGCAGGTGATCAATTAATTGCATACCAAGGTACTGAAGGTGCACCAACTTTTATTTTTGCTGTTCAAACTAATAGTACTCAATGGCAAACTGGATCTAATGACGCGAATCAATCAGATTTACCTACAGGTTTAACAAATGATGTCAATGCCGTTGCTGCTGGAGCCGGGGCTGGAGCTGAAGAAGAATTCGACAATGTATATTACTCAGGTGTTATGACTGGAACAGGTAAGGAAATATCAGAGGCAGTTGGTAATAGTGCAAACTGGTCAGGAGCGAATGCGATAGGATATGTTTCTCCAAATATTACTTTAGTAGATGTGACTTGGAATGGTACTACAAGTTCAGATTGGGGTACAGATACTAACTGGAGTTCTTCACATGTTCCTGAAAAATATGATAATGTGGTAATTCCTTCTTCAGGAGTAACAAACTATCCAACCGTTAGTTCTACACCAGGTGATGTTTATAAAATTACGATAAACTCAGGTGCTTCATTAATAGCAAACGCAAGTATATCTGATGACGTTACTTATATAAGAAGTTTAGGAACTACTAACTGGTATTTAGTGTCTAGCCCTGTAAGTGGAGAGGACATGACTGATATGAGAGCTAATAATAGCTTTAAAACAAACGGAAGTAGTGAAATTAGTTTTGCTCCTTACGATAACTCCCAAGCCGTTGCAAACGATAGATGGGCATATTTTTCAAATACTGCTACAGACGCTTTAGTAAATGGAAAAGGTTATTCTGCTAGCTTATCTGCGGCAGGTAATATTTCTTTTACAGGCTCGGTTAATTCGGGCGATGTTATGATTGCTCTTACACAAGGTGGTGGAAGTGGAACTAACTTTAATTTATTAGGTAATCCATATACTGCTTTTGTAAATAGTGCAACATTTTTAACTGCAGAAAGTGGAGATTTAGCCTCAGAAACAATTTATGTTTGGAACCAAGCAACTTCTAGTTACGAAACTAAGGTTACTGCTGATGCTTTTAAAATTGCACCTGGACAAGGGTTCTTTGTAGAAGCTAACTCTACAAATAATGTATCATTCACGGGAGCAATGCAAAGCCATGAAGCTTCTGACACATTCCAAAGAAGTTCTAGACCTGAAGTTCAACTCTATGTAAATGATGGATCAAACAGTAGATACGCAAAACTATACTATATAAATGGTACAACTACAGGTTTTGATAATGGATATGACGGAAAATTATTTAATGGATTAACAAATTCATTCGCTGTCTATACTCATCTATTATCAGACAGTCAAGGTGATAACTATCAAGTTCAATCGTTACCTAATTCGGATATTGAGACTATGGTAGTTCCTGTTGGTTTAATCGCTGAGTCAAATAAAGAAATTACATTTTCTGTAAACACTAAAAACTTACCTCAAGGTGTTAATGTTTACTTAGAAGATAGATTAAATAATACGTTTGTAAATCTTTCTGAAGATGACCACACCATTACTACAAAATCTGCAGTAAATGGAATCGGACAATATTATTTACATACAACATCAGCTCGTTTAAGCAATGATGATATTGCTCAAAATATAGCAAATGTTAGTATTTATAGATCTGCTAATAATGAAATTACAGTTGCCGGATTACAATCTGAAGCTAAAGTAAAAGTATTCTCTCTTTTAGGAGAAGAATTAGTTAATACTGATATCAACTCTAATGGATTAAGTAAAATTGCTTTACCTAATTTATCTACAGGAGTATATGTTGTTAAACTAAACTCTGTTTTAGGAAACATTACTAAGAAAATCATTTTAGAATAAACTAATCCTCTACTATATCATGAAGAATAACAAATTAAATAAAGAAGAGATTACTAGAAAGGAAGCTCTTAAGAAAATAGGAAACTATGGTAAGTATACAGCTTTAACTGCTTTAGGAACTTACTTAATATTAAATCCAAAGAAAGCTCAAGCCGCTTCTCCAGAAGCGCCAGGAGATGGGTTCTAATAGATAAACACATCATATTCAATGCCTCAAGAATTCTCTTGAGGCATTTTTTTTCGTAAAACTTCAATAAAATGTTTGTTTAATTCATAAAAATAAATTATCTTAGAAGTGTAAAAGCTGAAAGACGAAGAAAGAAGTAATACCACACACAAATCTTCTTTTATCAAAAAGACCCCCAATACAATCTCATTGTATTTGTTTAAATTGAAGTTTAATTAACACCCCCCAATATTATGCTTAAGAGATACTCTTAACTATTTTTTAGTTGAATACTCCAAACACACTTCGAATTACTGCACATTTCATCCTCTAAATAGTGCTAAAATTATTCAGTTACTTAATCCCCCAGAGTTTCGAAGATAATTTATGTAAATGTATTTAGGAATCTTAAAATTTACTTTTTAGAAACACCTACATTAACCTACCTCCCGTATGGTTTTCTAATAGATAAATGTGTTACGTATTGTATATTCAATTACAATAATCTTTATATATACAGTTAACCCCGCAATTGTAAGACTTTGGCGAGTGAACAATAGCAGGGCCTGAAATAGTCAATATTAAAACTGACCAAAATGGTTAAAGATTTTATTTCTTTAAGTGTAAAACTTACATTCAAAAAACTCAGTAGATATTTTTCGAAACTAGTATTTATACAATACTTGTGTGATAAAAATAATGAAAAAAGTGTTACAAATTGGATTTTGTATAAACTTTTATTTACAAACACTAAACAAAACCTATTTCAGAATCAAAGAGATAGCCATGTTTTAGGCTTTTTGATCCTCAGTTTTTTGATTTCTATAGTATCACAAGGACAAGAATTAAAACCTGATAATCACCAACATTATAATGAGCAAATACCTACTGCAAATAATATTGCTCTATATAAAGAATTTGTAAACACCAAGCATAACAAAAGGTTTTCGAACTTAGACCTACCCGTAATTTTACATATTGTAAGAAAGTCTAACGGTGAAACTGACTATAACCTAAGTCAATTCATTTCTAGAATACCAAACGGTTTTGTAACAATTAACAAAACCTCATCTCCTTTAAACATACGTTTTTATTTAGCTAAAATAAATTATATAGATTCTGATTATTTGTATGCCAAAGAAGCAAAAAGACAAGATTATGTAAATTTCTTGAATCCTAATTGTACAAACTTCTTCATTACGAATAAAGGAGGAAGCTTTTCCTCATTCCCCAACTCTTCGACAACCCCAAATGCTGTCTTCTTCTCAAAAAACATGTTTGGCTCCCCGGCCAAACATGTTAATTCAAATCTTCCTCACGAGATAGGACATTATCTAGGGTTATTTCACACGCATACGAGTACTGAGTACGGAAATTCATATGCATTAGCAGAAAATGTAGCAAGAGAAGGAAATCAATCAAACTGTAGCAGTACAGGAGACTTTTTATGCAGCACACCTGCAGATCCACATAATAGTAATGATACCACCGATAAATATGGAACTCTTTACATAGCGGATAAAAGTAACTTCATGTCTTATTATATAGAGCATAGAAATAGTTTTACAGACGAGCAATTCAATATTATGAGAAACGCTCTAGAATACCGTTTAAACGACGATAGATACGATTTAGACGGTTATCAGAACCAAGAACTGATCCAAGCTCCAAAAATCACTTATATAGCGAATACAACTCTTTATAATAGTTTAAAATGGACGAATATCGAAAGTAACCTAGGATATATCGTTGAAAGAGCTAACGTTTCAACCGGAAGTGGATTTGAACCAATATCTGGAGTAGGAAAAAACTCAAATGAATTCGTTGATCATAACATTCAAAATGATACAGAATATTCATATAGAGTTATTCCCGTTAATTCACCAAATAGTTACAGTGAATCTCAAAATATAAAAACTGGTAATGTGTATTGTAATACAACTAATACTTGTGATGGATTTGGTTTTGTCCCTGAAAGAATTACGCTAAAAGATAATCAAAGCACATTAATAAGCTTGTCAAACATTGAATGTAACAATGGTGGAATATCAGTAATTGATAGTGGTGATACTGTTATTAAATCACATTCTGATATAAGTTTAAAAATAGACCAATCAAGAAAACAAGAATTCTTCTACAATGTATTTATCGATTTAAATGGAGATGGAGAATTCAATACAGAGGATGAATGGGTTGTTAGTAATGAAATTAGTACTGATAGATACTCTTTCTCTACCGTTTTCAACTTAAAAACTAAGCAAATTAAACAAGGAGTAACTTCTATGCGAATTATTAGTAGTTTTTATCAAAACTCTAATGATAAATATCTTATTGACAATCCTTGTGATGTTAGTCTAGGTTTCACACAGGATATTACAGTAACACTTCTTGATCAAAGTAAGGAAGTTCTTTGGGTAGGAAATTCAAGTTCAGATTGGTTTAATAAGTCAAACTGGTCGAATAATTCAATTCCTGATGAAGGAACGAATATTGTAATATCAAATAAGTTAAAGCACTACCCTATTGTTGAGGATAGAATAATATTTAATTCATTAAAATTAGAAACTGGAGCATCTTTTATATCAAGCATCCCTATTAGCAGAAAGATAACATACGAGAAAAAGATTGATAAAAATGAATGGAACATAATTTCTCCTCCACTATTAAATCAAACAGTAAAAAAATTAATAACGGAAAACGAATTACTTGTTAATGATAATGATGAAATAAGTCTATCCTACTTTAATACCAACGAAAATGCTTGGAGCTGTTTCATGCAAGATTCTAATGAGGATTTAACACCTGGTCAAGGATATTCAATTAAGTTAAATGAAAGCCAAACACTTATGTTTAATGGGGAATTGGCTGTGGATGATGTAACTATACCAGTTGTTAAAGCATCAAAAACAAATATGAATTTGATTGGAAACCCACATTTGGCTTATACTGATGCTGAGCAATTTCTATCTACTAATAAAGAACTTTTGAGTGAACAATCAATTTGGATTTGGAATGGAGAATATTATCAAACTTATAATAAAATTTCTCCTACTGAAATTGCTCCGGCTGAAGGATTTTTCATAGATATACAAAAAGAAGGCAATGTTTTATTTAAAACATCTGACTTACATCAAAAAACAGAGGAAACATCTACGCCACAAGATTATTTTTCTATTGAACTTTCTTTAGAAAACTCGGAATATAATAGATCAACAAAATTGTTTTATGCTGAAGGAAAATCTACTGAATTTGACAATGGCTATGACTCTAAAGTCTACAGTAAAGAGGCTGACTTCTTAATTTTTTCAGGACTTTTAAGCAGTAATGACAACAGACATTTAGCGATACAAACATTACCTAATGATGGTTATAATAACATGATCATTCCAATTGGATTTAAAACAACTACTAGAGAAAAATTAACCCTATCCGCGGAACTTTTAAATCTTCCTGAAGATGTTGAAGTGTTTTTAGAAGATAAAACGTTTAACAGGTTTATAAACCTTAAAAATGAAACGTATGAATTCTCTCCTACCAAAAACTCAATAGATACAGGAAGATTTTATATTCACACAAGACAAACAATTGTAGAAGAAACTGAAAATATAGTTGAAGGTTATCAGATATTCAAATCTGATGCTAACGAAATAACAATTAAAAACTTAAGATTAAATGGTTTGATACAAGTTTACTCAATTCAAGGTAAGGTAATACTTGACTCAAGCTTCGAATCTTCTGAGACTAATAGAATTAAGTTTAACCAACCTGCCTCTGGAATATATTTAGTCGCTATTTCAACTGAGGAAGGTAAAATTATTAAAAAAATGAAATTATAAATTATTTAAAAAATAAGGTTTCTACTTCTGATAGGTTTTATATTTTTAAAACCTGATGAGCGAAATAATAAGAAGGAATATTGAAGAGAAATCTGTAGTATGGTTTTCAGCAACTAATAAGTATATAGTTCTGGAACAGAAAACATCAGATATTCTTTTACAACTGAACAACGGAGTTTCTATTGAAACAATAAGTAGAGAATTAGAGAGTGAATTTCAAATTCCCCCACATGATGCTATTGATTTTGTGCATAAAATCAATCATGAAATTCATATTCCTAACACTACAAATAAGAAACTTGAACCTGATCACGGTTCAGAATACAATATTCCTCCATTTTACAATACGAAGTTGTATGGAGTGAACGACCAAGTGTTTAAAGTGCAATTTCAATCTGAATTTGAAGAGTACCTTATCCACCCTAAGTTTTCACACTTAGAATTAAACGCCTCAGATAAAAGCGATCATACTTTTCAGGTATTTACCGAAAATAATGTGACGTTTTTAATAATTGATGGGGCGTTTATTGGTTCTTGGCCCCGAGAAGAAATACATTATTTCCAAGGAAAATTCTCAATGTACATGGTTCAATTCATGCATAATAAACCTGAAGATGAATGGATGGGGATTTTTCACGCATCAGGATTAGGGAATAACGAAAAGTCCTTACTCCTTTTAGGTGATTCAGGTAATGGAAAAAGCACATCTCTAGCAATTTTACAAGCGAATGGATTAACCTGTTTAGCAGACGACTTTGTTCCAATGGATATCGAAAAAAAGCACGTGTATACTTTTCCTTCTGCAATTTCTATAAAAAGAAACAGCCTGGAAACATTACTACCTATGTATCCTGAATTAGAACATACTGCTGAGTTTCATTTCAAACGATTAAATAAAATTGTTCGTTTTTTACCTCCAAAAACAAATCAGCCTCATCACAATCTACCTTGTAATGATTTAGTTTTTATCAAATACGAAAAAAACAGTGGACTTAACTTTGAACAAATTTCGAAGATTGAAGCTTTCCAACAACTCATTCCTGATTCTTGGATCTCTGATAAAAAAGAGAATGTAGAAGTTTTTCTTGATTGGTTTTCTAACACAAATTGTTATAAACTAACCTATTCGGAAAATGACAAAATGGTTTCAACAATTAAAAATCTTTTACATAATGACCTATAAGGACACTTTATTTTTTGTTGGAAAATGTCTTACTATTAATCATGAAGATCATAATAAAATTATAGTTGAAAACTTACTTCAACAACAAACCGTAGATTGGGATAATGTTGTAAAAGTAAGCACAAGTCATTATGTGTTTCCTGCCCTGTACTGCAACTTAAAAAGAGCAAACTTTCTACACTATTTACCTGAAGATTTAGTTGGTTACATGAAACATATTACAGATTTAAATCGTGAACGTAATGAGCAAATTGTCGAACAGGCGAAAGAAATAAATGATATTCTATTAAATAATAATATTACTCCAATCTTTTTAAAAGGAACAGGAAATTTACTAGAAGGATTATATGATGATATTGGAGAAAGAATGCTTGGTGATATTGATTTTATAGTAGAAAAACATCTCTTTAAAAAAAGTATTAAAGTTTTAAAAAATTATGGCTATTCTCGAGTAGTTCAGCATGATAATCACTTTCCTTCTGAAAAACATTATCCGAGACTTCAAAAAGAAGACCAAATTGGCGCGATAGAGATTCATTACGAGATGACAACTGGTGAACACTCTCGATTATTTAATTACAATACTGTTAAAACTAGTTTCAAAGTTAAAAACAATATTTCTACTTTAAGTTATAATGATCAATTAAAACTAACCATAATTGCCAAGCAAATAAATGATAATGGGATGTTTTACCATGATATTTCTTTAAGAAATGCATATGACGTCTTTTTATTATCTCAAAAAACTAATAGTAGGGAAAGCTTAACTCCACTCCCAAATAGACTAAAAATTCCTTTAAATAATTTTTTAGCCGTTTCGAATATAGTGTTAAACAGTAACTCAATTTTATTTATTAAAAATGAGCATTCTGAAAACTATCTTAATAAATTCAATGAACTATTGAATAACAAAAAGTCAAGGAAAAAGCATAATAAAAAAACAACTGAAAAAATTTTATTCAAAAAAAGATTGAATGTTATTTTAAAAGCTTTTTTTAAAAAAGATTATACGATTTGGTTGTTCAAAAGATTTATAAAAGGAAGAACAAAATAGTTTTAAATCAACTTTTTGACCTCATCAAAATCTAATCCTCCGTAATTCCCAGAACTCATAAGTAATAAAGCAGAATTATTTAATTCTTCACTAAACAGAAAGTTTTTAAAATCTTCTGGTTTAGTATATACAATTAAATCTTCGCGCTGAAAAGCATCAAAAATCTGTTGTTCAGAAATTTCTTCTAACCTTTTAATTTGAACGGCATGCGGAGAATAAAATACAACAGCTTTATCAGCAGCATCTAATGCACCTTTATATTCTGATAAAAACTCTTTGTTCAAACTACTATATGTATGTAATTCCAAACAAGCAATCAAGTTCCTATTGTCATACTGGCTTTTCACCGCCTGTGTAGTTGCTTTAACTTTTGAAGGTGAATGTGCAAAGTCTTTAAAAGCAACTGTAGAACTCGATTCAGCAATTTTTTCTAGTCGTTTACTTGCTCCACTAAAGCTTGCAATAGCTTCATAAAAATCTTCTTCATCAATTCCCATATGTTGACAAATCCACTTTGCTCCTGCTATGTTCTGTAAATTATGTTCTCCAAAAACTTCTAGAGGTAAATCTCCTTCAGGTGTATTTAAATACGTAATTCCATCCTCAATAAAATAATCTGGAGTTACATATGGATATTTTTTAATCGAATTGTTAGATTCTTCAACAACAGTCTTAACTTCTGAATCTTCCTCGTTATACACCATAATTCCACCATGGACTAAAGAATCTGTAAAGATTGAAAACTGTTCCACATAATTCTCATAGGTTGGAAACACATTAATATGATCCCAAGCAATCCCACTTAATAAGGCAATATTTGGTTTGTATAAATGAAATTTTGGTCTTCTATCAATCGGAGAACTTAAATATTCATCACCTTCTAAAACCATAAATTCATTTTCTTCTGTTAAATGAACCATTGTATCAAATCCTTCCAATTGAGCTCCAACCATATAATCTACTTCTCTCTCATGGTAATTTAATACATGCAATATCATCGAAGTAATTGTTGTTTTTCCGTGAGATCCGCCAATAACAACTCTAGTTTTATGTTTCGATTGTTCGTATAAAAACTCTGGATACGAATATATAGTTAATCCTAACTCTTGCGCCTTTAATAACTCAGGGTTATCTTCTTTAGCATGCATTCCTAAAATAACGGCATCCAAATCACTAGTTATCTTTTCTGAAAACCATCCAAATTCTTCAGGCAGCAAACCTTTAGCTGCTAATCTTGATTTTGAAGGATCGTGAATTGTATCATCACTTCCTGTAATTTGGTATCCTTTTTGGTATAATGCTAATGCTAAGTTGTGCATTGCGCTTCCGCCTATGGCTATAAAGTGTATTTTCATTATATATCGTAATCTAATATCAAAAATACAAAACCCAAAAACAAAATATGTATCTTTAAAACGAAACTCATTAAAATGATGTATTCACGAACTCAAATCAACTAAAAACTAGGTATTGTTTGTCTCAAAAAAGTTTGAGACCGTACTTTACCATCTAAAATATAATTTGATCAAGATTTCTCTGTTATAAATACACAACACAATGAAATCTATCTGATTAAACAACCTCTTTGTCATGAAAAAAAAATCGATTTTATTTACTATGCTAATCTTATTTTCAATGATTTCTCAAGCTCAAAACAGATATTCTGCACAGTGGAAAAAAGTTTTAGAATTTGAGAAAGAAGCGCTACCAAAATCAGCGTTGAAAGTAGTAGAGGAAATTTATAAAAAAGCTAAAAAAGAGAAAAACGCTCCTCAGATTATTAAAAGTCTAGTATATAAAAGTAAATATACTCTCAATCTAGAAGAAGATGCTCAATTGAAGATTATAAATGAGTTTAAAGAACATATTGAAAAAAGCACATTCCCAACTAAAAATGTGTTACAAAATATGTTAGCCAATTTATATTGGCAGTATTTCGATGAAAACAGATGGCAATTTTACAATAGAACGAACACAGGTAAAAAAGTTGACAAAAATGATTTTAGAACTTGGGATTTAACGACAATTTTTAATGAAATTCATTCATACTATCAGAGTTCTTTAAAAGAAAAAACTCAATTACAGAATATAAATATCCGTAAGTTTCAAGACATTTTAGTTCTAGAGAAAAACTCAGAAACTTATCGTCCTTCTCTTTATGATTTATTAGCTCAGAATGCTTTGGTTTTCTATAAAACAAATGAGACCAACATTACCAAACCTTCATATCAATTTAAATTAGATAATGCTGATTTCATTTGTGATGTAAATCTATTTGCAAAGCTTAAACTAGAGACAAAAGATTCATTATCTCTACAATTTAATGCATTAAAAATTTATCAAGAACTAACAAAGTTTCATCTACAAAAAAACAACTTAGAAGCTTTAACCGATGTTGATTTACAACGTTTAGCTTTCGTTAATGATAACGCTACTTTTTTTGATAAGGAAAGTGTTTATCTAGAAACTTTAAAGTCTTCAGAAAGCACATATAAAAATAAACAAGTCGGAGCATTATATTCCTTGGAAATTGCAAAAGTCTTTAACATTCAAACTCAGAAGTACATTCAAAACAAAAACGAAAAATATCGTTTTAAGAATAAAGAAGCTCTTGAAATCTGTGAGCAAATTCAAAAGAACTTCCCAAACAGTTTAGCCGCTAAAAAAGCAAAAGTTTTAATTACAAAAATCAAGCAAAAAAGCCTTTCTCTTCAACAAGAAAAACATATTCCTGTAAACAAGTATTCTCGAGTATTAGTTACTTATAACAATATAGAAAAGGTATACATTTCTATTTATAAAATCTCACATGACAAATACTACGAGATTGAAAGAATCTATGATTCTAAACAGAAAATAAAAGCAATTAATCAACTAAAAAAAGTAACATCTTTTAGCACCAAGTTACCTAACGAATTTGATTATTTAAGTCACTCTACCGAAGTGGTATTACCTAAACTTCCACAAGGAACATATCTGGTTGTAGCTGGGGAAAAAGAGCAATTAAACAAGAAAACTATTTTTGGAAATTCGTTAGTTCAGTCTACTGATTTAACTTTTATTACTAGAAATGAATCTGATAAAACCATTTATCAAGTACTGAATAGAAATACAGGAAAGCCAGTACCAAAAGCTACCGTGAGATTACTCAGCAAAAAAGATAGATATCAAAATCAAACAATAGACAAAACCTTTATTACAAATAAAAACGGTGAGTTCTCTTTTAGTCCAGATTCTTATTATAGCCGCGTAAAAGCAATCGTTACATTCAATAACGATGTTGCTATTTTTGGTGATTATTATTTAAGGCAAAATCGAGTTTATAATAACAATCCAAGAGTTCAAACCAGAACTTTTTTATTCACAGATAGAAGTATTTATCGTCCTGGTCAAATCGTACATTTTAAAGGAATTTCTTTAGAGAGTTTAAAGGAAAAGTCAACTATAATTACTGATACTTATGTCGAAGTTGTTTTAAAAGATGTGAATTATCAAGAAATTTCAAAATTAAAACTAAGAACGAATGATTTTGGTTCATTTTCAGGAAAGTTCACCATTCCTAATACAGGATTAACGGGAAATTTCACTATTGAAGCCGCTATTAATGGGAAAAGAGATTATCATTACATTTCGGTTGAAGAATACAAACGACCAAAGTTTGAAACTAAATTTAAGCCTGTAAAGGAAACCTATCAATTGAATAGCGACGTATCAATAACTGGTTTTGCAAAAGCTTATTCTGGTGCAAATATTACTGATGCAAAAGTAGTGTATCGTGTACATCGAAAAGTTATTTATCCTAGATGGTGTTATTGGTATTATCCGTATTTAAATTCTCAACCTCAAGAAATCACAAACGGAGAAACTACAACTAATGATAAAGGTGAATTTACGTTGACATTTAAAGCACTTCCTGATGATAGTGTTTCAAAAGATAAACTTCCAGTTTTTAATTATGAAGTAACCGCTGATGTAACGGATTTAAATGGAGAAACTCGCTCATCAACAACACTTGTAAAAGTTGGATATCATAGTTTATTAGCTTCAATTAATAGTAATGATGTTTTAGATAAAAACGAACCGAATCAATCTATTTCTATAGCTACAAAAAACTTAAATGATGAAGCCGTAAATGCAAACGGAACAATTAACATTTATAAATTAAATGCTCCAAAGAACCTTATTAGAAAACGTCCATGGAAAGCACCTTTCTATCAAACCATTTCTAAAAAAAAGTTTGACACTAAATTCCCACATGATGCTTATGAAAATGAAGACAACTATATCAATTGGACAAAAGGAAATGAAGTCTTTTCAAAGGCATTTTCAACTAAGAATGGTTCAGAAGAGATTAAACTTTCAAATTTAAAAAGATGGAAATCTGGAAAATATATTATCGAATTAACATCCAGAGATAAATTCAATCAAATAGTAACGGACAAGAAATATATTACGCTATATAGTGATAAAGATAAATTACCAGCTGACAATGCCTTAGTAATAGTAAAAACAAATAAAGACTCTTATCAGCCGGGAGAAACAGCAGTAATTACCGTAGCTTCGAATTCAGAAAATGTTACCGTAATGCTTTCTGTTGAAAAGAATCAAAAGATTGTTGACTACTATTATCTTCATCTAGATAAAAGTAATACAACTATAAAAATTCCTGTAACTAAAGAAGATGTCGGTGGTTTCGGAATCCATTATCATTTTGTGAATTACAATGCCTATAAAGGAGAATCGTTGCTAATTAATGTACCTCATCCAAAAACTGATTTAGAAATTATAACTAAAACGTTCAGAGATAAATTACAACCTGGGGCAGATGAAACTTGGAGTTTTACGATTAAAGGAGCGGAAAAAGATAAAGTTTCAGCAGAATTACTAGCAAGTATGTATGATGCTTCTCTCGATCAATTTAAAGCACACAATTGGGAATTTAATCCAATTATTAAGCCAAGATATAGCTTTAGCTCATTTACCACTGCTCAACACAGTTTTGGTAATCATTATTTTAGAATACTTAATAACAGAAGAGACTATATTGATTATCCAACTTTACAGTACGATCAGTTGAATTGGTTTGGATTTTATTTTAGAGATATTAGACAATACGGCTTTAATGGTATCAGTAAAAATACTGTCGAATTGGAAGAAGCTGTAATGGTAAGAGGAGCTGCTCCTGCGGCAAAAAGAAATAAGTCCATCTCTGGATATGTAAGCGTAGATTCGGATAACATAGCTGAAAACGAATCAGATTTAGATGAAGTTATAATTGTTGATAATAACAACTCAACTGAAAAGCCTAAAGTTGATTTAGGAGAAGTTCAAATCCGTAAAAATCTTCAAGAAACTGCATTTTTCTTTCCGCAATTATCAACAGACGAAAACGGAGATGTATCGTTTAATTTTACAATGCCGGAAGCACTAACACGATGGAAATTGCAATTATTAGCGCATGCTAAAAATTTACACTCTGCCACTAAAACTCTGGAAACGGTTACGCAAAAAGAGTTAATGGTAGTTCCAAATGCGCCACGTTTTTTAAGAGAAAAAGACGAAATTACATTTAGTGCTAAGATTAGTAATTTAACAGATAAAGTATTATCTGGAGTTAGTCAACTGTTACTTACAAATGCAATTACTGGTAAATCAATTGATGTTGAATTAAGCAATACAAATAGTCAGCAAAATTTCACGGTTGATGCAGAAGGAAATACTCAAGTATCTTGGAACTTAAAAATTCCTGAATCAATTGAAGCTGTTCAATACCAAGTTATTGCTAAAGCAGGAAGTTTTTCTGATGGAGAACAAAATGTTTTACCTGTACTTTCTAATAGAATGTTAGTTACAGAAACGTTACCAATGTGGGTGCGTTCCAACCAAACCAAAACATTTACGTTGGATAAATTGAAAAACAACAAATCTAATTCTCTAAAACACCATAAATTAAGTTTAGAAGTTACCTCAAACCCTGTTTGGTATGCTGTACAAGCACTACCCTATTTAATGGAATATCCTTATGACTGTGCCGAACAAACTTTTGCGAGATATTACGCAAATTCTGTAGCTAGCTTTATTGCGAATTCTAATCTTAAAATTCAAGCTGTATTTAATCAATGGAAATCGAGTAAAGCTTTATTGAGTAATTTGGAGAAAAACCAAGAGTTAAAATCTTTAATTATTCAAGAAACACCATGGTTAAGAGATGCTCAATCTGAAAGTGAACAAAAGAAACGTATTGCTTTATTATTTGATTTAAACACAATGAAGAATGAACGTCAAAAAGCATTTAATAAACTTCAAAATTTACAAATGGAGAATGGCGGATTCCCTTGGTTTAAAGGAAGTCGATATCCGAATGCATATATCACTAATTATATCGCCTCAGGTTTTGGACATTTAGACAAGTTAGGTATTAATAAGTTCGACTCAAATACACGTCAAATGCTCTCGAAAGCGGTTCAATTTTTAGATGGAGAAATAGCAGAAAGATATGAGCGATTATTAAAACAGGCCAAACGTATACAACAAAAAGATGGTGATAAAGCGTATCGTTCGTACCTAGAGAAACAACACATCGGTTACTTTGATATTCAATATTTATATATGCGTAGTTTTTATGACAATCTTCCTTTAAGTGGAACTACCAAAAAAGCTGTGGATTATTATCAAAATCAAGCAGCAAAATATTGGAAATCATTTAATTTATCAGGAAAAGGTTGGATTGCGCTAACTCAATTTAGAAATGGAAATGAAACAGTTGCCAATAAAATCTTGAAATCTTTAAAAGAGAATAGTATTACTTCAGAGGAATTAGGAATGTATTGGAAAGAGAATGTAGCAGGTTGGTACTGGTATCAAGCTCCGATTGAAACACAAGCATTACTAATAGAAGCTTTTTCTGAAATTGAAGATGACACCAAAACAATTGATGAGTTAAAAGTTTGGTTATTAAAAAACAAACAAGTTAGCCGTTGGAAAACAACAAAAGCCACTTCAGAAGCTGTTTACGCGTTGTTATTACAAGGTTCTGATTGGTTGAGTTCATCTGAATTAGTAACCATAAAAATGGATAATGAAGTCATCGATCCTACAAAATTGGAAAACTCTAAAATTGAAGCTGGGACTGGATATTTTAAAACTTCTTGGAGTGGTTCTGAAATCACTTCTGAAAAAGCTTCAGTTACCTTAACCAAAAAAGATGAAGGAATAGCTTGGGGCGGATTATACTGGCAATATTTTGAAGATTTAAATAAGATCACCTCTGCAAAAACTCCACTTCAATTATCTAAAAAACTATTTAAAAAGGTGAATTCTGACACCGGTAAAAAACTAATTGCACTTTCAGATTCAGAATTAGAAGTTGGAGATTTAGTTACGGTTCGTATTGAATTGAAAGTAGATAGAGATATGGAATTCATTCATATGAAAGATATGCGCGCTTCTGCTTTTGAACCTGTCGATGTTTTATCACAATACAAATGGCAAGATGGTTTAGGGTATTATCAGAGCACAAAAGATGCGGCAACAAACTTTTTCTTTGATCGTATTACAAAAGGTGTTTATGTTTTTGAATACGATGTACGCGTTAACAATAAAGGAAATTTCAGCAATGGAATTACAACAATTCAAAGTATGTATGCTCCTGAATTTAGCAGTCATTCTGAAGGTGTAAGAGTAAAAATCAAGTAATATGAAATATTATCTTTTAGTTTTTGTAATAGCTCTATGTGTTAGTATACTTCCTGCTCAAAACTTAGATTTATCTAAATTTGAATGGAAAAACAGAGTACTGCTTACTGTTTCTAATAGTAATTCTTCATCATTAGCATCAGAACAAATGACTGTATTCAATTTGAACGCTAAAGGATTTAAAGAACGAAAATTGATTCTGTTTGAAATTCAACCTGAACGCTATAGAAAATTTACTTTTAATGATATATCCAGTATCAAAACGGATTGGAAATATTCCAACAAACCGTATTTAAAATATAAATCAAAGAAGGCTAGATTTAAAGCTTTGCTCATAGGATTAGATGGAGGAATAAAGAATACAAAGACGAATAAAATATTTACTCAAGCGGACCTATTTGCTATTATTGATGGAATGCCAATGCGAAAAAGAGAACTAAGAAAAAAGCAATGAAAAACATAATAAAAATTGCCATACTATTTCTATTTCTTTCTTGCTCTGGAAATTCCAAAGAGAATTCTAAAATAGTATCGTCAACAAATAAAAAAACCGAATCTAAAAAAGTTGAAAATCGTTTTAAGAGTATTTCTTATAACGGTGATCACAAAACTATTCACATCATAGTAGCACTTTGTGATAATCAATATCAAGGTATTGCTCCTGTACCAACAAAAATTGGGAACGGACAAGATCCTAAAAACAATTTATATTGGGGAACAGCCTATGGAATCAAAACGTATTTTAAAAGAAGTTCTGAATGGCAATTAGTACAACAAACTAAAATTGATACACTTATACTAGAAAGAGTGGTTTTCAAACATAAAAACCTAGACTATTTTATAGTAGCAGACGCATATGATGGTCGATATATCAAACAAGCTACGGAAACCTTTTTAAGAAGCTCTGCTGGAATTTTGAAAGACACTATAATTTCCAATTCCGAAACTCTTGGAATTAACGGTAACGCAGAGTTACTGGCTTATATCGGTCACGATGGTTTAATGGACTTTACCATTGATGAGAAATTTATAAATACTGATAAAAAGGAAAGAGATGTGATAATTTTAGCTTGTTTCAGTAAGAATTATTTCAAACCTCATCTAGGTCAAGCCAATATAAACCCATTAGTTTGGACTACAAGTTTTATGGCTCCTGAAGCTTATACAATTCATGACGCGATTACTGGATATTTAAACAATGAAACCAACGAACAAATAAGATTGCGTGCTGCAAAAGCTTACCATAAATATCAAAAATGTGGATTAAATGGAGCTAAAAGACTTCTAGTGACGAATTAAAAATTATTAATCGCAAACAGTAACATTTTACTTTATTGAGTGACGTATAGTATAATTAAGTTACATTTATAAAATCAAATAAATCACTTTATAAAAATCCAAACATGAAAAGAATTTTTTTATGCATTATTGCTATTATTGGAATGAGCAGTAATGTAAAAGCACAAGAAGATAAATATCTTTGGCTTGAAGAAGTAGACGGGAAAAAAGCTTTAGAATTTGTTAATGAACAAAGTAAAAAAACAGAAGCAAAATTAACTTCATCTCCTTACTACAAATCTATTTATGACAAATCCCTTGAAATTTATAACTCAACAGATCGTATTCCTTACCCAAGTATGTATGGCGATTATGTTTATAATTTCTGGAGAGATAAAGATCATGTTAGAGGTATTTGGAGAAGAACTCAAAAATCAAAATACCTTAACGGTGAACCAGAATGGGAAACGGTTTTAGACATTGATGCTTTATGTAAAAAAGATAATAAGAAATGGGTTTACAAAGGAGTTTCAGGTTTATATCCAACTTTTGACCGTTTCTTAATTCGTTTATCTAACGGAGGGGGAGACGCAGTGGTTATCAGAGAATATGATGTAAATAAAAAAGAGTTTATCAAAGACGGATTCTATATTCCAGAATCGAAAGGTAACGCGACTTATTTCGATAAAAACACACTAATTGTTTCTTCAAATTTTGGAGAAGGAACAATGACAACTTCTGGATACTCGAATCAAATAAAATTATGGAAACGAGGAACCTATTTAAAAAATGCAAAATTAATTTTTGAAGGAAAGCGTACTGATGTTCTTTCTACTGGTATTGTTTTTAGAGATGGTGATAAAAAATATATTGCTGCTTACAGATCTAAAACATTCTATACTCGTGAAATTAATATTTGGCATAAAGAAAAATTCGTTACTCTTGATATTCCAGAAAATGCCTCTTTTAATGCTCTTCTAAACGATCAAGCTGTTCTTAATTTGAAATCAGATTGGACCGTAAATGGAAAAACGTACAAGCAAGGAAGTATTATTAGTTTAAATTTCCCTGACTTACTAGAAGGAAAACATACAACGAGTTTAATTTATCAACCAAATGAGTTATCAAGTGTTTCTGGAGTTTCAACTACGAAAAACACATTACTCCTAAATGTTTTAAATGATGTAAATGGTGAATTATACATCTATAAATTCAACAATGGAAAATGGAATAAAGAGAAAGTAAACGCACCAAAACATGGAAGACTTTCGGTGTACTCTACAGATGAAACTAGCAATAATTACTTATTTAGTTTTGAGAACTTCTTAACACCAAGAACTGTGTATTATGCAAACGCAGATAATAACACTTTTAAAGCTTTTAAATCGCTTCCTTCTTATTTTAATAGTGAGAAGTATGAGATCAAACAGTTTAAAGTAAAATCTACAGATGGAACAATGGTACCTTATTTTGTAGTGCATGCAAAAAACATGGCTTTTGATGGTAGTAATCCAACATTAATTTCAGCTTACGGTGGATTTGAATCTTCTTCTTTACCGTTTTATTCTGCTAGTTATGGAGCAAATCTTTTAGACAATGGATTTGTATTCGTTTTAGCTAATATCCGAGGTGGTGGTGAATACGGACCAAAATGGCATCAAGCTGGATTAAAAGAAAAAAGACAAAATATTTATGACGACTTCCATTCGGTTGCAGAAGATTTAATTGCTAAAAAAATTACTTCTCCTAAACACTTAGGAATTCGTGGAGGAAGTAATGGTGGATTATTAGTTGGTGTTGCGTTTACACAACGTCCAGATCTATATAATGCTGTGATATGTGCAGTTCCATTATTAGATATGAAACGTTATAATAAATTACTTGCTGGAGCAAGTTGGATGGGTGAATATGGAAATCCAGACAAACCTGAGGAATGGGCATTTATTAAAAAATACTCACCTTACCACAACTTAAAACCTAACAAAAAATATCCAGAAGTATTCTTCTATACCTCTACTCGTGATGATAGAGTTCATCCAGGTCATGCCAGAAAAATGGCTGCAAAAATGAAAGACATGGGATACTCTTTCTTTTACTATGAAAATACAGAAGGAGGACATGCAGGATCTTCAACAAATGAGCAAAGTGCAAAATCGACTGCAATGACTTTTTCTTATTTGATAATGAAATTAAAATAATAAAGATTCGTTAATCTTATTTCTATAAAGCTCTATTTTAAATAATAGAGCTTTTTTAGTGTTTAATTTTCTACTTTTAAACACATCAATGAAGCCAATAAAAGAAATAGCATTTAAAAGCAAGAAAACCAATCATGGTTATTTTGATCTTGTGAGTTTAGAAGACATCTTAAATCTCCAACCAAAAGATCATAATCAATTTGAACACCACAAAGTAGCTTTTTATATTATCGCTATCATCACCAATGGAAAAGGGATTCACTCCGTTAATTATAAGGAGTATCCATATGAAAAAGGCACCATTTTTACACTAAGAAAAAACAATATTCATAAGTTTATAAAGAGTAATGCATCAGGTAAATTTCTGATTTTTACCGAGGATTTCATCATTCAATATGCAGATACTTATGAAACTTTAAAATTGTTACAACTGTTTAATGAAATGTTAGGTTCTCCTAAAATTCAATTAAACAAATCAGATTATGTTGAAATTGAAGATACCATATTGCAAATTGAAAGTGAGTTTTTTAATGTAAAAGATGATTATTCTATAAACATTATTCGGAATTTAGTTCAAATTATTGTGTTGAAACTATTTAGAATAAAAGCAAAAGAAATCCAAAACTCTGAAAATCAAAATTATTACTTAAAATTCTTAAAACTCCAAGAACTCATTGAAAAAGAATGCTTTGAAAGCAAAAAAGTATCATACTACGCTGACAAATTGGGAGTTACTACCAAAACACTCAATAATATAACCCAAAGTATTATTGATAAGCCCGCCAAAGCCTTTATAGACGAAATTGTAATTCTACAAATTAAACGACTGTTAGTCAGTTCAAATTTATCTTTAACAGAAATCGCATATACCGCTGGTTTCGACCTTCCAACTAACTTCTTCAAATATTTCAGAAAAAAAACAGGACAATCTCCTAAGGAGTTTAAAACTTCACAAGAACAATAAACTTTCTCATTTTTACCCTAGAAATATTGATTTTTACCTAATCGATTATTTATAGCTATCTAATTTTGTAATACACTAATTACAAATCAATTATATCATGAAAAACTTAGCTCTAATTTTAAGTTCAGTATCCTTAATGATATTGTTCGCAGGGTGTAGTGCAGAATCAAAAAATCCGAAAGATATCATGAAAAACAAAGAAGCTATTAAAGCCTTTTACAATAAGGCATTAACTGTGAATTCTGAAACACGACCAACTGCTGTGTTAACACCTGTTATTGGAGATGGGTATCAATCTTCGAGTTCTACTGGATCTAAAAGTGCAGAAGAATTAATGGGACAATTAGAATTTTTCTGGAAACTTATTCCAGATTTAAAATGGGACATCCAACAAATAGTTAATGACGGAGATGTTTATGTTGTAAGAAGTATTGCAACAGGTACACCAAATGGAGATTTTATGGGTTTACCAACAGATGGTTCAAAGTCATTCAAAATTATGACGATAGATATGCATACCATGAAAGATGGAAAATTCTTAAATACAAATCATATTGAAGATTGGGCCACAGCAATGAAACAATTAAAACCTAAAAACCCTAGTAATTCAGATGAAACAATGAAAGTTGCAATGGATTTTATGGGAGCCATGGGTAAAGGCGATATGGACAAAATGGTAAGTTTAATGCATGACGATATGGTTTGGCATAATGAAGGAGATAAAAGCATGCCTTGGATTGGACCATGGAAAGGAAAAAAAGTGATTTTAGAGAAGTTTTTACCGGCTTTCGGATCAAACTTTAAAACTATTAAATGGGAACCAAACGATGCTTTATCTAAAGGTGATACGGCTGCATTCTTTGGAAATATGATTGGTAAACTAACCAAAACAGGAAAACAAACTAGTGAATTTACTTATGCATTACGAGTAAAAGTAAAAGATGGTAAAGTAATTCTTTGGAATTGGTTTGAAGATAGCTATGCTGTATCAAACGCATTTCATAATAAATAAATATACTTTAAGTAGTATTGTTTATGTTAGTTAATGTAGGTTAATCTAAAACCACTGTTCAGGAGCAGTGGTTTTTTTTGACTTCAATTGTGGGTTTTTATCTAGTCTCTACCAACTTTCTTCGATACCCAAAACTTTTCCTTCTCCAAAATAAATTTACACCAACCAATACAATTAAAGGTGTTAATCCATGTGGCAATCTATAAATTACTTGATACAAATTTTGATGCAGTGATTGTAATGGAAACTCCCAATAGAAATTAGCAACTAATCTGGCAAATGCAGTTAACAATCCCCAAACTACGGCATAAATTAATGCGTATTTATCAACCTTAGGAATAAATAACAAAACAGCTAAAATAAAATCTAAGATTCCCGCTACATATAAAAATGAAACCGCAAAACTTTCTGAACAACCAAAAATATTAATCACCATATCTACAAACTTTCCTGGAACCGGATATGCTCCAAAAGCGTATAATCCATGTGAGAAAAAAGTTACCGCAATCAATATTTTTAATATTCGATATAGTCTTGGTTTCTCGTTGTTTTCGCTAAATGTATATAAATAAACAAATGGTAATCCGAATTGAATACTATGCTCAAAAAATTGCGCGATATGGTAGAATTTTTCTTTTGCTAATAAAACCGACAGTATAACTAAACTTATCCCACCAACAAATACAGGAATTTTAAATAACTTCTTATTGAACTTTGTAACCAATAAGGTGCAAATTGCAGCTAGTAGGTATAAAAATCCATTGCACTGAATTAAGGTTTGAATTATGGTATCTGTTCTAGGGCTTGTAACATAATCTGTCCAATTCATTCCGAACCAATTTTCTACAATTGGTTTTAACAAAGATTCATCCCAAAAAAAAGTTCGATACGGCGCATCCCAAAACAAATGCTGCCAAGCTCTGCCTAAAAAGATTAAAAAAACAGAAACTTTAAGGAGGTTAGTTCGTTTCATAACAGCAAAAAAACAAACTCTATGTTAATTGAAAACAATAGTAATGTTAACATAATTAAAAGATGATTCAATAAAAAAACAGTTTAGAATAAACTCTAAACTGCTTTTCAAACAAAGTGAAATAAAGCTTCTTATCGGCTTCGAACTTAAAATTTAATTCAACATAGTTTTTATGGTATCAAAATATCGTTTCGCAATAAACTTTGCTCCTTCTTGATTATAATGAACGTCATCAGCAAGAAAACTATCATTAAAGCCAACATTCGCTGTCATATCTATAGTTAACACTTTTGAACTTGATGTTGTTTGTTGTTCAGCTATTTTCTTAAATTCCTCTATTGCTTTGTTGTATAAAGTTAAAAACTCAGGTGTTTGTTCACTTGTTAATGTAGGAGCTGGTAATTCTAAATAGATTATTACATTAGAGTTCTTTGCTTGGAATTCATCTATAATGGCGTTTATATTCTGAAGAGAACTTTGAAAGTTTTCCAATCCACCATCATTTCCCCCTGGGGAACTAAAAAGAACAATATCTGGAGGTGTAGTTAGTGTATTAAGTGTAGATTTAATTTCACTTAAAATTCCACCAGAGTTAATTCCTCCCCTACCTTCGTGATCTGGATCAAACTTTTTCCCATTAACATCAGGATAAGAATTCTCATCTTCAACAACACCAACAAAATCAAACTGAAAACCACCTTCAACCAGTAACTTCCATAAGTCATATCTATAACTATAATATTCTGGTTGTGCACCAGCAACTCGCGAGGCTCCTAAAGGCATTATTTTCTTCCCAGGATTCTCGTTAGGATTAGGAGGCATTGTTGGTGTAAGTGATTGTGAACTACATCCTTTAAACAAAACAGTAACTGTTAACATCAATAAGATTCCAAATGCATACTTAAATAATTTCATATTCGTCATTTTTAAAATTTACTTTATGACGATCGAAAGTATTTAATTATTGTCCTACAAAACTACTGTTAAAGCCTTATCATGTCTTGAAAAAAGCTAAATGAAATAATTCTGGACATCTTTTAATTTTTCTTGAATTTTCCGGGAGATACTCCAACTTGTTTTTTAAATGTTTCATAGAAAGAACTTCTAGATTTAAATCCAACTTCTTTACCAATTGCTTCCAAAGAAAAAATCTCAAATCGATGATCTTTCAACATTTTTTTCGCTAGCTCTATCCGATAACTATTTACAAAATCTGTGAAACTAATTTGCTCTTGCTCCTTTAATATCCTAGTGACACTACTTGAACTTATCCCTAATTTTTCAGCAAACGACTCTCTAGTTAATTTTGCATCTTTAAAAAGTTCTTCAGACTCCATTATTAATTTCATTTTATGGATTCTATGGTTTTCTTGAGTTGATTCCGATTCTTTTTGGATTTTAACTCGGGTTATTTTTTTAATTTTTCGTCTTTCTTCTTCAATCTGTAAGGCGAGTACACCTTTATAAGAAATAATAATAGAAAAAACTGAAATCAAAGATTTCGAAATATCCCACAAGTCCAATGATAGAAATACTTCACCAAATTCAGATATTAAAAGAAATATCAATAAAAGAAACAATCCCAATACTATAATTATGAGCCACTTTTTAGTGTCTTGAGAAGCACTGCTTTTTTTAATTTTCTTTAAAAGAACAAATTGGATGACGACATTAAATACCAAAAAAACGTAGAACTCTAGTGGTTCAATAAGCTCAATTACAAATTCAAAATTTTCAAGTTGAATCCAATCAGCTATAGAAACCATTCCATGATATAATGAAAAAACAACAAATGGAATTAAGAGGAGTTTTAAAAAACTCTTGGAATACACTTCATTCAAAGTGAAAGTTACATACAAAAACAATAAAGGAGAGAACAAATACTCTAATCGAAAAAACTCTAAAGTTTCAATTAACAACCAATAATTTAGCTGTTCATTAATTTTTAAATTAAGCAGCAAAATAGTCAATAATGTTCCTGCCAAATAGAAGTTTGATTTACTTCTATACTTTTTCCCCGTAATTAAAATTAATACGAAAAAGAATAACAAAATAACTCCTGTAAAATAGAGTAAATTAAAAGTTGACATAGGATTTTAAAAAATACTTACACTACTATTTCTAAATATAAGAACTTGAAACAAAATAATGTAGCAGTTATAACTCATGTTAATTAATAACAAGTAAATCGTTAACTTATTTTAAACGAATGGTTATGTGATTTAATTTTCAATTAATAATCTCTAACTGATTATTTTGCCTTCGCTACTTTTATATTTTCGCGACATATTAATTAACCAACCCCTGCAAATCATGAAAAAACTTTTTTTATTGATATTGATACTATTCGTTAGTATCAATGCAACTGCCTCTAACGATAAATATCGTTTAACACTAAGAGGAAATCCATCTACTTCAATTGTAATCGGATGGAATCAAATTTCAGGAAGTAATGCGAGAGTGTATTACGGAACAACTGACTATGGAACCAACTATAATAGTTATCCAAATTCTGTTGCACCAAGTAGAACTTCTTCTTACAAAGGAATGAATAACAACTTTGTAAGATTAACTGGTTTACAACCTAACTCTGCCTATTATTTTGTTATCCGAGATAGCGAAGGAACAAGTCGTCGCTTATGGTTTAAAACAGCTCCAAGTGATAGAAGTAGATTATCTTTTATTGCTGGTGGAGATTCAAGAAACAATAGAACTCCTCGTAGAAATGCAAATCTTTTAGTTTCAAAACTAAAGCCTCATGCCGTTTTATTCGGTGGAGACATGACTGATGACGACACAAATAACCAATGGCAAAATTGGTTTAACGATTGGCAATTAACCATTGCTTCCGATGGAAGAATGTTTCCAATTATTGCCGCTCGCGGAAATCATGAAGACAGTAACAATAGTATTTACAATTTATTTGACACACCATCTACAAGTGTTTATTACGCTATTACTTTTGGAAACAACTTAGTAAGAACATATACTTTAAATACTGAAATTTCTATTTCAGGAAATCAAACTACTTGGTTACGTAACGATTTAAGTGCTAATTCAGGTGCTACTTGGAAAATTGCACAATATCACAAACCAATGCGTCCACATGTTTCTTATAAATCAGAAGGAAACAGCCAATACAGTAATTGGGCACAAACTTTTTACGACAATAAAGTTCGATTAGTTGTTGAATGTGATGCGCACACGGTAAAAACTACATGGCCGGTAAGACCATCAACAGGTTCTGGAAGCGATGAAGGGTTCGTTAGAGATAATACAAACGGAACAGTATACGTAGGCGAAGGATGCTGGGGGGCTCCTCTACGTTCTAACGGAGATAATAAAAGTTGGACGAGAAACTCAGGACGTTTCAATCAATTCAAGTGGATATTTGTTGATGAAAACAAAATTGAAACAAGAACAATTCAGGTTGACAATGCCTCTAGCGTTGGTGAAGTTTCTAATAATAATGTTTTTCAAATTCCTTCTAATTTAGATATTTGGAATCCATCAAACGGAAGTGTTGTAACAATCAACAAATCTGGATCTACAGGTGGTGGTGATTCTGGAAATGGAAATATTGATGTAGCTATTTCTAATGGAAGTGATGACGTTGAAGAAGATAAAAACGGTAAAATTTACGATGACAGTAGCGATTTAGAATTAGTTTACGATTCGTATAACGACTCGAGTTATCAAACTATTGGATTACGATTCAGAAATGTAAATCTGCCAAAAAACGCTACAATTACAAATGCTTATATTCAGTTTACTGCAGACGAAAGCCATAGCAATAGTGCTGATTTAGAAATAAGTCTACACAACTCAACAAACTCTCCAGTATTTACAGATTCGAACAATGTTTCAGGTAGAGATACATTTTCTTCGAAAGTAACTTGGCAACCAAGTGGATGGTCGAGCGGACAAACTGGAAGTGCACAAAGAACTCCGAGTTTAAAAAACATGGTACAAAGTTTAGTAAATCAATCTGGTTGGTCTTCTGGAAATAGTGCTAGTTTTATCATTAAAGGTAGAGGAACAAGTTTAACAAATACTTCTGCAAAACGTGTTGCTGATTCTTATGAAGGAGGATCAAGCAAAGCGGCTAGATTAATTATTGCTTATACAACAGAAGGAAACGGAGGCTCTACTCCTCCATCTGATATTTGTGATGGAGTTTCTGCATGGCAAAGTGGTGTAAGTTATTCTACTGGAACAAAAGTGACTTATAATGGCAACTTATTTGAAAGAACTTCTAGTGGATGGAACTTTTTAGGAGCTTGTGGTACAGCAGCTGCACGAAATGCTAAAGTGACTTATCCTCCAATTGCTAATTCAGATATAGAAGTTTATCCGAATCCGTTTACAAATAAAATAAAAGTAACTGTTGGTGATGTATATTTTCAAAAACCACTACATTTGCAGCTTTTTAACACAAACGGGAAACAAGTCTACGAAGAACATTTCTCTTTAAATACTGGTGTTGATAAAGTTATCTCACCTAAAACTATGGCTGCTGGAATTTACATTCTTACCATAAAACATGGTGAAAACACAATTAAGAAACAACGATTGATTAAAAAATAGATCAATTCATCAAAGAAAACCGGGAGAATTTTTTTTGATATTTTTAGCCGCCTATTCTTTACGAATAGGCGGTTTTTATTTTAATTATGTTCAACCAACTGAGTTTTACAAATGAGTTTCAGAAAAATCTCTTACAAAAAATAAATAGTTTTGGTTAAGCACTTAATCAAAAGTTCACTACTTTTAATTCCCTTACTAACCATAACCAGGACGTTAACTGTCATTGCAATGAACAAAATTTATATTCAGAATAACTTGATGACTTATGAAAGTGAGTTCAATGGAATATATAAAAATGGGTATTGGACCGCGCATAAAGACCAATATTGGATTTTAGATTTAGAAAAGGTAATCTCTATCGTAGGAATAAACTGTATGGATGGAGATGATGATAGTTATTTTCTTGGATTTATTGATATCGATTTAAAGAAATACTTCATAAATATTACACGGGAAATTGACGGATTTGAAATACTCAAACCACTGATTGAGAAAAAATTTAAAATAGAATTAACAAAATGGTGGATTGACTTTTACGATGATGCAAAAATTCTTTATCCTGAATCTTTAAAAAACGAAAGATTATACAAAAACTCTTTATGGAAAAGTTTAAGAAAATTAATGCTTCTCGATCATGTAGCAGATGGAAAATTAAATGATAATATTTTTAAAAAAACTAGCTACAACAAGATGTGTAATTAATTACGGCTGTCCCAAAGCTTCTGGATCTCACAGGAAATTCAATCTTATTAATTATCTTTCCGCAACATCGGAAAACGACTCGCCTCCTTTTCCTTTAAAAAATCATACCTAAATACGCTATGTGCAAATAAAAAAATGGGCTTAGACTATTCAATAAAGACATATATTAAAAAAGATAAGATTTCTAAATGCTTAGAGTGGTTTTACAAAAACACTCATCAATTTGATAAAAAAACTTTTTCAGTTCTAATAAATAATGAACTGTTTGAAATAAATGGAGATGGTGTAAAATTAAATGATTATCAATCCAATTATATCAATAAAAATGAAGATATTCAGGAGTTTGAAAAAATTTATTTTAATACAAGTTTAATATTTGACATTGAGCCCAAGATTATTGCTTCAATTCCTGGATGGGAATTAAATTACGATACTAATCGACTTAAAGATTTTAAAGAGGATTTTGAAAGTTTATATCTAGGAAACGGGAAAATTAGAATTGGCGGATTTGATTCTACAATTACTAAGTTGAAAAATGGTGAAATTTATGAAATTGAACTAACTGCAGTTACTAGTGACATGAGTATAATGTTGGAAACTTCCATTTCAGTAAAAAAATGGATATTAGAATTCTCTAAAATTTCTGATTCTATCCTGACATATTTAGACTTAGAGCATAATGGTCATAAAATAATGTACTATAAAGGAAAAGAAATTGAGATCGCAATAAGAGAAGGCTTTGAGGAAGGTAAAGAAAATGAATTGAGTAGTTTACTAAATGACTATTTTGACTTCACATATAGATAAAAATCAAACTAAAAAATATATTTTACATTAAACGTTGTGTAGCATTAAAAAAATTATGTGTGATTTCGAAAATGGAATAAAATTTTGTTCTTGTGAAAAAGAAAGTATAAAATTTCGAAAACCAAGGAAATTTATAAGAAAGAAAGGGAAATTAATCGAGCAGATTAATCCGAATGACTCTAAAATTCCATTAGAATACATTTGGACTCTTTTTAAATTTGATGGAGAAATAGAAATTACGGAAATGGGTCGATACATGATGCCTGTAAATGATTTAGGTAATGGATTAAATTCGGAATGGATTGCTTTGAATTTAAACTGTGAAGACTGTTTTGACTTTGAATATACTCCGAGTGAAGGTGATAATTTAAAAATTCATGAAAATGTTATTATGAGTTCTTATCTTTCGTTTATATATAGAAATGGTGAATGGATTATAGACCACCATAGTCCTTGGTCAACTGAAATATCTAAATTAAAAGAAGGGAAAATAAAAGCGCAATAATGTGTAACCGAAAAGAAAGATTAGAATTATGTACTTGTTCAGATATGACAACTGATAAAATTCAGGAACTCTACTGTGACGAAATAAAATGTTTAGGTAAAAAAGATTTTCTAAAAGTTATTAAATGGAAATTAAATAGATATATAGGAAAAGAATGGAGCGGAATGGATGGTTTAATGATTATGCCTTCTAAAAATTTAACTCAAGAATTGACTGAAGGTTTCATACTGAAAGAATTGAACAGACAAAATTGTTTTGATTTTAACTATAAACCAAATGAAGGTGATAATTTGATTTTCGAAATAGGTTGGTTGTTTAATAAAAGAGGAAAAAAGGTTAAACATGAATTGGAATACAAATACTCATCCTATATTTTTAAAAATGAAAAATGGGAAGCAGACTCATATAATCCGTTTTATGAAAAAACAGAAATAATTAAAGAAGGAATATTGAAAAAAACGCTACACAACACTATGTAAAATGCATTAAAACCCATTTTACACTAAACGTTGAAGTGCATTTAAAACAAGGTGCTAAGAAGATTATCAAAGATGAGAACTTATCCAAAAAACACTAAAGAACTAGAAAAAAAACACTGTTTTAGTTTTCCTATAGACAAAACAAAATTAGAGCTTATTCAAAATAATGTTATTTTACGTAATGATATTGCATACGTATTTTTAAAATCCAGAATCTTAAATTCACTAGAAATACATAATCTATTTGAAAACGAATTATTCAGTGAGTCATTTTTGGACCAAAAGTTTAACCAAACGGATAGACTTAAAATTTATAATGCAATAAAAAATCAGTTTCCTATGCTGGTTAATAAAAAAACCAAATTGAGCTTACCTTCTTTGTTTCAGCTAAATAAAAAAACAAAAATCGACACTAGAGTATTAACAATTAAAGACTTAATTTTTGATTTAATCAAGCAACACAGACTTGCCATCAAAGAAGAATTTGAAACTTTTTTTAAATATGAACTTGATAACTTAAAACACTAAAACTATTCTACAACAAGGTCTATAGTTGAAAAGATTAACTATTATATTTCGGACTATCAAAATTTGCCCTTGCAATAGGCAAGATAAAATTCCTAAAGAACTAAACTTTCACAAAAAAGACAACTTATATAATATTGATTTTAAGCGCCCAACTCTTTAAGTTAGGCGGTTTTTATTTTAATTATTATTTTTGACAAATTGCAATTTCCAGTTTAGGAATCAAAATCAAATATTATGAAAAAGAGCATACCTCAAATAATCTTGATTTGTGTATTATTTGTGTTAGGATGTACTCCTCAAAAAAATAATGATAGACAAACAAATCAAACTAATCAAACACCAGAAGTTTTTGCAGAATCAAAAAGCAGATTGTATTTTGATAGTTTCAAAAGCTACCGCAGTAATATTATTGAAGAACTTTATAACGAAGCTTTAAGTAAAAATGAAAAACTAAAAGTAATTGATGATAAAATCTCAGAAATTACTTCCGATAGTGTTGAGTTAAAAACTAAAGCTTACTTGAAATTTAGAAATACCAATTTGGATTATTTCGGAAATGCGGAAACTTATACTAACACTATAACTGATAGTGTTCTAAGAAAATCAGCCATAGCATTACTGAAAAATTTTAGAGACGATTATGATAAAAAAGTTTCTCAACATGAAACTAAAATGAATTCTATTGGTTCCTTAAAATCAAACTTGAGTGATCAACACTCTTTATTGAAATTGATTATAACTCAAAACATGATGAATAATTATCAGTCTAATGAAATGCCTAAAGTAGAAGAACTTGAATCAATGATTAAAGACTTAGAACTGGCTCTTAAAGATGCTAAAGCATATATTAAATCTAAAAAGTAAGAATATTCAACGGCTAGTTTTTGAATATCAACAACCCCTAAAAAAATTAAAAAATGTTAGAAGAAATAGACGAAGTTAAAGATGTAAAACTTTACTCTCAACGCGCAATAGGAATTGCAACTTTCCTTGGTGGACCATTAGCCGCTGGATATTTAATACGAGAAAATTATGTAAAACTAGGCAAACAAGAGAAAGGAAATAAGTCATTCCTAATTGGAGTTTTTGCTACCATACTACTTTTTACGATTATCTTTTTAATTCCAGACTCAATAATTAATAAAATACCAAGTCAAGGTTTTCCTATCATTTATACTGCAATTATATACGCTATAGTTGAAAAAATACATGGAGAGATTTTGAGAAAACATAAAGAAAATGGAAAGGATTTTTATTCAGCTTGGAGAGCAACAGGAATTGGTTTTATTTCTGCTATTGTTTTGTTGGTTGGTATATTCGGAATGTTCTATTTTGCTCCGGAAGGAGAAGAAATACAACTATACAACAATGGTATTTCTAAATTCTCTCAAAATGAAACAGAGTCATTGGTTTTTTATGATCATTTAGATATAAAGACAGATGATGAATTACTAGAAGAATTGGAAACTGTAAGCATTCCAAAATGGGAAGAGAACATCAAGATTATTAAGAAAACAAGCATCATAGAAAATCTACCCAATGAATTAGTAGAACAAAATAAAGAATTACTAAAATATTCAGAATTAAGATTAAAAGCCTTTGAACTATTTAGAAAATCAATAAGCAGAAATACCACCATTTATCAAACGGACTTAGAGCAAGTTCATAATGACATTGAGGAACAACTAGAAAAATTGAATTGATTATCATATTAGATTATACAAATTGAAAAAGCTAAAAACTATTGCATTGTTGGTTCTATTTTTAACCATATCTGCCTACGGACAAAATGTATCTAAAAACATGACTGAAAAGTTTTCTGAATTTATTGCTAAGCAAAAGTTTATCAAAGAGAACTATTATATTGGAATTTCTAACGTTGAAAAACGTCGATTTTTTACAGAAAAGATTAATAGTATTGCGGCGGATTTTAAAATGGTTTCAGAGTCTGAAAACCCGACTGACAAAAAATATCAGGAGAAAATTGGAATCGGACTTTCAAAATTTTCTACCGTCTATAATAAATTAGATACTGAAGATCGCGAAAGGATTTGCACTTATATTGAAGAAATTATGGATATAGTGCAACTAGAAAGCTCAAATGGACAACTGAATAAATTCATGTACTGATTCGATCCGAATGAATTGAAAAAAGGAAATTAATCCTGGGTAAATATGTCCATTTATAAAATTTAACAAAATGAAAAAAATACTCTTACAACTACTCTTAGTAATTACATTATCAAGTTGTGGGTCGACTAAAACTAATAGAGAAATTCAAGATTGGATAAAATCTCAAAATTTCACAATTGTTAAGCCCAATACTTGGAGACCAGTTAAACATCATGGTTATGTTGGATATACCCCTTTAAATAAAGAATCTAAATACTATAACAACTTAGTTTCTATTTTTCAATTTAAATTAAAAGAAAAACCAAATTTCAAGGAGTTTTCCATGAAATCCGCAAAAGAAGTTAAAAAATACAAAAAGGTTAGTTCAGAAGAAATATTAGAAGAACAAAATAAATTAGGTAATACTCTTGTTCATAGTTATGAATCGATTCATAATGGTATGAATTATAAGCATTATACAGTATATTTCGAAAATAACGAAGATTTTTACTTTTACACTTATTCTTCGATAAAAGAAGACTATGAAAAGTACCTTAAAGAAGCAATGTTAATTTTGAATAGTGTTCGTTTTAAATAGAATTCATAATAAACTGAATGAATCAATCAAAATAAGCTATTAAACAACAAATGAAAGAAAAAGATGAATGGTCTTGGTATGAAACAAAATATGAATTAGCCGAAATCATTTTAAATAAACTAAAGCTATACAAAGAAAACTATAATAAGAATGGCTACTCTTTACCTATATGGATTTTGAATGAAGAAGATAAAAAAGAATCTTATTCTGAACAAGATGAGATAAAATTGAAGATCCAATGGAATAAAGAATTAGATATAATGATTAATTCCTTTAGTCAAATTTTAAATTACACATTACAATTCGATGAAAATCTTGAATATAATGAAGAAAAGATTCAGCAAGGACTAAATAAATTTGCTAAATACTATTTACATTTTTGGGATTAATCAACAACAAACCTTTCCAATATTATTCTTCAAAAAATCAATTACAAATCATCAATAATTATCAACACCAAAACATGATCAAAAATCTATTCATTACTGTATCAATTTTATTCTCAAGTGTATTAATTGCCCAAAGCGATGTGAAAATCGAATTTAAAAGCGAGACTAACGTAACTTTAAACAATTTGAAAATTGATAAAAACACAACATTCGATGAGATAAAAAAAATACTTGGAGAACCTAAGGTTTATAAAGAATATGCATCAGGAAAAGTTAACTATCATTATGCCGAGAATGGTATTACACTTCAAACTATGAATGGCAAATTACTTTTATTAGGATTTAACTACAACTGGGATGGTGATAAAACTTTTCCTGAATCTACTTTTAAAGGAGAATTAGTAATTAATGGAGTTTCGTTTGATCAAAATTCAAATCAAAAAAACCTTGAAAAAATTGAAAATATCGATTTTATGGAAGTTATGCCTGGATTTGTTTTTTCAAAGCCCAAAGCTGGTAAAAAGAATACTCTGATTGTACTCGGATTCAAGAATGATAAAGTAACTCAAATAGGATTTGAATTTCATTAAAAGAAAAGCAATGCAAAGAACACTTATAACTTTAGTAATCTTTTTAATCTCGCAAGTAGGATTTAGTCAAGATTTAACTTATAAAAATGAGTTAGTTAGTTTAGCTAAAATTTATAAAAAATTCCATTTTGGAAGTGATCCAACTACTAGTTACTATAAAAAAATCAACTCTGTTTCAAATAACAAACTAAATCACGCAAAACAATTAATTTCTGAAATAGTTACAAGCAACAACAATTTACTCACCGAAAAGTATTTAAGCAAACCTGACTCTATAACCCTGAAGAGTTTATATATAATTCGAGGAGTTAACTGGAATTTACACGAAGCTGAAGCTAAAAACAATTTGAAAGTTGTCGACTCATTATTAAATGAAAAAACAGACTATAATGAATTAGTCTCTTGTTATTATGGAATGATATTTTCTGGGGTAGGTAATAAAAATAGACCGTTTGATCTTTCAACAATAAATTTTGAATTAGAAAATTATAATCTTCAAAATGACACTGAAAAGGGAATTTTCTTTTTAACTAGTATGAGAACTTTTGGAATGATGATTTGGGGATATATAAATGTACCCAAACCTCCTAACTATAAAAAGGCATTATCATATATTAGAAAATACCCAAAATATGAAGGATTAGAATATTATAGATTCACAGACTTAAACTTTGAAGATTTTAAACTGACTATTGATAAAAGAAAACCTAAACAGAGTTATAAAGAATATTATATAGATAAGTATATAGAAACTCTCTTATATCACTCAATGTGCTTATCTAAAAAGAAAAAGTATAGAAAAGAAAAATTGCTTTTAGAATCTATATTGAAAAATAATTCTTACTGGAAATATACTGAATACAAACCTACATTGGAAAAGATATTTAAAAGAGTAAAAACATAATAATTACATCTTACAATAATAGCTATAAATAATTGCTTTTTCTGTGTTTACTTTGAAAACCCTACAGGTTTTCCTCTTGTACGACATCTTTTGCTAAATTAGTAACCCAGTCTCGTAAATATTTAAAGTGGAAACCGTTAGGTTTAATTTCCCAAAATGAGAAAAAAAAAAGGAAAAAATAAGAGCTCAAATAGTTAGATCTCTTGAGGTTTATAAAAACAAAAATGGATTTACTTTTTTTGAATCGAATAAATTTGATTTTGAAACTTATTCATTCAAATTAGACAATAATGACATTGAAGTTCTCTTAATGGAATTAAATGAATCTGATTTTATTCTTTTGACCACCAAAAATCTATTTATAAGACAAAATAATATGGAAACTAAAATTGGCGGAACTGAAATTGACTCTTTCGAATTTGACAATCTGAAAAATGGGAAAAATAAAAGAGCTGAATTCGATAATCTAACGAATTTTAAAAGTTGGTTATACTCTGGTGATTTTAGGATTACGACAAAGGATAAAAATGAAAAAGTTGTTAATCTTCCCCATCACGACTTTGGATTTTGTCTTTTCAACGCAATTAAAAAACTGAGATTCGTATCTAATAAATATGTTGGAATATAAAAACTAAACCTAACAAAGTATAACCGTTGTAAAACATAAAAAATGAAAAAGGTATACGAACTAAAGCTAGATGATAATTTATATTGGGAATGGAGAGTAGTTTTAAGTGATCAAGAAAATAAAAAACTAGACATTATAAATGCTTTAGATAATGATTTAGAAATTCCCGTTTTAGAAGGAGACCTCATCAGACTCTATTTAATAAATAAGCAATCTGAAAAGTCAAAAAGAAAAGAAAAACCATTAGAATCTGACATTCTTCATTGGGCTAATGATATAACTCTAGGAGCTTCAAGTCCCTCTAATGGTGTAATAATTAGCAAAAGGTTAAGAAAAACCTTTAAAAAGTATAAATTACCACCCCATTATTTATATCCACTAGAAATAGTGAACTCTGAGACTAAAGAAGTAAACAAAGATTATTTCCTATTACAGATTTTAGGTAACAAGGTTTATTTAACAAATTATCTAGAAAGCACATATGAATATACTCCACGAAACAGTAAAGAAGTTATAAAAACAACTAAGGGTGAATTTAAAAACTACCAAGAGTTTTCAAAGGCTTTTGAAAGATATTTTTTTGAGGAAAAAATTAGAATTAAAATTTATCGGATTCTTGAAACAGATTCGGATATACTCCCCAGTTATCTGAATACTATTTATACTTCTGATATCTTTTTGAAAGAAAAAGACAATTTAAAAGGAGTTATTTTTAATCATGAAGAAAGCATGATGATGAAATAACAATAAAACATATAATTAATTACGGCTGTACCAAAGATTCTAGAACTCTACAGAAATTCAATCTTATTAATTATCTTTCCGAAAATAATAGAAAAGGACTGGTGTCTTTTTCCCGAAAAAAAATCCAATATCCGAAAGAGAAAGAAATATAGTGCTTAAAGCAATCTCTGAAACTGATTATTTTACTAATTATGAATCTGGCTGTATGGTAACATATATGACAATTAGAGAATATATAATTGATTATGTTCTTCAGATTGGAGATTTAAGCCCACCACCACCCGGTGGTTTCGGACTGAAGTTTGGTATTTCTGAAAAGGAATGTAAAAAATTATTAATTGAATATAGAAAAGCAACTGATTTATTAAGAAAACAATAAGTCACAGCTAAGAAAAACTTATACTATGTGTAAAGAAAAAGAAAACATCATATTTTGCTCCTGTTTAACAACAAATACTGAATCCAATACAAATGATTTCTTAGATGGGTATTCATGGAGTTTAACAAAATATAAAGGACAAAAGAACTCATTACTATTAGGTAAAATAGTTATACCTAAAAATGATTTAGGTAATAATATAACAGTTGAAAATATCTTATCACTATTAAACTCAAAGGTAAATAGTTTTGATTTTGATTACACACCAAATGAAAAAGATTGTTTAGATATTAGTATTCCTGACCCAATAGAGAGAATTCGGTATTTTAAGGTTAAATATATTAACGAAAAATGGGTAAAAGGAGGAAATCATCCTTTTAGATCTATAAATGAAACAATTGCAGAAGGAAAAATAAAAAAAACGAATACACTACTGAATTTATAGTTAATTGCTTGCAGATTTATTTCTTCAGACTAAATCTCTCAAAACAATAAGTTCACTTCTTTTAATTAACTTTACAAACAAAAAATCGCAAATAACCAAACACAAAACGTTGGTAAAAATCAAGCTAGAGAATGAAAAATTTAAACAATATTATGAGAAAACTATTTTATCTAACATTAATCTTAACTTTTATTACTGGTTGTACTTCTAATAATGATCCACTTCCCGATAATGGTAATGGAGATGATCCGGTTAAAAATATTTCAAACTTTACTGCGACTATTAGTTCGCCTATACAAACAAGAGATTATTCTTATCATGATCAAGGGTATGATGGAATTTTTGAAAACCCTTATGATGATAAAACATTTTCAGGTTATATAAATATCACTTATAATAATAATTCTATTGAACTAAGTGCTAGTCAGATTGAGGTTACTTGGAGAAGTAGTATAGACGGCATCTTATTTCAAGGCAATCCGAATGATAATTTAGAAAGTGAGATTAG
Source organism: Tenacibaculum sp. 190524A05c (assembly GCF_964036595.1). Taxonomy (NCBI): domain Bacteria; kingdom Pseudomonadati; phylum Bacteroidota; class Flavobacteriia; order Flavobacteriales; family Flavobacteriaceae; genus Tenacibaculum; species Tenacibaculum platacis. The sequence continues at coordinate 3,644,090 of NZ_OZ038523.1, read as the reverse complement.
TAAATCGCTAACTAAGGGAAATCATACTATATTTCTAGAAGCTTCAATTCCTTCAGAGAATCTTATGGTAAAAGACTCGATTCTACTATCGAATCAGATAAAACTGACTGCCATAAATACGGGAAAATCGGTAAAACTTAATTGGACTAAATATGAAGGTAACGACTTTGTATCATACAGTATTTACAAAGAAAATTCTGATCCAATAATTGAAATTCAAGATATCAACACTATTGAATTTGAAGACACTCAATTTTCGTCTTTCATTGAAGACTATGAATATCAAGTTGTTGTAAATACAACAGAAAATTATACGCATCCTATTGGAAGTAATATCGTGAGTATGCATCCAGGTATTTTTATAGAATTCCCCTATTATGTATACAAATTGATAAAGGACCCTATAAGATCAAAAATTTATGCTATAGTTAGACCCCAATCAAACAGTAATGAAAGTGACAAATATGGAATTTTAATCATTGATAATGGATCAAATACTTTTGAAATAAATTCTCATATATTAGAGGATCATAGGTTTGCAGACTTAGATATCTCTCCCGATGGACAGTATTTATTTCTGTGTCAAGAGAGAGTAGAAAAAATAACTAAATTGAATTTAGACACCTTAGAAGCTACTACCTTTGTAACAAACACGAACGGTTGGGGAATTCATAAAATCGAGGTTGGCAATAATAACGTATTATATTGTCATCGTGACCCTCCAACATCTGGAAGTACGGGCTTTTATCTTTATGATGGAAATAATGGAAATTTTATTAGTACTTCAACAGACGCCTTAAGTCATGGAGACATTGAAATAAATAATACGAATAATACCATTTACGCAGGTGAAAGTAATACAAGTAATGGGCGAATGTATACGTTCTTAGTAGATCAAAACTCTATAAATATTGATGCCAACTATCCTGTTTGGCCTAATGGTGTATCCTTTCCTACTCCATTTATCCTCTTGTCTGATGATAACCAAAATGTTTTTTGGGAACATTTTCAGTTAGATGCAAATTTAAATGTGATTAGAACATTTGACACAGATATCAAAGCATGTAGTCCCAATAATATCTATTTATCTGATTTTAACAAATTATACAATTTTAATGACATGAGTATTGTTTATGAATATCCTGAATTACCACCAACGGAAAATACCTCTATGGTGTTTATGGATGATAATACATTAATATTCTGTAGAGCTTACAATACGAATGTTAATCAAGAAGAGTATACTTATTTCTTTAAATTGAATATCGAATAATTGAAAATAGCCAGTTATCAGAATTGTATAAAAATAATAATGGTTTAATAACTGACACGAAAGTAAGTAAACATAAAGACCTCTTGTGTTTAAATGAAATTAGTTCATTTAAGTTAGCACTATTCTTACGCGATAATGTTGCAAGTAATGTTAAAAATGAATAAAGAATCACAAGTAAAACTGGTAATTAGGTGTACTATTAATTGCGATTAAATTTCTTCAACGGTAATTTAATCTTATTAATAATATTCATTTAAAACAATGTAAAATGAACAAATATTTATTGTTCTAAATAAATTCATCATAATATCCGAAAACCACCAACTTATCTAAAAAAATTAATTCGAGTAAATAATATCCTCAACAATTTTTAAACAAAAAAATAAAACAGACCTATGAAATACGCATATACCTTTATTATCGCTTTGATTCTTGTTTCTTGTTCTAACACAGATATGGAGGACCCAATAGATAATTCCCCAGTAGACAACGATCCAATTGTTTCTGACGAAATAGAAATTTCGGAAATATTGCAAGAAAAAGTAAGAATAGGAGACACCATAACTGTAATAGGGAATAATTTAGATAAAATCTCAAGTTTCAAGTTTAAAACTGTTAATGATGAGATTCAAAACTTATCATTTATACCTCCTTTGGAGAAAAAACCACAAGAGATTAAAGTTATAGTCCCAACGGTAAACAATGAATTGTTTGAATTACTATTTCTTGAAAACAACTCGGTTGTACATTCAGCTCCATTAAATCTTTTTGGAACATTTCCTTTAAGATTTAACTTCGACTCTTTCAATGCGAATAGTGTAAAAATGGTAAGTGAAAATACTGCCTTTGTCTCTGCTGGCACAAAATTATACAAAACAATAGATGGAGGATATGAATGGGAATTAGTAAAAGACTTCGAACATTATATTGGTTCCTCTATGTTTTTTTTAAATGAAAATTTAGGATGGGTTGAAATTAGAGACAATTCAAATTCAATATTATATTATACAGATGATGGTGGTGCAACTTTTAGTAAAATTTTTGAGAATATTTTCGTCTATAAATCAATCATTCAAATATACTTTTCTTCTCCTACAAACGGATATTTACTAACCACTAAAGGAGAAATATATCATACAGAAGATAACTCGAATTTTAATTTGGTATATGATTATCCCAACAGTAACGAAGGAAGTGGATATACCGAATTCTTTCATTTAAGTGTATTTAACAATACATTGATCGCTTCAGGGGAAAGTGGTCCTAATGGTGATGAGCCTGTCTTAATGTACAAAACAGGAAATGCATACAGTTATACCAATTTTGACAAAGTTGTTAATAATGTTCAACTAATTAATGACTCTGAAGCTTATCATATAAGAAAAACTTCTGGTTTTGATGATAAGTTATATTTCTCTAATAGTATTTCTTCAGTTTGGGAAGAAACTAGCGATAAAAGAATACATGATTTTTACTTCATTGATAAAAACAAAGGAATAGGAATCTCATCTGATACTAATTATAGTAAACATATTGTATTTGAAACTTTAGATGGAGGTAAAACTTGGATTAACAAATTTGAACTTAGGAATGCCGAGTATGCTCTTGATATTGATTTTTATAATGGTACTGGTTTTATTTCAGGATATGGTGGTAAGATTTGGAAACATATCTTTTAATTAACTTTAAAAAATTAAGACTTATAGAATGAGGAAAACACTTATAACTTTAATAATCATTTTAATCTCACAATTAGGATTTAGTCAAGATTATAAATCGGAATTCCAAAAGTACTGTGAGACAAATGACACCATAAATCAATTAAAAACTTTAAAGAAATGGCAATCTAAAACTCCAAAAGACGCGGAACTTTTTACGAGTTATTTCAATTATTATTTCATGAAATCGCGTAAAGAAGTTCTTGCTTTGACAACAGATGAACCCCTAGGTGAAAGTCTTGTAATAAAAGATAGTTTGGACCAAAATGCAGGATTCTTAGGAAGTGAGATATTTTATAATCCAACTGATGTAGAAAACGGTCTTGCCAAAATAGACGAAGGAATTAAACTCTATCCAAACCGATTGGACATGCGTTTTGGAAAAATATATGCACTCGGACAAATTGAAAATTGGGATGCTTTCACCTCTGAAATTCTAAAGACAATAGACTATTCAGTAAAAAACAAAAACAACTGGACATGGACAGATCATGAAAAATATGATGGAAATGAAACCGATTTTCTATTAAGTATTCAAAATTATCAATTCCAATTGTATAACACGGGAAAAGATAGTTTGATTAAATACATGAGAGAAATTGCTTTAAAAGTTCTTGAACATCATCCAAATCATGTTGAAAACCTATCTAATCTTTCAGTGACTTATCTAATAACAGGAGAATACGATAAAGCTATTAAACCTCTTTTAAAAGCTGAAAAAATACGTCCAAAAGATTATATCGTTTTAGGTAATATTGCCCAAGCTTACAAGCTTAAAGGTGATAACAAAAAGGCTATAGAATACTATAAAAAAACTGCAGAATTTGGAAATGAGGAAGCAAAGCAATTTGCGAAACAACAAATAATCGAGTTACAGGAATAAACCTCAATTTTAACGAATTACAACGCAACCATTATAACATTTTAAAGTCTAGAATATAAACCAATAAACTAGGAAAAATGAAAACATCAAAATTAAGTTTAATTGCATGCATTGGAATCCTTCTTTTTATCAGCTGTTCTAAAAAAGAAAATGATCTAATAAGTCAAAACTGCCAAAGTGATTGCACTGAAATTGTAGGAAGAATAATGACAGATAATGCAACGGTTCCTATACCTAACGTGAAGCTTACCGTAAAATGGAAACTATTTACATCATTTATAGGTGGCGGTACTATTAGAACTAAAGCAATAACTGAAACGGATTCTCAAGGAAACTTCGATTTAAGTTTTTTTATACGTGATGATGAAATTAACGAAGGATACTACCACTTGGAATATGAAATAGACGAAAACACGTATATCCCGGGATTCCATAACCGAATAGAACTTCTAGAATTAGAACGAAATACATCTAAGAACATCTATTTAAATATTCCTAAAAAAGCATTTTTAAATCTTACAGTTTTAAATTTAGACGATAAAAATCCTGGCGATTATTTTTCTACTGATTTTTCTACCGAAGTCCCGGATGGATTTAAACAATCATTCAATTCAACTGCAATAGGTTGGGGAAATCAACCTAGTCAAATAAAAACAATAGAAATACCAGCAAATGTACCTGTTAAATTTGATGTTATTCGTAAAATTAATGGCGTTTCAACTACTGTAACCGAAACTCTACTTATAAACGCAGGAGCAACTAAAAGTCAAACTGTAGATTTTAATAATTAATGTCTACTTAGAATAAACTTAATTCAACATAAGAATGATTCAAGATTCAATTTTAATTGAAAAAAGACATGAAAGGTTTATAAAATCAGTCTGTAATTCTGAAATTGTATGGGGACTTAAAAATCATGAAGGATTCGCAAGCTCTGCATCAGTTCATTATGAAGATGAGGATGGAGAACCTGTAGGTATTATTTGTTTTTGGGCTGAAAAGGCATTAGCAAAATCATGTATCAAGGATGGTTGGTCAGAATATAAACTTACAGAAATATCCTTATCAGACTTTATGGAAAATTGGTGTGTTGGAATGGGAAATGACGGACTTCTTGTAGGAACTCAATTTGACCAAAATTTATTTGGTTTTGAAGCCGATCCTTATGAGCTAATTCTTGACTTATCAAATGAATTAAAAAACATTGATAAAAAATTAGAATTTAAAAAATTCGATGGCATCAATGATATAGAAAATCAAGTAAAAGATGTAATTTAATGCTGTAAAAGCGGTTAATAAAGATAAGGACCAACTATTTATTTCGTTAATAGAAAAACTCACCTTTAAACAACACACAAAACAATCAACATCGTGAAAGAATTATTCAACCATTTACGATTATACATTTCCATAACTGAACAAGAATTTCAGGAAGTTGAAAAGTATTTTGAATATGTTGACCTTAAAAAGAAAAAGAATTTAGATGCGATTAAAAATGTTGCTAAACATAACTTTTTTGTCATTAACGGTTGTTTGAATATGTATTTTATAAATGATAAGGGAGAAAATCAATCTGTTCAATTTGCTATTGAAAATTGGTGGATTAATGATGTGCTTAGTTTCTATAGAAATAAAGAAAGTTCATTCTATATTCAAACGGTAGAAAATTCTAAAGTCCTATCTATTTCAAAAGAAAATCAAGAAAAATTATTGACTCAGTTTCCCAAGCTGGAGCGTTATTTTAGGATTATTTATCAAATTGCTTACGGAGCCTCTTTATATCGAATTAAATATGTTTATGAAGCTTCTAAAGCAGAACGCTATTTTCATTTTATCGAACATCATCCTGATTTTGCTCAACGAGTTCCTCAATATCTAATTGCATCCTTTCTTGGATTAACGCCTGAATATGTCAGTGAAATTAGAGCAAAACACTTTTCTTAAACTGGCTTAAGAAGATTCGCTTTTTCTGTTTTGATCTTTGTTCAAATTAAAATTCATAGTAAAAAATGGGACAAAGAGTTAATATTTATCAATCAGAACCTAAAGCATTTGAAGGAATGTTTGCTTTAGAACAGTTTCTTACAGATTCACCGCTTAACAAAAAACAGATTTCTCTAATTAAAATGAGAGCCTCGCAACTTAATGGCTGCGCCTATTGTATTAATATGCATACCGAAGAAGCACTAAAAGCAGGTGAAACACATCAACGTTTGCATATGCTAAATGCTTGGAAAGAATCATCTCTATTTTCTAAAGACGAAGAGGTTCTTCTTAAAATTACAGAAGAAATCACGTTAATTAACCAAAATGGATTATCGGATAAAACCTATCAACATGCTCAAGAAGTATTTGACGATAAAACCATTATCGCAATTATTATGACGGCAACAACAATAAACGCTTGGAATAGAATAGCCATAAGTACAAAAATGCAATAAGTACTTAAAAAGTTAGAGTTTTAGTCGATGGCTTATCAAGTGCAGAACAAATATGTTTTGCACTTTTTTATTACCTTAGTTAAGCATTAAAACTCGGAATATTACATTATCACTTTAAAAAAATTATATGAACACTAAAAACCTTAATCTTTTTCTAGGAATTGCCGCGGCATTGGTATTTCTTGGGTATTTAGGAGAAACTGAACCACATACTTTATTTGGTATATCTATTAATATCTGGATTGTTAGAGTCGTCTGGTTAATTGTTGCTGTGGTCAATGTTTCTAATTATTTGAAATTAAAAAAAGGAGAAAAATAAAATAACGGATTAAGAAAAAGAAATTGAATAAAATTAAAGATATAAACCAGGGAGATGTTTTGGCATTTCTTACTGATGATGGAAAATATAAGGTTATTATCTGTACAAGTGTATACAAAAATAAAAGTCTTCAAAATTTCACATTTGCAGCTACAAATATAGAACAAACTAACCTGCCCTCAATTGACGAAGTAATAGAACATATGTTCTTTGGTATTGGAAACATTAAAGCTAACTTTTTCAAATACTCAGAAAAAGAGACTGATAAAATGTGGAATGAACATCCTGAAATTAAGCCTTATCAATTAGGATCTTACGGACTTATTATATGGAGGAAAGATTTTATGACATTCAGAGAGAACTTTAACCGAATAGGCAATATTAGTTTAATAGATAATCTTGACAAAAACGGCAATGGTAGTTTGAACGTAAGTGATTGGGAATTTTTAAAGAGTATTTTTAACCAGAATTTACAAGAGTTATTGCCCGACAAAGGTCAAAAACAGTTTAAAGTAAAAGCAATAATTAAAAGTAAATGAAAAAACTAGTTACCTCTTTGATTCTATCTACTTTTTTGATTTCATGCAAAAATCCAAAATCGAATTTTGAACGAACTAACATAGTAGATAGAACTATAGCTTATTCTAAAAATGAAATAAAATGGATTGCTCTTCAAAAAAACGCAAGTATTGATGGTTATACTAGAATTGGAGATTCAATTTTCGGAGGAGAAATAGCTTGTAACATTAAACCTTTAAAAGGAATTGATATTGCATCTTTTAAGGTTCTGCCCGGAACTAAATATGCTAAAGACAAAAACAACGTATATTACCCAATTGACATAACCTGTTTAGATTATAAAGATTGTGGAGTTTGTTATTTCAGCAAAATTAAATTGGATCAAGCAAATTCTAGAAAATTTAAATACCTCAATAAAGAATATGCCTCAGATGGAAAAAATGTGTACTTCAGGGGAGAACTAATTCCTAATGCCGATGGAGAATCCTTTAAAGTGATTGATGGACCCGAATTTTTCTTTTTTGCAACAGATAAAAAACATGTTTATAAGCATAATGAAATTTTTGACGAAGCGGACTCAAAAACATTTCATTACAAATCAGAAGACAAAAGAAATATTATTCAAGAGTATGAACATAAATTCATAATTGGAGATGAAACTAAAGAATGGGAGTTTATTCCTCCAAATACGATAACGCGAATTAAAAAAGAAAATAAAAAGCACGCGGATACTATTTCTATAGACTATTTAAAGCATCAAAAAATACTCGACATCTTAAAACTTTTACCTAAACAAACCATGACCAGTTGGGAATGGACTCAAGAAAATAGAATTAAAACAGTTGACTTTATCGAAAAAAATAATTTTCTAGTTGATTCAACCAAAATGTTTAATAACATTACATATATCAAACCAAACACCTTAGGAATTCAAGTTGTAGATGGTTTCTGGACATTATCAATATATCAACTTACATCGGCTAAAACGTTAATAATTACCAATGATATTGTCGGTGACGGAAAGGATATCAATTCTTTCTTATTCACTGAAAATTCTTTCGAAAAAATTGAGTTTAACCAACTCTTTGGAAAAGGAATTAAAAACCTTATTAAAAATCAATCAGAGCAGTGTGTATTAGAACTTGAAGACAACTATTTTACTTTTGACTATGATTTTACGGATAAAAATATTGTCACATTTACTTCTTGGGGATTGGAGAAAGATGAACACCAAAATTGTTTTAAAGGAAATGTTTTGGAGTTTGAGCTGAATACATCAGAAGAAAAATTTGAGTTAAAAAGTATGTTCTGGAAAGAAAACTAGAAACAAATGAGTAATCTAAATTGTCTTGTTATCTTTTAATCCCAAATCTTTACAAGCTATATGAAAAAAGAATATCTCTATAAAAAACAATTAAATGGTAGAGGGCGTTTTGGTGGAGTTGAATTAGAATTTACCAGTGGTACTAAAATTTCTAAAGTGATAGATAAATGTGTATGGAAAGATTGGACATCTCATAATTCTAATTTTGAAGAAACAACATATATGAAATCCATAAAAAGCTATATTATGGATGCAATTGATCATATACTCAAAACCATTAATACAACCGATCAATGTTTTGAAATTAGTCTAATCGATATAAAAATATTTCCTGTAGACACGGTTCCTTCGCACATACTTGCATCAGCTATCATAGGAACATTTGAGCTTTTAGGACAATCTCTGAATGCTGAAAAAATGATAAAAATTGATCAATTCATAATTCAAAACGAAAACATTGAATTTCCCGAATATGACAAATTCATTACCAAGTTATTAACTACTAATTAAAATAACCTTAGCTAAACATTATTTATTAATAATCTTAGATTTAGATTATATTCATAAATAAATTTCTACTTAAAAAAATAATGCTACGTGAAACCTATTCAATTGAGATTTACAATTCCATTTAACCGAGACATTTACTTACATCAAGTAAAGTTAATCCTACCTTTAGCTTATAAAAAATACTTTAAAGAAGGTAGAGAAACACTATTAGTAGGTTTAATTTCTACATTAATTGGAATTCTAATTTTAATGGATAAGTCCTATTTAGGAAACGTCTTCATTGTATTAGGTTTCGTTTTCATTATAAAAGCATATTTAAGGTTTCAATTGTATTATAAACTTAAAAACGAAAGCTTCGAAAATGTGAGACAACAAATTAACGAAGGCGAATTTGATTCAACAACAGGTATTTTCGAATTTAATGACGATACTATTATTTACATCTATAATGACACAAAAACAGAGACGGACTGGAAAGATTTCAAAAAGTTTAAAATAATCGATTCAAATTTACTTTTAGTCTTAAATCAAGAGGAAGCAAATATTATGGCGATTGGTGAAAACGAAATTGGGAAAGAAAATTTTTCTAAGTTAATCGATTTTGTCAAGAGCAAGATTTAACCTTACCAAGACTTTCTATGCTAAAAATCTAATTTAACTTTAATTAACAAATATTTATAAAGTTAAATCCAACTTGTCTTTTAAAAATTCGCCAATTTCGAAGTCAGTTTACTCTATTTTAAAAAGAGTATCTTAATACATTGATAAACCTTACTCATGACTGCATCAGAATTAATAACATTTTTTGAAAATGAATTAAACGCTCTAATTTCTGAATTAGAATTGTATATCAACGAAGAAAATATCTGGAAATTAGAAAAAAACATCACCAATTCAGCAGGAAATTTAAGTCTACACTTAGTTGGAAACTTACACACTTTTGTGGGCAAAGAAGTTGGTAAAACAGGTTATGTAAGAAATAGAGAATTAGAATTTTCTCAGCAAAATGTATCTCGAAACACCTTGATAAAAAGTATTGAGGAAACCAAGGAGATGATAAAAAGTTCACTTAGTCCTCTTTCTGAAGCAGACCTTAAAAAGGAGTATCCTATTTTAAAGTTCTCTAAACCGGAATCAATCGAGTTTTTTATGGTGCATTTAATCAAACACCTTACCTATCATTTAGGACAAGTAAATTATCATAGAAGACTACTAGACGAATAAAATTAGTTTGACGGAGTAATCCAATTTAAATTCAACTTTAGCTTTGAATGAAAAATCTTGAAACTATAACATCAGAACAACAAGTTAATTCTCTTTTTCAATCGTTCTTCGATTATGTAAGACATCTTGTTGATATTCCAGAAAGGGATCAAGAAGAATGTAAAAAAATATTCGAGCCTGTTTTTGTGAAAAAAGGAACTATTATTGAACAAGAAGGAACTGTTCATAAATACCATAACTTTATAGTTTCAGGTCACATGCGTAATTTTCATCATGATGAAAATGGTAATGAAGTAACAACAGATATTAATAGCGGACCTCGCTTCTTTACTTCCTATTATCACTTTATTAATCAAACTGTATCTAACGAGAATTTACACTGTATAACAGATTGTGAATTACTTCGTATTACGAAAAAGAACGTTGATAAAGCATCGCATATTGGTTTAACTTCTCAAGAGTATACCGAAAAAGTATTGCATTTCCATTTAGAATCTAGCAAACAAAGAATTATAGATTTTACCACATTGTCGGGTAAAGAAAGATATATCAAACTAATGAAAGCGCATCCTTCAATTGTACAGAATGTTCCATTGATTTACATCGCTTCGTATTTAGGATTAAACCCTGGAAGTTTAAGTAGAATTAGACAAGAACTATCTTAATTTGATTTCTTCACAAATGTGAAGTGTAGCTTTTTTGTAAAGATAGACCTTTGCGCAAACACATATAATTCACATGAAACTACTAAAATTTATCAAATATTTGTTTCGTCCGTCTGATGAACATAAAGGTATTAGACCAATACAAATTTACGTTCTCAAACTCTTCTTTTTACTCATGTTTGTTTTTGCTTCTAGTGATGCTTGGGCAGAACTTCTAACTCATAAAGGCGAATGGAATCCAGAAATTGCAGTTGCTTGGTGCTCAATTGCGGCTTACACTACACTATCTGGAATTGGTATTTTTCATACGCTTAAAATGTTACCAATTATGATATTTATGATTTTTTATAAAGCGCTATGGTTAGTATTTGTTGCTTATCCGATGTGGCAAAACGGAACACTTGCAAATAGTGAAGCTCTCGATTGGTCGCAAATATTTATTTTGATACTTATTCCAATCATTTTTATGCCTTGGAAATACATTTTCAAATCCTTCATCTTAGGTGAAGATTAATTCAGACGTCATTTTCAAATGAGTTCAACAATAACAACAACTAAAATAATGAGACCTAAAATATTAATAGTACTATTTCTAGTTTTCAATGCTCTTGGAGCTCAAACAAAAATTGAGCATTTAGATATAGATTCAAAACATATTGATGAAACCAGAACGTTACATATTGCCTTACCCAAGGACTACCATAAATCAACAAAGAAATATCCAATCATTTTAATTCTAGATAAAGGTTTGTTATTCAACACTACCAGTGCAATTGTAAATCAAATAAGTAGTACTTCACGAATGCCAGAATCTATTGTAATTTCAATGAGTCCTGGAGAAAAACATAGAAGTTATTTTGCTCCAAACTTGTATAGTAATAATCGAAATAGAAAATATAATTATGGCGATAATCAAGAGAAGTTTGTTCAATTTCTAGAATATGACCTGTTACCTTTAATAGAGAAAAAATATCGTGTAAATAGTTTTAAAACTCTAATTGGCTTTTCTCCATCATCAATAATCGGATTACATACTTTATTGCACAAACCCAACTTGTTTCAAGCTTATATCTGTTTTGCCGCGGGAAATATTATCGGAGATGGCTATAAGAAAGATGAACGACTTATTGATAATCTTGAAGCATTATATGAAAAATCTAGATTGAAGCACAACTATCTATATGTAGTTTCAGGAGGTAAAGACACAGAATCTCAACCTTTCATTACCAAAAACATTGAAGATTTTAATTCGAAACTCTCTAAATTCAACAATCTAAATATTCACATAAAAGCGGAAATAATAGAAGGAGAAGGTCATACCGATGTTATTTTACCTGGATTAATAAACGCTTTTGAATTTATCTTTCCGAAGAAAAAATGGATGATTGATTATCTAGAGCTAATTGAAAAAGAAGGATCTGCCAAAGAAAACATTCTAGCTTTTTATAAAAAACTCTCGGATGAATATGGTTTTGAAACTTATCCAAATGCAGATAGATTATATAGTATGAGTTGTCTTAAAAATGTTGGTCGAAGATTAGCACGAAAAGAGCCAAAAGAAGCCATTGAAATTTTTCAATATTGGACTGAACTCTACCCTACTTCACATTTAGCCAACTACTATTTAGGAATAGCCTTTAGAGAAAACAATCAAACAAATAAAGCCAAGGAATATTTAGAAAAAGCATATAATTTTGCAGTATCAGAAAATAGTAACAGTTCAAAAAAGTACAAAGCGGCTATTGCGGACTTAAAAAAATAAAAATAGTTACCAAAACTACATGAAAACAATACTAACAACTCCTGTTGAATTCTCTTGCGGACTTGCCATGAAAAACAAATTCATGTTAGCTCCATTAACCAATACCCAAAGTTATGAAGATGGAAAACTTTCCGATGATGAATTCAGATGGTTAACCATGAGAGCAAAAGGACAATTTGGATTGGTCATGACTTGTGCTTCACATGTGCAAGCCACTGGAAAAGGATTCCCTGGTCAATTAGGTATTTTTTCTGATGAACACATTGAAGGCCATAAAAGATTAAGTCAAGAAATTAAATCTCATGGAAGTCTTGCTGTTGTTCAAATTCATCACGCTGGAATGAGATCTCCTAAAGAGTTAATTGGTGAAGCACCACTTTGTCCTTCTCAAAACGAAAAGTACGGAGCTAGAGAACTTTCTTTAGAAGAAATTAAGCAATTGAAAAATGATTTTATTGCTGCTGCACAACGAGCTCAAAAAAGCGGTTATGACGGAGTTGAAGTTCATGGAGCTCATGGCTATATTATCACTCAGTTTTTAAGTACAACTATTAATAAAAGATCCGATAAATATGGAGGAAGTTTAGAAAACAGAGCACGAATTTTATTCGAAATTATTGATGGAATAAGAGCTACTTGTGGCAATAAATTTCTATTAGGAGTTAGACTCTCACCAGAACGTTTTGGTCTTGAGCTTTCTGAAGTAAAACAGATTTGTGAGCAATTAATTGCGGAATCTAAAATTGACTTTTTAGACATTTCACTTTGGGATGTGTATAAACTACCTGAGGAAAAAGAACATCAAAATCAATCATTACTTGGTCATTTTACATCTATTGATTTTAAAAATGTAAAATTAACTGTGGCTGGAAAAATTAGAAACGGAGATGATGTTCAAAACATGATCAAAGCGGGAGTAGATTTTGTTACTATCGGGCGCTCAGGAATTCTTCATCATGATTTTCCGGAACGTGTAATTCAGGATGAAAACTTTATAGCTAAAGATACTCCGGTTACTGAAGACTATTTGAAAAAAGAAGGTTTAGGTGAAAAGTTTATAACATACATGAAAAGATGGCCAGATTTTGTTGAAACAAAATAATTTAATTTAAAAAATTAACCCTATGAGAATAGTATTCTTTATGTTTTTCGTATCGCATTTCGCTTTAGGACAATACATAGGCGGACAAGAAATTGATTCCTCTAAATTATCTCCATGGATTCCAAAATTTGAAATTGAATATTCGGGAAATTATCATTTTGGTGAAAGTGAAAGTGAATCAGATTTTATATTATTCTTCTCAAAAGATTGTATCATAGGTCAAGTTAAAATGGGCTATTGGGCAGAAAACGCACCTCAATGGAAATATAAATATATTACACTTACCAATATTACTATCGGAAAAAATGGAAAGTTAACCAGCGATCAACATTCAGGTTGGTTTATGAAATACAAATCCGACTCTGGCAAGTATGTAAAAGGTCTGAAAATTGAGAATCCTTGGACAGGTTGGATTGAAGATAGCGAGTTCGAATTTGGAGTTAAATCTCCTCTTAAGTTCGAGCATATTTACTATGGAAAATACACAAAAGCTTCGATTAGAAAACTAACTCTTCAAGAACTGAAAGATATGAGTCCCCAAGATCTAAAACTCATGAGAAATGAAATTTTTGCTCGATATGGATTTACTTTTAAAAAAGGTGGCGCTATGGAAAAGTATTTTAAAAAACAAGATTGGTATCGTTCTGAGCATATCAATGTAACAAAATTTTTAACTGAAATTGAACTATATAATGTTGATTTAATTCAAAAATTAGAAATTAAATAATACATTCGAAAAAAATTATTTTTAATTTATCAACAGACAATTCTATTTAGACAAAGGACTAGATAGGATATTAAAAAAATGCTATGAGAAAAATTAAACTTTGTATTGTACTTCTATTTTGTGCACTCACAATACATTCTCAACAAAAAGAATTTGAAGAAATTTTAGGAAAACAAAATGTAAAAACATTAAACTTTTTACTCCAAGACTTTGAAGAAAATATACTAAAGAAAAGATACCCTAGCGTTTCTTTACAAGATGCTTATTACAAATTAATTACTGAAGTTTCAGAAGAAAAATTATTACCAAAAGAGTTGCTTTCTACGAAAATGAAAAACACTTTTGATAATAGTGTCCTAAAAAGACAAATATATTGTCTTACGGACACGGTTTTTCTAGGTAATTCTAGACATGGTGTAAAAAAAAATAAAGGAAAAGCAATAATTGCAAGCTACAAATGCCTAAATCCAAATGGAAGAATTATAAATACTCATGCCGAGTTTTACTTTAATGACAATAAAAAGAGTCTTAATGAAACACTTTTATTCGCTAAGAATAGTTTGCAAGCTAACTTAACGGGCAAATACCTAAAAGCACTTAAAGGAGTAAAAATAAAATCACAATTTCTTAAGAAATATATAGAATTCATAGAAAACACAGGTGATTTAAGACATCCTAGTACTCTTTCGATTATTTTAACCAGAGAAAACATCAAACTGGATAATTTCTTAATCAAAAGAATAATCCTACTAAATATTATTTATACCTAGACCTTATTAAATAAATTTCAGGTAAACATTATTTACTAAAACTAAGTAAAAATATTAATTTCGAAGTTTTAAAATTTTAAAGAACATGAAAATTAAATTGTTGTGTGTTTTATTAGTAATAGGGGCTTTCACATTCGCGCAAACTACTAATAACCAAAACCCTAACAAACTTGTCCCTGGAACACATATTTACATATCTCCTCCTAAAAACTACAAACCATCTAAAGATTTTATCGGTTTTAAAGATGAAAATTCAATTATTCAATTTTATGATCTATTCGGAGGGAGTTTTTATTCTAATGCCAAGGATTTTACTAGAGAAAATTTCGAAAGAAATGGAATTACAGTTATGGAATTTAAAGATTTAAAAGTTGATAATTATCCCGCAAAAATGGCGCTTTTAAAAGTAAATCAAAATCAAATTAGTTTACAAATCGTTTTTGGAGACAGTGATTTCTCTGTTATGGCAATGGCCATATTATCTAGTTTCGAAAAAAATAAACTAACAGAAATAAAGAATTCTTTTTTCAATATTACATATGATAAAAACCGAAAAGTAGATCCTTTTGAAATTGCTTTTTTTAAAATTGATGAATCAAAAAGTGCTTATAAGTTTTCTAGAGCTACTTCGAATGTATATTTATACACCAAAAATGGCATGAAAAAAGAAACTCATTTAGGAGATTCTTTCTACACTATTACCCAATTACCGCATGACCCAGCGAGGATGGATCCAGAACTTATTGTTAATAACAGTTTAAGTTCTTTAAAAAGTAAAGGACTAATTATATCAGAAAAAATGGTTTCAAAAAGAAATACCTTAAATGGGGCTAAATGTTATGAAACCTTAATAATAGGAATACTAAATAGTAAAAAAGTTTATATTAAAGCTATTGGACTAGTAAAAGGGAGTCGCGCTATTTTAATTAATGCAATTGCTAAAAATGATTATGAAACAACCTTAAAGGAGTTTGAAAAACTAACAAAAGAAATCAAACTCAATTAATTCAAATCTAATAGAATTAAGTATTCTTTTTTATTATCTAATAAGTGGTCGTAAAATTGCTAAAAATTTAATCCAAAGAATTTAAAACATGAAGTTAATTCTAACAATACTAAAGTGGATAGGTAAAATAATGACAGGGTTATTAATTCTTGTATTATTAGCAGGATTATGTTTTAGAATATTTGACTCAAAACCAATACCACCAGGAAAGCTAGTTGATATCAATGGGACCAAACTACATGTTCGAGTAGAAGGAGAAAGAAACAATTACCCTACAATTATTTTGGAAGCTGGTGCAAATAGCTCTACAGATATGTTTCACTGGGTTTCAAAAGGTTTAAATAAAAAATTTAGAGTTATTCTTTATGATAGAGAAGGAAAATGGTTTAGCGAGTCTACTAAGGATAGCATACATCCAGAGTTTTATGCTAAACAATTACATGATTTGCTCGATAAAATCAACGAAAAACCTCCATATATTTTAGTTGGTCATTCAATGGGTGGACCTTATAATAGAATTTTTAGAGATGTATATCCTGATGAAGTTCTGGGAATGGTTTTCTTAGACTCTAGTCATCCAGAACAATGGAAACGATTGGCTCAAAAAGAACTAGTTCCGAAAAGTCAATTGGGATTAATAAAAGTGGGAACTGTTCTTGCAGATTTAGGAATTATAGGACTATTGAATACAATAAATAATTCTAGTTTTAGAAATGATGGATTGCCAAAAGAGTGTCATATTCGATCTCGTAAACTAACGTCGCATTCTGGACAAGTATACCGAAGATATTTAAAGGAAAATGATATCAATAAGGATATTTTACATCGGGCTGGGCGTTCTAGTCAACTAGACTCTCTACCTATTTTGGTATTTACTGCTACTGAACAGTACAGGGAAACTCAAAAAGAAAAATATCGCAAACAAGGAATTGATCCTGAGCAACAAATTCAAATATGGATGGAAATGCAAAGGGAAATGAAAGAACTTTCATCAAATGGTAAACAGTTTATTCTTAATGGAAACCATGGAGAAATAATTACCCAAAAAGAAAATGCCGATAAAATAAATCAAGAAATTTTATTGATGATAAAATCTATATTAGATTAAATATCTAATTCTTTTGATATTACATTTCATTCATATATTAAAATCAACTGTTCATATATTATTTGATCTATTTACATTCAATCTATTTAGAAAAAAGCTACAAATTCAGTAAATTTATAGTGTAGAATATGACACTATGAAATCTAGATATTCTACAATAAAACTTAACTACAATTATTATGAAAAAAGTTTATCTCGGAGCGAAAATTATCTCATTAGTTGTGTTTGGAATCTTAGGAATGTTGTCATTACTTATGTTTCCTTTTTTAATTGGAGAATCAGATTCAGAAACCTCTCTTCTTGGCTTTTACTATTTGGCAATATTTTTAATTTCTTTTTCTGTTCTTTATTTTATTGTTAAATACGAATTAAAAAAAGGGTGATTTTTTTTAAGTTGAAACCCTTTTACAAAATGAGATAAGCCCATATAGTTCACAAAAAGAAATAAATACTGTAACTTTATATCTTCAAACTTATGAACTATGAAAAGAATAATTTTATTGCTAGGCGTATTTACCTTTACTCTTATCTCGTGCACCAAAGAACAATCAACAATTAAAGAAGAAGAACCAGGATTCGATCTAAATAACCTTTATGGTGTCTGGAAAAAAACCGAAGTTTATAATGGAGTCCCTTCTACTTTTACTGTCATTGAAAATGGACCAACTCTAACATTTTTAGAAGACGCTACTTTTTCTACTGATGAATTTCCCTGTGGCGGAACATATACTTTTACAACAGATTCTATAATCAAAGCGGATTTTGATTGCGCTGGTGCAATGATGGACTTTCATTATAATGATGATGGAGATTCCGCTGAAATTCTACGATATTTCGGATTTGAAGGAGCTTTTGATCGTTATAAAAAGATATCAGACCCAGAGTAAATATTTTGTAATAAAAAATCAATTACAATTGTTATAACAAAAGTTAAAAAGAAGTTATTTAACACTTCTAAACTGGTTATAACTAATTAGTAATATTAAAGTTTAGCTATATTTAAAACATCAATAGCTGAACTATGATTAGAGTACTTTTATTCTTCTTAACCTTCCTGTATTTTTCAAGTAATGCGCAGGAAAGTAAACCTAATTCCATTGGTAAAAACCATTGGATAAATTCAAAAATTCTTAAAGAAAAAAGAGAAGTTACAATTTATATTCCTGAGAATTATAAGAGCGTAAAAACTAATTACCCAGTTCTTTATATTATTGATGGACAAAGATATTTTCTAAATGGAGTACTTTATCAACATACGTTAAAATGGCAAGACAAAACTCCAGATTTTATTGTTGTAGGTATAAAAACCAATAATCGCCAAAGAAGAAAACTATTTTCAAGCGACTCTAAAAAATTCATTCAGTTTTTGAATTCTGAACTCGTTCCGTACTTAGAAAACAATTATAGAACCTCCTCAAAAAGATATCTGTTTGGCTGGGAAATGGCTGGAGGATTAGCTATTGAAATTCTAACGAGTACTCATAATCTCTTTTCCGCTTATTTTATATCTAGTCCAACTCATTTAACTGATGAAAGACTTCAAAAGTTATCAAACAAACTATCACTAAACAAAAATCCAACAGAACTTATATACGTTACTTTAGGTTTTAATGAAAATTGGGCTCTTTCTTCTATTGAAAAACTGCAAAAAATTCTTCGTGATAACAATTCATCAAAACTGAAATGGAAATATGAATTATACGAAGATGAAAATCATCATTCTACTCCAACTTTAACAATCCACAAAGGATTAAATTTATATTTTAACGATTATGTGTACTTACGATTTAAATCTTTAAAAGAGTTTGAAGACTTTGGTGGAATTGATCAATTAAAAAAACACTTTGTTGAACGAGGAAGGAAATATGATATCTCAAAAGCTATCCATAAAAGCACCAAACATTTTCTTTTATTACAAGCAATGAAAGAGAATAATTTCGAGTCTTTTACGCTTTTTATGAACGAATTTAAAGATTACTATAAAACCAAAACAAGAGATTTATGGTTTAATAGGTATGCTCAGTTTTATTTAAAACATAATCATCCAAATCAAGCAATCGAAATCCTAAATCACGGACAAGAAAAGTTTCCTGATTCCGCTATACTTCAAGCCAGTTTGGGCGATGCTTTTTTTAGTACAGGAAATAAAGAAAAAGCTAAAAATCATTATCAAAAAGCACTTCATTTAGCTATTAAAAATGATGATGACAACATCAATATTTATAAAACTAAAATAGAACAGATTAAGTAATACATTCATTACATTTTTTAATTCTGAATGTAACATTTTGTGAAATTCGACTACTGATAATAAAAAATTGTCGACAATACTTACATAATAAAATAACTGTTTATGAAATTACTAATTGAACTATTAACTGGAGATTTACAACCAGAATATAAAACTACAGAATCTGAAATCTATGCTGGTGAAGCAAACTTGTTTAGAAGTGGAGTTTCAATAGGAGGAAAATTATTTCTAACTTCTGAAAGATTGATTTTCTTACCTCATAAATTCAACTTTAATAAAAAGATAGAATATATTGAATTGAGTGAGGTGAATGTTTTTCAAAGTATTACATCTCTAAACATATTAAACAACACATTAGCATTTACTCTTGAAAATGGAACCGAATTGATTTTTATTGTTAATAATATTGAAATTTGGATGGAAGAAATTGAAAGAGCCAAAAAAGTAGTTGACCTTATTTAAATCACATAAAAACAGCGATATAAAATCGCTGTTTTTTTTATCTAACTAAAAAAGTATATCAATCATTATAACTATGCCAATCCCATTAAACAATAAAAATTGATATACCAATTAGAGCTACAAAACTATAGCTTTCTCCACTCAGTTCCGTTGTTCCACTTTATCAACTCTCCGTTCTCAGAAAGTTGACCTGATTTATCTCCTCCGTCATCAGTAAAGTCTACATCCAATACAGGAGGATAAATTTGTGTAAAAGAAGATCCAATAAAAGGACCTCTTCCATTCGAATATTTCACTTCGTAATACCCTTCATTCCCTTTAAAAGAAGTTGGCACTACTGTAATTAATGTTCCGTTTAAGTCTTTCCATTCGCCTACAAAACCAATGGCTGTTAAATTATTTGACATGATATTTTATTTTAATGGTCCTACTCTATTTATTACTGGCTTTTCGGATACGGCCATTGTTTTCAAAACATTATAGTAGCTACTTAATTAATTTATTTGTTTTGATTACAACATAAAATTCAGAAATTAAAGCTTTGTTATTCAGTAAAATGGAACTAAACATGGTTTTATTAGAATAAAGGCGTAGATTACTAGAAGGAATAATTTACAACTACCAAAACATCAATAAATAGGTTTAAAATTTCGTTAAATTCCCTACTATCATTTTTGATAGGTATTGTTATTAACCTTCTCCCCAACTAGATTTGTATGAGTAAATTACTTTTAAGATGAAATCAACATTTATATATACGCTAACGGTTATTGGATTATTTGTTTCCTGTACTACAAAAGAACTTGATAAATCAAAAAAGGATCAAGAAATTATAAACCCGACCAACAAAGTTCTTTTAAGTTCAGATATTGTCTGGGAAAAATTGAACCCTGCTAGAGGAGACAAAAGCCCGCAAGCTGGAACAATTTGGGGAGATCGAAAAGGAAATGTAGGAACTGGGTTTTTAGCAAAATTCGTTGATGGATTCTCATCTCCTCCTCACATTCATAATGTTACCTATAGAGCAGTAGTCATAAAAGGTTTAGTACATAACGACGATCCAAAAGCTGAAAACATGTGGATGAAACCTGGTTCTTTTTGGACACAACCCGCTGGCGAATCTCATATTACTTCCGCTAAAGGAGATGAAAATATTGCTTTAGTTGAAATAAATGAAGGCCCGTATTTAGTAAAACCCATAAGTGAAGCTCACGACAATGGAGAAAGACCAATAAATATAGATGTTTCAAATATTGTTTGGCTAAATAACACCAAAACAAATTGGATTGATAAAAACAATACTGCTGAAATTAGTTTTCTATTAAATACAGTAAATAAAAATGGTTTTAAAAGTCTATTTGTAAAACTTCCTAAAAAATTTAAAGGCGAAATTAAAACTACTGGAACTGTTGTTCATGCCGTTGTTGTTCAGGGAAATTTAAACTATACAATGCCTCAAAACAAAGAGAAGAAAATATTAGATACGGGAAGTTATTTTGGTTCCAAAGATAAAGCTACTCATACAATTTCCAATTCCTCAAATGGAGAAACGATTTTATATTTTAGAACCAACGGAGATTTATATGTGAAATAGTTGAATTTTCTAAATCAAAAAACATAGATTTTTAGCTTAAAACAATACTTTTCCTTATACTATCGACTTATCAATTTTGATATTATTCAATCTACAAAAGTGAGTTGAAAGGAAATATTTTATTTGGTTAAACCGAGCCAAAATTTAAAGTTTGGTTTATATTTATCCCCCGTTAAAACATTCTAGTTTTAATAAAATAACCAACCATTAAAAATCTATGAAAAATAATTTACCATTACTCCTTTGTCTATTTGTTTTTTCAGCATTTGCTCAAACGAAAACAATCAATAAAGACTGGACAGCTTATTCTCAATCTATAGATGTTTCTATGTATGAAGAAGCTGAATTTAAAGTATCAGCATATCTAAGAAAAACAGATGATGGTACAAAAGGAAAATCTGCATTATGGGTGAGAATAGATAAGAAAGATAAAACTTATGGATTCTTTAGAAATGACGCTTATGATAAAAGTAAAGTTGTTTCTAAAGACTGGAAAAAATTTGAAATTTCAGGAAAAGTAGATAAGGGTGCGAGCAATCTTTATTTTGGCGCTTTCTGTCAAGGAAATGGAGACTATTTTTATGATAATTTTGAAGTTAAACTAAAAATGAAAAATGGTAAGTGGAAAACACTTGACATTTCTAATCATAGTTTTGAGAAAGCGCATTCTGAAGATACTTGGGACGAAGGTATTCGAAAAAGCAATATCGTAAGAGCAAAAAACTTTACCATTCAGTATTCAAAAGATGCTCCGTTTAAAGGAAAGTATTCTTTACAATTAACCGGTAAAAACATAATTGGAAATAGTAAAAACGGAAAATTTGTTGATGTTAATAATGTAAAATTATACTACGAGACTTATGGTGAAGGAACTCCATTATTATTTCTTCATGGTAATGGGCAATCAATGAGTGCTTTTATCAATCAAGTTGAGCTTTTTTCAAAGCATTATAAAGTAATACTTGTAGATTGTAGAGGAAGAGGAAATTCTTCATTTGACTATTCAACTGAATTAACCTATACCTTAGAAGCCAATGATATTAATTTGTTTTTAGATAAAATTGGCATTACAAAAGCACATGTTGTTGGATGGAGTGATGGTGGAATTATTGGTTTAATTATGGCCATGAAATACCCTGCAAAAGTTGATAAACTTGTAGCAATAGGTGCCAATATTAATCCGCAAGGTTTAAAAGATTTAGATAACATGTTCTCTACGATTAAAGAACTTGAAAAAACAAATAAAAATAATAGTAATGATTTGTTCATTTCTTTATACAAGTTAATGGCATATTATCCTAAACTTGACTATGATGATCTGAAAGTTATCAAATCAAAAACCTTAATAATGGCTGGAGATCATGATGAAATCAAGAACATTCATACCATTAAAATGTACGAGGCTATTAAGGATGCTCAATTAGCTATTCTTCCAAATGAAACTCATTATTTTCCTGAAGAAAACCCAGAATTTTTCAATCAACTTCTAATGAAGTTTTTAAAAAAGTAGAATAACTCATTTAATACATAGAGTACATTTACAATTTGTATATTTCTTTTTAGCTTTAATTCAAGTAATTAGCAATACAATGAATATTCTTCTTAATCATATCCTTGAACAATTAATAGAAATTCAAAACGGTCAGAATTGGATTGGTGGTTCGTATGAGAAAAAACTCAATCGTGTTTCGGATGAGCTAATATTTATTCGTCCTAAAAAAGACTTACATAGCATTGCTGAAATCATTTCTCATCTTACGTTATGGCGTAAAGAAGCTATCTTAAAAATTAAAACTGGTAAAGGAAGTAAAACTGACGATTGTGAAGAAAATTGGTTATCAAATAATCAATTAAAGCTAAAAGGCTGGAAAAATATAAAGTCAGAATATGATTCTAGTTTATATGAACTTATAAAATTGCTAAAAGAAAAAGACGATCAATTTCTCCACGAAGAATATTACGATACTGATTTTAAGGGAAATTTTAACTATAACTTTTTGCTGAAAGGAATACTTCATCACGATATTTATCATCTCGGTCAACTCGGAATTATCATTAAATATTTAAACGACAAAACTTCCTTGTCGTAATTAGAACATGAATAACAGAAAAATAGCACTTCACTTATTTATCTTTTTGGGCTTTTCATTGCTTTGTCAAATAACGAGTGCCCAAGAAACTATTGAAGAATATTCTCCTTTACAAAAAGACAGTATACGAATTGGTAATGGAGAGAAAGATTTTTTCTCTTTTATCCAAAGAGGATATACTTTGCAACTACCAAAATCAAAAGAAATTAATGGAACACTAATATTCCTAGAAGGTTCTGGATTCGATAAAAAAAACATCAGCGCGAAACAACTTTACAAGCAAGCAAATAAAAAAGGATTTGCTGTATTATCGGTATCTACAGAAATTCCTTTTGATTTCTATTTTTCAGTAAACTCGATTCGTTCCGCTCATGAAGAAATTCAAAAAGCATTTCTAAAACATAAACTACCGAACAAGAATATTTTCTTTTTAGGTGCTAGTTTAACTGGACACAGAGCAATGCGATACATAAAAGTTTCTACAGATAAAAATTATGAATTTCAGCTTAACACAAAGGGAATTGTGATTTGTAATTTTACGTTAGATTGGACGAGGAAATGGCATCAACATGAGAGAGAAATAAGAATCCAGAAAAATAACTTATGGGAACCTAAATTCATAAATTATATGCTCGAAACTCATTTGGGTGGAACTCCTCAAACGCAACCAGAGAAGTATCATGAGTTTTCTGCCTATAGTTTCTTCGATAAAGAAAATAGAAACATAAGCCTTTATAAAAACTTAGCCATTAGAGCTTATGTTGAACCTGCTATAAAGTATAAATTAACAAAGCAGTACAGAACTTTATACGAGAATAACACAACTGATTTAGTTGGATTCATAGCAGAACAACGACTCGCTGGTAATGAAAAGACAGAATTAATTGTATTTCAACCTGGAGATAATCCTTCAAAAAAGAAAAATGTACAATCCACTTGGAATGCTATTGATAAAAAAGAATTAATGAATTGGGTTCTGAAACAAATATGCGATTAGAAAACAAAAAATCCAGTAACACTAGCTACCGGATTTTAATATTTGTGGAGACGCCGAGAATCGAACTCGGGTCCAAACAAGTAGCTCAAGAGCTTTCTACATACTTAGTTTTTATTTAATTTTCGACCAAAAGCTGACTAAAAACCATCCACTTTTAGCTTATCTTCTTTAGTTTCGAAAACTTATCGAAGTGCTAAGTTTTCTATGTTTACTTTTATGATGCCCATAAATGAAACGCCGTAAACCAAGGCTTTCCGTGGACATTTAGCTTGCGCACCTCGTGCGCCTAGGCTTGAATCTTACTATAATTCGGATTATTAAGCAGCTAAAGCGTAATTATTTTCGCCATTTAAATTGTTGAAATAAGTTTAACGAGAATCATTTCAGTCCTCGGTATGCTTACAATTTCACTAGTCTTGCTGTCAAAACCAGTCGTCCCCAATATGTCAATGATATGTTTCCTTTTTTTCAAAATATATACCAAAATCAACAAAGTGTCATTCTGACCGAATACATCTTAAAAAGTCGGACCACAAATATAAAAACAAGTTTAGATTATTTAGCAAGAATCAAGAGTTTTAATTTATACTTAAAATCACACCACCGATTTTTTTATATATTTAGACCCGCCGCTAACCAATAATAGTTTTATGCGCTCCTACTCTATTCTTTTTCTAGTATTCGTTTATTCTGTTATGCATTGTTTTTCTCAGCAAACAACAAGTGACAATCAACAAGAACTTAAAGCATTAAAAAAGAAGTTTTATGATAATAAAAAAATAGGAACAGATAGTGCCATAATTTATATGGACCGTTTATCTCAAAAAACAAATATCCCATATAAAACATTTGGATTCGCTGGAGCTATTTACTTGAAAACTCGTGATAAATATCCTTTGGATTTTGAGGCTTACAGAGACAGTATAAACAAATATCTTCCACAAATAACCGAGAATAAAAACAATTACACACTCTTATTTGATATATACATTCTTTTAGGAAATACTTCAAAAAGAAGAGGACAAATGAAAGCTGCTCTAGAATACTATTTAAAAGCAGAAAACTATGCTTTAATTACTAACGACATTGAACGAATTGTAAAAATTAAAGGAAATATAGCTTTGATCTATCAAGACATTGGTCAATTTAATAAAGCACTGGACAAGATAAAAACCACTTTAAAAATTGCGGAAAACAATAAAGACGTTCTAGGATCGAAATATGCCGGTAGAAAATATAAGACTTTACTAAACACCAGTGCTATTTATAATTCTATATTTAAATCAGATAAGACAGTTTTAGCGAATGCAGATTCTTCGATACATTATTTAAATCGAATTTTAAATGATAAGCAATTAAAACTTTCAAAATTTAGATATGGTCAAGTATATTCAAACTTAGCGATAACATATACGCTAAAAGAGGAGCATAAAAAAGCAAGACCTTACTACGATAAGAGTATAGATTTGTTTACTGAAATTAAAGCTCAATCTTATTTATATAACTCTTATTACAACAGTGGAATTAACTATTGGCATTTAGATAGTTTAGCCAAATCAAAATCTGACTTTTTAAATGTTCTCCGAATTAAAAAAGATAGTGTGTTAGATCCTAACTATGTTAACACACATAAATACTTAAGTGAAATCTACGTCAAAGAAAAAAACACTGATTCTGCTTCTTATTATTTTGCTAAACATGAGAAAATATTGGAAAGAGCATTTAGTGCGGAACAAAAAGAACAGGAACGTATTCTTAAAGATGACGAAACTTATCTACTGAAAAAGAAAATCGAAAATTTAAAGAAGACGAATTCAAAAAGTAAAAACCTATTTAATATTGCCGTAGTTTCTCTTATTATAATTATTCTATTGAGTATTTATATCTTAAGTAAAAACATAAGAGAAAAGAAAAATGCCAAACAGAGATTAGAGCAACTTTTACAAACGGAAAAATCCGAAAGCAAGGACAACGGTTCTAGCTCAAAGCTGGTTATTAAAAACGAGCAACATCAAGAAATTATAGACGGTTTAAAGAAAATTGAAAAGAGTTTATTTTTCTTAAAAGAAGATTTCAATTTATACACGACAGCAAAAAAAATAGGAACTAATACAACTTATCTTTCAAAAATCATTAAAGATTATAAAAAGATGACCTTTAGTGAATATACGAATGAGTTAAGGATAAAATATATTGTCGAAAAATTATCTACAGATAAAACGGTGAGAGCTTATACAACTCAAGCCATTGGTGAAATTGGAGGATATAAAAATGCGAAATCGTTTACTCGCATATTTAAAAAATATACTGGTATAACTCCATTTCAATTCATTGAAAAAATTGAAACGGAGTTGTAAGGGTTAGCACATATTTTTATTCAACGCAAACTCCGTTTTCTTTTCTCGTTTTCGTTTTATCATCAATTGGTGGTAAACAATCTTCGTCTCCATCTGTATTTACATCTCCATCAAATTTAGTATCTCCTGCAAAGATTCTAAACTGCACTTTTTTTGAAATTTCAAAACTTTTCAAATCCTCAATAAATGTTCGTTTCATAATTATTAGTTTTTTAGATGCTTAAAATTAACACTTTAGAATATTACTTCTACAAATCAGAAGCACAACAAGTAAAAAACAAAACAAACCCTTTTAAATCAGAGACTTAATACATTTTTACTTGGTTACTATTTGTAAAATATACCTCCATATTTTATAAATGCAAACCCTATTCACTTCATTTTCTCAAGGATTCATTAAATATTTGTTCAAGAGCAATCAGTCTCAATGTACCGCGGAACCTGAAAAGCATTTAATAGAGTAAGGACCATAAAAATTTAATTCAATTATGTTAAAGTCAATTTCTAATTTAGGTAAAGTATTAAATAAAGATTCTCAGTTAAAAATAAACGGAGGAGCAATCAAATGTCCTGACGGAACTAGAAGAGTTTGTATTGGTTCTCCATATTTACCAACAGGAGTTTCTTGCTGGTGTCAAGTTATGGGAGATACTGCTACAATGTAATTTAACTCTAGATTCTTCCCGAAAATTTAGTAAATCTAAGCTCTTATTGATCATTCAGTAAGAGCTTTTTTTATGTAGAAATGAACTCATTGAACACCTCAACCTTCAAATGAATTAAACTGAAATTACGACTTGTACAGTAGGGTAAAATCGTGTATTTTTGTAAATCGATGTTGTAATTTACAACAAATCACATCTAATTTGTTAAATTTTATACAATCAACCATGAAGTTTGGAATCATTAAAGAGCGTAAAAACCCACCTGATAAAAGAGTTGTTTTTTCTCCAGAGAAATTAAAGGAATTTAAAACTAAATTTCCTCAGGCTGAAATTGTAGTGGAAAGTTCGGATATCAGAGTTTTTAAAGATGAAGAATACGCTGCGGCTGGTTTTGAAGTTACAAATGACCTAACAGATTGCGATGTATTATTAGGTGTAAAAGAAGTTCCTGTAGACAATTTAATACCGAACAAGAAGTACTTTTTCTTCAGTCACACTATTAAAAAGCAACCTTATAATAGAAAATTATTACAGGCAATGTTGGCTAAAAACATTGAAATGTATGATCATGAAACGATTATAAAAGCTAATGGTGCACGTTTAATCGGATTCGGAAGGTATGCTGGATTAGTTGGTGCTTATAACGGAATTAGAGCAATTGGTTTAAAAGAAGGATCATTTGCTTTACCAAAAGTAGAAACATTAGCAGATTTGGATGAAGTGAAAAGTGAATTAGATAAAATTCAACTTCCTAATATCAAAATTTTACTTTCTGGAACTGGAAAAGTAGCTAAAGGTGCTCAAGAAATATTAGATCATTTACAAATAAAGCAAGTAAGTGATGCTTTATATCTAACTTCTAAATTTACTGAACCTGTATATTGTTTAGTTGATGTGATGGAATATGCAAAACGCAAGGATGGTAAAGTTGGAGACAAATTTGAATTTTATAAAGATCCAACTGGTTATGAAAGTAACTTTATGCCATACGCTAAAGAAACTGATTTCTTTATTGCGGGTCATTTCTACGGTGATGGCGCTCCATATTTATTCACTAGAGAAGATGTGAAATCTAGTGATTTTAACATCAAATACGTTGCAGATATTTCATGTGATGTTGACGGGCCTGTTGCTACAACCTTAAGAGCATCTACAATTGCTGATCCTATTTACGGATATGATGCTATGTCTGAATCTGAAGTAGACTACAAAGATGATAACGCTATTGTAGTTATGGCAGTAGATAATTTACCTTGTGAATTACCTAAAGATGCTAGTGAAGGATTTGGAGACATGTTCTTAGATCATGTAATTCCAGCTTTTTACAACAATGATAAAGACGGAATATTAGAACGCGCTAAAATGACAACTGATACTGGAGAGTTAACGGAAAGATACCTATATTTACAAGACTATGTAGAAGGTAACGATAACTATGCACTTCATTAAAAAGTCATTAAAATTTTCACTTTATTTTTTAGTTAGTATTGCAGCGTATCTCTTGATGGCTGTTGTATTAAGTTACATTACAGTTAATAAGAAACAACAAGCAAGTGATAAAAGTGTTTATCTCAGTTCTAATGGAATTCATTTAAGTTTAATTATTCCAAAAAATGAGCTTACTAATGCTGTTCTTAAAGATTTGAACTTACCTTACTCGTGCAAATTCGTACGATTTGGTTGGGGAGATGTAAACTTCTATTTAAATATACCTACCTGGAACGATTTTAAGTTTTCATATGCCTTCGGTGCTTTATTTCTGGATAATCCTACTTTAGTAGAAGTTAATGCAAAAAACATTTTGAATCCCGATTGGACTAGAGTTCCAATTCGTACTGAACAATTAGAAAAACTGAACATTTATATTCAAGAAACTTTTAAACTTGATCATTCCAATCATAAAGTTAAAATCGAACAGAAAATGTATCCTAACTCCCAACTTTATCAAGCAAACGGATCTTATTCTCCGATAAAAACATGTAATACTTGGGTAAATACTGGCTTTAAACGAAGTGGATTAAAAGCTAGTTTTTGGACACTTTTTGATTTTGGACTTTTGAATAAATACCAATAATGGAACCAGATAAACAATTTCTAATAGACACGGCAAATATGAAAATGCCTTTCGGAAAGTATAAAGGAACTTATTTAATTGATATTCCAGAATACTATATGGTTTGGTATAAGAATAAAGGATTTCCGAATGGAAAACTGGGAAGAATGATGGCATTAGTTTATGAATTACAACTTAATGGTCTTGAGAGTATTCTTCGAAAATTAAGATCATAAAAATATAAAGCTGCCTTAAAAAGTCTTAAACGTCATTCTGAATTCATTTCAGAATCTCATTAATCATAATTTTTAACTAATGTGAGAAACTTAATCAAGTTCAGTTTGACAGATATTAAATCATTTTTAGACAGCCTTATAATTAAACATATATTTTACTTCGTTTTACAACTGAAAATAATATCCACAGTAAAAATCCAAACCCAAAGGTGATTAACCAAGCTGTGGATTCTTTAAAACTCAAGATACTTTCCTTTATCAAGTCTATTGGAGAAAATAATATATCCCAGGTATTGAATCTTAAAAAGCGACCCAAGTAAATTCCAAATCCACACAAAAAGAAAACTGCTATTGAAAATAGTTTTCCAATATGTTTATCCCACTTTTGACAAACCAAATCGTGAAAAGTTACCATTGATAACAATCCTAAAAGTGTTCCTGTTGCTGCATTTGTAAATAACATAAACAAATCATACCAAGCCATTTTAGTATTTGTTTTTAAATGAATAAAATCTGTTATGATATACGGTGCATTTGGAAGGAATAATAACCAAGCTATAATAAATAATATCAACTTTGTTTTAGTCAACTTCTCTGGCTCCTGAATTTTTACATACTCAGCAATCATGAAAGGAATAACTGCTAAAAACATATTCCACAGTAAAAACGTATAGGACAAATTCTGTGTAATTTGAACACGTAACAGCGATAAAAATGCGGAGAATACAACAAGTAATAAAACTGTTCTCTGCAATTTTGTTATTGGTTTAATAAGCATACTCATAACTTTTATCCGTTTTGCCAATCTATTTTTCTAGACGCATACATGACAGACGCCAAGATCACAAACAATCCAACACTTCCTACTAATAAAGCATAGCTTTCTAACTGAATAATTATAAAAATAAATGTATATAAAGCTGTTAAGCTGATTCCTATAAACATTGGGAATTTAAAGGTTTTTAATATCGATTTTGAATACAAGGTTATTAGAACAACAACCGCAGTTCCAGCTATAATATACGCATTTAAAAAATTACTATGCTCTGATATTGAGATTAATAACGTATAAAACATCGTTAGAGCAATTCCTATCATTAAATACTGAAAAGGATGTATCGCTATTTTACTCATTGTTTGAATTAAAAAGAATACCAGAAATGTTAATGAGATA
Organism: Tenacibaculum sp. 190524A05c; assembly: GCF_964036595.1. NCBI lineage: Bacteria > Pseudomonadati > Bacteroidota > Flavobacteriia > Flavobacteriales > Flavobacteriaceae > Tenacibaculum > Tenacibaculum platacis. The sequence continues at coordinate 3,612,860 of NZ_OZ038523.1, read as the reverse complement.
ACTAAAAAACCATATTTAGCAGAACGTTCACTTTTTTGATACTGATCTACAGGAATCATAAAATTCACTCCAAAAGCATATTTCTTTAAGTTAGGAATTCCATTGAATGATTGTTGAGGAAAAGGCCTATTTATATCTAAAACTTTCCATTTTGCATCAAATCCGTCTTCTTTAATTTTATCAGGATTATAAGGCAAATATTCACCTAAAAAGTTCGCTGTAGTCCAATTTGATTTAATATTTACATTTGTTTCTTTTCCCACAGGAATAAAACGAATTTGTTTACTACCGTTTACATTCATTTTTAAAGAAAATTCAACTGCTTTTTCAAGTGGCAAATCTTCTTTCTTGATTGATTTACTCTCTAACTTATGAAGATTTAAATATGAATACGATTTTGCGTGAGCATCGTATACATCACCATTTGAATTGGTGTGGTCATTATCATATTTAGATTCGAAAGCATAATTGTTTTTATGAAATTGAATTTCTACCAAACTACTTACTCCTTTCAAATTTGAGGTTTCAATTATCAGTTTAGATTTTTCCCAAAGAATATCTTTTTCTTGAATATCCAATTCACTAAAATCTGGTTTGGTAAAATTTCCATTAATATTGATCTCACTTCCATAAACAGCGGTTTCATAAATCCCTCGTTTTTTTTGTTGAGGATTTACTGTTGTTTGAATTCCCAATTGATTAGGAAAAAAATACGCGTATCTAATACTTTCAATAGTTTCTTCCTGATTTGTTTTCGTTGCTTGATTATAGATATGTTTAATCTTATAGGTTTTGTAAGGTACTTTTAACATGGGTCCATACAATAAAACTTCTCCTCCCCACTTTTGATTTATCTCATTGATTACCGCCTTTTGATTGTACTGTCGTTCTCGAATTAAGTCTTTCACATATGAAAGTGGAATGAGTAGAATTAAAATTAACAATCCAACCATTAACATTCTGGCCGAAATAGAGTGTTTTAGCCATTTTCCAAATTTTCCCGTTTGTTCATTAACTTTTTCCATTTGTATTACTTTTTAAAATTATTTACTTTTTTTAGTATCCACTCAACCCGCAAAGGTTGAGTGGTTTTAGCAACTTTCCCTTTTTAAAAGAACTTTGAAATTCAAAGTTTATATTTAAAAAAATTTTACTTCCCTTTTATCAATTTTTCCAAAGCTTCCACATGCTTCTTAAATTCATCTTTTCCTAATTGCGTTGCAACATATTTTGTATTGGGTTTTCTACCAATAAATTGTTTTTCTACTACGATAAACCCAACTTTTTCTAAAGCTTTTGAGTGACTTGCTAAGTTCCCATCCGTAACACCTAACAACTCTTTTAAGGTTTTAAAATCAGCATACTCATTTACTACCAATATAGACATGATGCCTAATCGGATTCTATGATCAAATGCTTTATTAATATTATTAAGAATATTCTTCAAACCCTTATTTATCTCAATTACTTTCTTTCGTATTTAAAATACATTAATGTTCCATAAACAATATGCATAACTCCAAATCCCAATACCCAAAACCAAAACCCAAATCCAGGAAAAACTGCGCACAGCAAACCTAATATAATTTCCGTATACCCTAAGTATTTTACATAACCTAAAGTATATTTTGAGGCATTAACTAAAGCTAATCCATAGAATAACAACATTAATGCTCCAGTTTGGCCATATCGCTGTTGCTTTAAGATAATCAACGTATAAATTCCTCCTGCGACAAGCGGAACAAGAAAACTAGTTAATAATCTTTTGGTAGTCGCATCCCAAATCTTTTCATTATTCTTCTTTGCTTTCAGTGTAGTTAAATAAATGGCAGTACCAACGCTCAAAACTAAAACTAAAAACATATCCAGTAAAACCAAATTAAATATTTCTCCACTAAGAATTAAATAACCTCTTTTACTACCAGTAACTAACCAGTAAGCATATGCTGCTCCAATTAAAGCGAAAGTTCCTGCTAAAATTCCAGAGAGGCCGCTTAACGAAATAAATCGAGTTGATTTATTCATCAAATTTTTAATTTCCGATATGTCTTTTAAATAATCTTCTGAACTCATAATAAAAGTACTTTGAAACACAAAGTAAAATATTTATTGTCATTTTACCTAATAAAAAACTGTTAATTTTAATTAACGGTTACTTTAGTTACATTAATTTCTAAACAAAATTCTATTTTTAAAGAATGAAACCTGCTGAAGTTTATATTCTCAATTTAGAAGAACCGTTCAAATCTATTGTCATGCATTTACAATTGATTATTGAACAGCAGTTCCCCGAAGTAGAATTACAATTCAAATGGAAAATTCCATTTTACGTGTTAGATGGAAGTCCATTTTGTTATTTGAATCCATCAAAGAAAAAAGGCTATGTTGATGTAGGGTTTTATGGTGATCACAAATTTGAAAAATACAATGAATTCCTAATTTCAGAAGGACGCAAAGTTGTCAAGTCATTACGATATTTTTCCATAGAAGAAATAAATAGTGAAATTTTGACCTACATACTTCATGAAGCCAATAGTAATAAAGAAAAAGGGTTTTGGAAAAAATAGTTATTCCCCAACTCTAAATGCTAAAGCTGACTCATCATTAAAATATAATGTTAGTATTCCTTTTCTCCTTGTATTTATAATAACATTCGTATAATTTCTTGATCGTCTTATCCTAGGTGTTTTTGTGAAGTTTTCATTTTCGAATTTATAGGTAATCTTCATATTTTCATCCAAATTCCTAAACGTAAAACTCTTTCTTTTTTCTTCATCATTTAACATCCCAATTTTTGGAGAAACTAACTCTGCTTTAGCTTCTATAAAGCTGTCCCAAAACATTGGTAAAGCACTAAATCTTTTAATTGTTGATTGATTAATATAAGTCAACCATTTCTCATCACTTGGATAATGAGTTAATCGCATTTGCTCCTTCGGAATATCAAAATACGTAAAGTTAGATTCAGCTCTATCAAAATAACTATCATAATCCACCCCGAAAGTGGTATCAATTAACCTCCACTTTTTATCTAATTTCACAGCATTCCAAATGTGATTTTTAAACCTAGGATTCGATCCAATTTCATCAGGAGAATTTTTAACATATCCTTTTATCAACTCATTCTCAATAGAAAAATAATTACAAAGCTTATGTAAAACCAATGCCATATGCTCGCAAACACCAGCCTTTTCTTTAATTGCTTTCTCAACCAACTTATCATTCTTCATTTGAATCTTGTTAGCTAAATCTTCCTGATTGTAATATAATATTTGTTCAGGTTCTTTTATTAAAATACTATTCGAAACCTGATATTTTATGTGAAGTGTAATCCAAGCGTATCCTGCCTTTACCCTACTTACATTAGTTATAAAGTCTTTCTCTATCTTTTTAAATAATTCATGAGAACTTTTAATATTAGTATAATTTCTCACTTTGTTTTTAATGTAAACATCACTTTGAGACTCGCTTGTTACGAAGCTTAAAACAAGCACAATTAGAATAAATTTCTTAACCATTTTTTTTTGATTTTAATTTAAGAAATATTTCGTAAACCTAGGATATGTTCTATCAAAGAATAAAATCAGTATAAAAAAATCAATATTTTTAATGAAATAATGTAACATTTTACATTTTTAATCTTCATATATAACATACTATCATTAAAATAAACAAAATGAAAAATCTAAAAACTTTATTTTTTGCTTTCACTCTACTTTTCTCATTAGCTAATTATGCACAAACTGCTGATGAAATTATTAGCACCTATATCGAGAATATTGGAGGTAAAGAAAAATTAGAACAATTAAAAGGTGTTCAAATGATTGGTAACATGAAAATGCAAGGAATGGAAATTCCTTTTGAAATGTTATCCACTAAAGATGGAAAACAATTAGTTTCTATTGAATTACAAGGAAATAAAATGGTATGGTCTGCTTTTGATGGAGAAGTTTCTTGGCAAAGAAACCAAATGACAATGGATGCTGAAAAAAGTGATAACGAAGCTACACAAAACTTAAAAAATGAATTAGAGCAGTTTCCTGATCCATTCTTAAACTACAAAGAAAAAGGGTATACAGTGGAATTAATCGGAAAAGAAACGATTGATGGAACTGAAACTTTTAAAATCAAATTAACTAAAAAGCCTGTTTTAGTTAATGGTGAATTAGTACCTAACATTACTCACTACTATTTTGATACTGAAAACTTTGTACCAATCGTTACAGAATCTCAAGTAAATCAAGGTCCAATGAAAGGTCAAACTGTAAAATCTACTTTAAGTGATTATCAAGAAGTTGGAGGAATTTATTTCCCATTTAGTATCGGAAGTCAGTTCCAAACTATGGAATTCAAAGAAATTAAATTGAATCCTGAAGTTGATGCTGCTTCTTTTGCTTTACCAGCGAAGAAATAATAAAACAAAATTTATACTAACTTAACTTAACTCGTACGGTGTTATTCCAGTAATAACACTGTACACACTTTTATTATGAATAAGCTGATTAAAGTTTTAGCTTGTGGTGTTATTACAATATCCACAAGTGTAAATGCTCAAGATATAGTTCTTAAAGGAAAAGAACTATTTGGGAACTTAAAAGCAAGAGAAATTGGTCCTGCTTTAATGAGTGGTCGTATTATCGATCTTGAAAATCATCCAACAAATTCAAAAATAATTTATGCAGGTGCTGCTGGTGGTGGTGTTTGGAAATCTGAAAATGCAGGTGCAACCTTTGCTCCTATTTTTGATGAACATGCACAATCTATTGGTAGTATTGCTGTAGATCCAAGTGATCCAGATAATACTATTTGGGTAGGAACTGGTGAAATTTGGACAAGGAATAGTGTTTCTTTAGGTGATGGTTTATATAAATCTAAAGACGGAGGTGCAAACTGGAAAAAGATCGGTTTTGAAAAATCGGAACGCATCAGTAGTATAAAAATTAATCCGAATAACTCAAATGAAGTTTATGTTGCCGTTTTAGGTGCACTTTGGAGCGATAGCGAAGAAAGAGGTGTTTATAAAACCACTGATGGAGGAAAAACTTGGGACAAGATTTTATATACAAATGAAAAAACTGGAGCAAGTGATTTAATCATGGATCCAACAAACCCAAACATTCTTTACGCTTCAATGTGGGAGTTCAGAAGAACAGGTTGGGGATTTAATTCTGGTGGTCCAGGAAGTGCCTTGTATAAATCAACCGATGCTGGTAAAACTTGGAATAAAATACATAATGGTTTTCCTCAAGGAGATTTAGGTCGTTTTGCAATTGCTATTGCTCCTTCTAAACCAGAATTAATTTTTGCGGTTGTAGAAAGTAAAGAAAATAAAGGTTTATATCGTTCTGATGATGCTGGAAAAAACTGGAAATTATTAAACAGTGATTTCGGTTTAGTGGTTCGTCCTTTCTATTTTTCTAGATTGGTTGTTCACCCAACAAATCCTGATATTTTAGCTAAAGGAGGATTGTTTGGTTCTATCTCAAGAGACGGAGGTAAAACGTTTAAGAATTTAGGAGAAATGCATGCTGATATCCATGATATTGTTTTTGACATCAAAAACCCAGATGCTATGTTCGTAGGAACTGATGGTGGTGTTTATAGAAGTTGGGATGGAGGTGCAACTATGGATATGGTTGATAATCTTCCGCTTTCTCAATTTTATCACATTAGTGTTGATAATCAAGAACCATATAATATTTATGGAGGTTTACAGGATAACGGTTCTTGGTATGGACCTTCTTCTTCTCCTGGAGGAATTGAAGCAAGAGACTGGAAACGTGTTGGTGTTGGTGATGGATTTAGAGTTTTAAAACACCCAACTAAAAACATTATCTATTCTGAAATGCAAGGTGCACAACAAGTTTGGAGATACGATGTAGATAAAAATTATAATAAAACTATTCAACCATTACCTATCAAAGGAGAAGCAGATTTACGTTTTAACTGGAATGCTCCGATGGCGGTAAGTACGCATCAACCAGATCGCTTTTACATGGGAAGTCAGTTTTTACATGTAAGTGAAGATATGGGAGATAACTGGAAGAAAATTTCTCCAGATTTAACTACGAATGATCCAGCAAAACAAGATAAAGAATCAGGAGGAATTTCTGTTGACAAATCCGGTGCTGAAACACATACTACCATATTTACAATAGCTGAATCTCCTTTAGATGAAAAGGTAATTTGGGTAGGAACAGATGATGGAAATGTTCAAGTAACTCAAAACGGAGGAAAAACTTGGGAAAATACAGTTGCTAATATAACTGGTTTACCTAAAAACACTTGGGTATATCATATTGAAGCAAGTTCTCATAATAAAGGAACGGCATACGCTGTTTTCGACGGACATACTTCAGGAGATATGAATACGTATGTATACAAAACTACAGACTTTGGTAAAACTTGGAAATCAATAGTTACAGATGACATCATTGGTTTTGCAAGAAACATTCAAGAAGATTATGTAAATGAAGATTTACTTTTCTTAGGTACTGAGTTTGGTTTATTCATTACTATCGATGGTGGTAAAAACTGGTCGAGATTTACGAATAAAATGCCAGCAACTGCAGTTCACTTTATCGATTTACAAAAACAAACAAACGATTTAGTTTTAGGAACACACGGGCGTGGTGTAATTATTATTGATGATATTTCTCCGTTACGTGAAGTAAATCAAGGAATGTTATCAAAGAATGTTCATTTCTTTAAATCTAAACCTGCAGTTATAAAAGAACAAGGTGGTTTTGGTGGAGGAAGTACAGAACTTCAATTTGTTGGAAGCAATCCAAGTTCTGCTGCTAAGATTATTTATTATTTAAAAAAGCGTCATACGTTTGGTAAAATGACCTTAACGATTAAAGATCAAAATGACAATGAACTAATTACGTTAACTCCAGGTAAGGCAAAAGGAATTAATGTTGTGAGTTGGGGTTTCAGACAGAAAAACCCAAAGGTTGCCGCTGGTAAAAACTTTACTCGTGGTGGATTTACAGCTCCACGAGTTCCTGCTGGAACCTATAAAGTTGTGCTTAAAAAAGGTAAAAAAGAATATACAAACACTATTGTAGTTCAAAATGATCCTAAATCACAAATAAGTGATAGTGATAGAAAAGCACAACGCAAAACTACCATGGAATTGTATGATGACATGGAAAGCTTAGCTTATTTAGTTCATAAAGTTGATGCATATTTAAAATCGGCAAATCAACTAAAAGAAGATAATAAGTTTAAAAAAGTGGCAACTAAAGTAATTGAAGCGTTACAACCATTAAAAGAAACATTAGTGGTAACTACCGGAGATAACTATGTTGGTGAAGCTGAACCAGAACTTCGTGAAAAGCTTTCTGATTTATATTCTGAAGTTGCGAATCAATTTGAAAAACCATCTTTATCACAAATAGAAAATCAAGGAGTATTAAAAACTCGTTTGACAAAAGCTCAAGAAGATTTTGAAAAACTCAATAAAAAAGTAATTTCAAAATTTGAAAAGCGAAAAGTAAAAGAAGGTAAAAAACCAACTAAGGTTTTAAGTAAGGAAGAATTCTTATCTAAAAAATAATAAACTAAAAACCTCTTGAAAATTCAAGAGGTTTTTTCTTATTGTACCAAAAATTCGATGGCCACTTCCCTATCAATTAATAGAAATAAAGCTCTCGCTCTAGGTGGTGGAATTATTGAAACTATAGTTTTTCCTTCTTTATTTACAGTTGTTGGCTTTACTGCTCTAGTGGATCCTAAAAACCCAACAAGAACTTCTTTATCTGCCGCATTCTTTAACTCTAACTTTACAGCGCCTTGAGTATTTCTCGATAATATTCCTGTTTCAGGAGAAACCAAAGTTATATCAGATTTTAAAAACTGATGACTGTAGATAGGTTGATTATAAAAATCTTCTTTTTCTATTCTTCCTACTCTTAACTTCCAGAGAGAATCTTCAGGTAAATGTGTTAGAAAATATTTTGATTTAGGTATGTTATAATAATAAGAATTAAACTTTCTTATCCATCTTCCATTATATTCCGAACCAGCTCCCCAAGTTGCATCAATATAAATCCATTTATTATTTAATTTAACAGCATTCCAAGAATGGTTTGGTCCTTGCAAAGGTCTTCCTATTCGGTTAGAAGAACTTCTCACATAACCTTCTACAACTTCATTTTCAATATCTAAAAGCGTACATACTTTTGAAAAAGTTTGAGCATAACCTTCGCATACGGCTTTTCTTGAGGATAAGGTTTCTCTTACCGTTTTATCTTTAATAGCTTTTATCTTTTGATCTCTCTCCTCTAAGGATTGATATCTAAACGTCACTTTGGTTTCTCTATTAGGATTATAAAATTCCTCTAAATCGTAACGAATATTTGCAGTTAACCAACTATATAATGCTTTAACCTGATCTTCTTTTTTTGAAAAATCTTTTTTGATATTATCAGCTAGTATCTCCGCAGTAAGTAATTTTGGATACTTCTGAGTCTTTGAATTAATCTCTGAAAAGTCTTGGGAAAAACTTACAAGTGAAATAAAGAATGTAAAAATTATAATTCTCATACTATTATTTTAAGATGATTTTGAATTGACAAAAATCATGCCTTATCGATTAGATAAATTATGCTCTAAATTATTCTGATGTAATGTCTCCAATTTTTTAGTATTTCCTGTAGGAGCTACCGATGATAGTAAAAGTATATCCTCGCTTTCATTTTTCCTTACCTCCAAAAGCATCTCTAACTCAATTCGTCTCCCATCCGTAAAACCATCAAAAAAAACAACATTTGCCTTTAATGAACAACTACTTAATTTGTGAATTGTTACAGTAATTTCGTCGTAATTAATATCGAACTTACCTTTTGGATTCACTGCTTTACATAAACCTCGATAATATTTAATTAGTGCTTCTTGAATTTCTTTTTGAGATAATTCTACTTTATTTTTAATAGATAACACGAAGTAATAGGTGAAATAATCTGAGCTTTTAATATCAAACATTCCAGGAGAAAATCGGAGTTCTTCAAATCCCTCCCAAGGGATATCTTTAGCAAAATCAAGAGGGAAATTAATGCGTTCATATCTCCAATCTGTCGGATATTTCATAATCTCAACCTTTTCTTGACCAAAACTTGTAATAACAGAAGCGAACGCTATAACTAAAAATAAATGTTTTATAAATGGTTTCATTTCGAAATTTGACTACTTTATGGATTCAATTAACAAATGTATCACATAATCTAATAATCCATCTTAAATTATACTAAAGTTATGATTACAAGGTTATATAATAAAAAGTATGAAAAGAATAATTGTAATAATTCTGGCGCTGCTAGCTGTTTTCTTTCTATTAAGAATGAATACAAAAGGTAAGCAAATTACCAATCACATTAAAGGTATTGTTCAGAACACTATTTCCAAACCTAATTATATTAATAAGGAAGGAGATTCAATTCTAACTCGAGTTAAAATTCCTGAAGGATATGAACGTGTACCATATTCTAAAGGTTCTTTTCAAGAGTACTTAAGGAATTACAAATTAAAAAAGCATGGCGCTCCAATAATAAACTATGATGGAAGTGAGTATTTTGCTCAACATTGGCATGATGCTATTCTAGAAATTCCAGTTCCTAAAAATGGACTACAACAATGTGCCGATGCTTTAATGAGAATACGAGCTGAATATTTATGGAGTAAAAACCTACAACAGAAGATTGGATTCAAATTCACTTCTGGTCACTATTGCTCTTGGAAACAATATGCGGAAGGATATAGACCAAAGATCAATGGTAACAAAGTGAAGTTTATAAAAAAAGCCAATAAGAATTATTCAAAACAAAACTTTTATAAATACTTAAATCTCATATTCATGTATGCTGGCACAGCTTCATTACATACTGAATTACCAAAAGTTAAGCTTAGTGATTTACAAATTGGCGACATGCTTGTTAATCCAGGTTTTCCTGGGCATATAGAAATTATTGTAGACGAAATTAAAAATGATAAAGGAGAAAAAATGTATTTACTAGCACAAGGAAATACTCCTGCTCAGAATGTGTGTTTATTAAAGAATTTTGAAGATACTGATATCTCACCATGGTATAGGTTTAATAAAAATAAACCTGTTTACACTCCTAGTTATTACTTCGATAATCCTGTTTTCGTAAGGTTTAAATAATTACTATTCATATAAAAAAAGTCTCCATGCTTTGAACAAGAGACTTTGATAATCTAACTAAAGTAGATTCGAAGGTAATAAGGAAAGTGCGTTCAATATAGAATATATTAACGGAAAAAATTACGGGAAAAACACTGTTTAATATTTTATCTCTCAGATTTTAACAAATTCCAGTAAAATCAAGGTTTTAAGACAAAAGAAAAGTCCCTCGATTTGGGGGAGAGACTTTACTGATCTACGTGGAGTAGATCCGGAGGGAAGGAAAGTTCATTAAAGATAGCATTTATTCACTGATTTTTTCACAGGAAAATCCCTGTTTAAATCGTTAATATTTAAACACTTTACCTTGTCCCCTTTTTATAAGAATTAGATTCTAAAAAAATATACCGGTGATTACACCGGTATAATAAACTTTTAATTTTTATCCTTTCCCTCAAGGCTCAAAATTTGACCAAGTTTTAACATATTACATACTCAATTGTATCTTATTTGAACAAAATTCAAAATTAACTTTCATAATATTTCTATATATATTCATAAATCCTAGTACTCAAAAAGTACAGAATTACGAATAAGTCTTATACACAAAAGTCCATAACTTTTGCTTCTTAACTCTCTATGATGACTTAATTTTATCTCCTGATCAGATAAAAAAAAGTCCCTCGATTTGGGGGAGAGACTTTCTGATCTAACTTGTGTGTAGATCCGGAGGGAAGGAAAGTTCTTCTAAAGTAGTAATGAATTTCGATAAAATCTACAGGAAAAACACTGTTTCCCTATTATTTAGATTGAATCTATAATCTAATTCATCTCTTAACAAACGGAAAAAACTAATGTGAAAAACTTCTGGAAGTGCATAAAAATAGGAGAAGTACCAATAAATATCCCCAACACGGTACTTCTCCAGGTCATAGTCATCAATTCAACTAATCGTTTGTTAAATTATTCAACTTAATGATTGGAATGGTTTTTAATCGATAAAAAGGATAAAAGTGTAGACGGATGAATTTTAAAAAATTCTATTTTTTTGAATTTGTAAGAAAAGAAATACAAGCTTCTCTCACCTTCCATATTTTTTCAAAGGAAGAGTTGATGTTCTCATTTTTAATCCAGTTTCTTAAAAATGATTTATGATATTCTACTTTATAAGTAACAACTTGTTCTGGCGATATAGATTCTTCCGAAAGAATCACTTTTTCTATTTTATAGAGACTTGAATCTTTTGAAGTGATATCGATTCTTTCGCCATTAATTTTTAAATAACAATGTGCTTCTGGAATGTAGCTTAATCCAATTGAACTAATTACATCACCAATATTAGTGTTGTCGCTATTCATTTTATAAATAGCCAAAATTAATTCAACATCTTTAGCCTTGTTCTCATTTGCTAGTGCCTTCAAAAAAGCATGTTTAGAACTACAACTCCCCTTTTCTTCCTTTAAAACTAATGAAAAATCACTTCTGCTTTTATTTCTACCATAAGGCAAACACTTCACATACTCAAGTGCTTCTTGCCAAGTACATAAACTTTTAGATCTTGCTAAAACAGATAATGGTTGATTTGAAGTAATTTGAAAATCAAAATACATTATAAAGTATTGACTACTTTTCTAATCGCAACTAAGTTCGTTAATAGTTGTTCTAAATAGTCTAAATGTAACATGTTTGCTCCGTCAGATTTTGCATTTGCAGGATCAAAATGTGTTTCCATAAATAATCCATCAATATTATTCACAACACCTGCCCTTGCAATAGTTTCAATCATATCAGGTCTACCTCCAGTAACTCCTGAACTTTGATTTGGTTGTTGTAAAGAATGAGTAACATCCAAAACCGTTGGAGCATAACTCCTCATTGTAGGTATTCCTCTAAAATCTACTAACATATCTTGGTAACCGAACATTGTTCCTCTTTCTGTTATCCAAACATTATCATTCCCAGAATCTTTCACCTTTTTTACTGCATGTTGCATTGCTTCGGGACTCATAAATTGTCCTTTTTTTAAGTTTACAACCTTACCAGTTTCAGCAGCAGCTACTACTAAATCAGTTTGGCGAACTAAAAATGCAGGAATTTGAAGAACATCAACGTATTCTGCAGCTTTAGCCGCATCACTTACTTCATGTATATCTGTAATAGTAGGAACGTTAAAGGTTTCAGAAACTTTTCTTAAAATATTAAGGGCTTTCTCATCACCAATTCCAGTAAAACTATCAATTCTACTTCTATTAGCCTTTTTGAAACTTCCTTTAAACACTAACGGAATCTCTAATTTATCAGTAATTTCAACAACTCTTTCAGCTATTTTCATTGCCATTTCTTCTCCTTCAATTGCACACGGACCGGCTAAAAGAAAAAAGTTATTTGAATTTGTATGTTTGATATTTGGAATATTTGATAAATTCATGAGAAAAATTTTACGCAAAACTACGAATTTTATTACCGAACTCTAAATTTTAAAACGCCCTAGAATGAAAAAAATAAGCATCTTATTAAGTCTTGCAGTACTTACTTTTTCCTGCAAGCAATACACGAAACCTGCAGATCAAAAAAGTACTACGAAAAAAGAACAATCTTTAACATCTGATTTTGACACTGCGACGATCAAAAAACATCTTTACACTCTTGCTTCAGATGACATGCAAGGAAGAGCAACAGGTACACCAGGAATAGAAAAAGCTGCACAATATATTGAAAACGAATTCAAGAAAATTGGTTTGTCCTATTATGACACCTTAACTTCATATAGACAAAATTTTGAAGAAAGAAATATTAAAATGTTTAATGTTGTTGGGGTTCTTGAAGGAAAAAGTAAAAAAGACGAATATGTAATTGTATCGGCTCATTATGATCACTTGGAAATGTTAAAAGAAGGTGAAGGTGATCGAATTTATAATGGAGCAAATGATGATGCTTCAGGAGTTACAGGAGTAATAGCATTAGCGGAGTACTTTAAAAATAAAGGAACAAATGAAAGAAGTATTGTTTTCGTTTGTTTTACTGCTGAAGAAATGGGACTTATTGGTTCTAAGTATTTCGGAAAAGGTATTAATGCCGATAAATTCGTAGCCGGTATTAACCTAGAACTTATTGGAAAAGAGCCTAAAACTGGACCAAAAACAGCTTGGCTTACAGGGTTCGATAGATCTGATTTTGGAAAAATTATACAAAAAAACTTAGAGGGTACTGGCTACAAACTTTATCCAGATCCATATCCTAAGTACAATTTATTCTTTAGATCTGATAATGCTTCGCTTGCAAGATTAGGTGTTCCTTCACATACATTTTCAACAACTCCAATAGATACCGATCCGGATTATCATAAAGTTACAGATGAAGCAGAAACTTTAGATGTAAATGTATTAACCGAAACTATAAAAGCAGTAGCCATTGGTACTTCATCCATTATTAATGGAAAAGATACACCAACTCGAGTTACAATTAAATAAAAGCTTTTTTAAATAGAATTCAATTTTACCACATTAAATAAACCACATCCTTAAAAAAAGATGTGGTTTTTTATGCACTTTGTTAAAAGTGCAACGAAACCACTATAATTAGCGTTTTAAAGCTACTTTTTTAAGAGTTTTTAATGATTTTATTGTCATTTCAATAATTTAAATCATATAAAATTGCGGTATTATTTAAATTTTTATGATTTTTTTAATATATTCGCTATCGCAAAACTAAAAACCCTTCAAAATGAAAAAACTAATACTTAGCGTAGCTATGGCTATAGCTATTACTTCATGTACAAAAAACGAAGAGATTCCTCAAGAATCAGTTGAACAACAAACTGAATTACTTACCAAAGATCAAATCAACGCAAAAATTCAAGAATCAATAGATACTAGTGGAGATTTCTTTTGGATGGATACAGATGCTCATACAATCTGGAGTGCTATTAGTCATAACGACAATTTACTTACTATTGGTTACGGAAACTCTGATGACGATTTCCAACAAAATTCTAGATCTAAAGGAATCAAAGATGATTTAATTTCTTTAGTAAGAAGTATTGAAAACAATAACGACCAAAAAAAGGATAAAGAAGAGTTATATACTGATGGAAACTTAAATGTTATTGACATTAAAGTAGAAAGTAAAGAAACTATAATTGCTCTTATGCAAGACAGTAGAGTTCGTTATTTAGAGCCAGCTACATACTCTTTACAAAATGAAAATTCAAGATCTGGAGAAGGTTTTGGATGCGGGTTTAGCTCAAGAACTCTTTCTTCTTCTGACTACCGCACAGTTGCTCCTGGAGCGAGAGTTCCATGGAACTTTGATATTCACAACATTCCTGCTGCTTGGAATTTAAGTACAGGAAGAGGAATTACTGTTGCTGTTATCGATTCTGGATTATCGCCAAACCAAAGATGGATGAATCAGTATTTCAATGATGGTTATTCTTCTGGAAGATCTGTTCAGAAATACGGAACATATGTAGATTCTTGGTGGGCATGGTCTAACAATTACGATGGAGTAAACGACAAATGTGGTCATGGAACAAGCATGGCTTCTGTAGCTACTGCTCCAAGAAATAATGACAACTTACCTGTTGGTGTGGCTTACAATGCTAACTTAGTTTCATATCGTTCGGTACAAAATGTATTAATTGACGATTATCACGAAAAAAGAGGTGTTGCTGAAGCATTAACTGCTATTGGTAACAGAAGCGATATTAAAATTGTTTCTATGTCTATTGGATCTCCATTTAGTAGTTCAAGAGTAAGAGACGCTGTTAGATACGCTTATAACAGAGGTAAATTAATTTTTGCTGCTGGAGGAACTTCTACAGGTTTTACTAACTGGTATGGAGTTATTTTCCCTGCAAACATGAATGAAACTGTTGCTGTTACAGGAATTAAAGAAGGTAGATATACTAGATGTGGAAATTGTCACTCTGGATCAAAAATAGATTTCACTATTGAAATGGAACGTAATTCAGGTAATTTTGTTCCTGTATTAAGTTCAAATGATGGAGATGCTAACTATGTTGGTGGATCATCAGTTGCTACAGCTACAACTGCTGGTATCGCAGCATTAGTATGGGCGAGAAACCCAGGTTGGTCTCGTTCTCAAGTTTTAGACAAAATGAAAAGAGCTGGAGAATTTTATCCTAACAGAAACTCTAGCTTTGGATATGGAAATATTGATGCGTTAAAGGCCGTTCAATAATCCCTTTAAAAGACTAATTAGTCAACCAATTAAATCTGAAACTCTACACTTAACAGTGTAGAGTTTTTTTATGCATAAAGGCCTTATTTGGCATGATATTAGTTGTTATAATGATAATTACTAATTCTCGGTAAAAGAATGTAAATAACCTCTTTTAAGAGAGTATTTTGTAACTTGCAGCCGATTTAACAAATTAATACACTAATATGCATATGAGAAAAGTTACTCTATTAGCTTTATTTTTATTTGCTTTTTCTTTTTCTACTTTAGCACAAAATAGAGAAGGAACTTTATTCTACTCTACTGTAGAAAAAACCGATTCAATCTATAAAATTAACGTTGATATTTTTGAAGTTGGAAAGATTGAGTACATCGAAGTTCAACTTGTTGATGAAGATAAAAATGAACTCGCTTCTGATATGGCGCAATTAATTGCAAGAGATGGTAAGTATTTTCTTAGTTTTCAAGATAAAGAAACGCCTGTGTATCCAGAAAATATTGATCTTACCTTAAAGAATGAATATAACGATCGAAAGTACCCTCAAATAAATATAAAACTATATGATGGTAGTTTACGAATACTGGATTATTCACAAACCGTATTTTATTAAAAAACAAAACCCGAGGAAAATCCTCGGGTTTTTTAATAACTAAAAAAATGTTTTCTTAGTATAAGTAGTTTAATGCTGTAATGTCATTATTGTTAAACTCTCCATCAGTGCTTCCACTAAAACAAGCTAACATAATTGACGTAGGATCGTATCCTGAAGGAGTTCCTGGGATTGGATTAGCTCCAACACCTGCAGAACCTTCGTTTACATTTTGACCACAACTTTGTCTTGAGAAATAATCTGTGTGACGGAATCCAACTGAATGACCAATTTCGTGGCAAATAACGTGCTCGTTCACGTTGTTGCTAAACCCATCTAATCCATAGATTTGCACCCACTTAAATGGAGCTCCACCTTCCGGGAATCCAGCAGATCCTCCAGAACCACTTTGGTTTGGATTCACATAAACAACCATATCTTTATTTTGGTAATCAGTACCAAAAGTAAGATTAAATCTAATAGATAAGTTTAATCTGTTATAGTTGTTTACAGCCCATTGTAATCCAGTTCTTCCTTTATTAGAAAGACCAAAACCACCACCACCTGTATAACCGATAATATCGATTACAGTATTTTGTGCAACTAAGTTATTAGTGTGATAGTTTTTACCAGATAATTCTTGAAGATTAGGTAAATTTCTTGCCTGATCCTCTGACATATGAAGATCTTTTTCCATTTGAATCATTGGAATTGTACTTCCGTCAGGTAATAAAAAGTCTACCTTTTTAACATCGTTAGTGTTAACATCAAAGTTCGCTAACTTCTCCACAATTTCAGGAGAAACGTCACTTTGTACAGTGTCTGTTGGTTGATCGTTGTTTTCAGTTTGACATGCGAAAAAACTAGCCCCAACTAGTAATAATGCAATTCGGGAGAATTTCATTTTTTTCATTTTTAAATTTAGTTTTTAATGGTTTATAAAAAATTTTTAACGAAAATATAACATTTTATTTAGCTTTTTAACACTTATTAGTTTTTTCACAAAATGTTTTATATTGTTATTTTTTAAACATAAAAGTGTTTATTTCAACATTTAAACTTTTAAATATTAACTAATTAAACATCTAACCTACTAAAACACTAGAGTATTAAAACAAATAAAACAAGAACGATTCGTTTTTAACTCATAGAGTAAAATTTAACATTTAATTAAAACAAAAAACCTCAAGTAAAAAACTTGAGGTTTAAAGTCTAACCAAACTTAGTATAAAAACTAACTACTACTATTTAAAACTATTTACACTTAAAAATTATACTGACTATTTAAAGTCTTATTATTGGGAATTAAACTATCCTAAAAAGGATGTTATATATTTTTTGTTCTTAGTTTCTTTTTTAAAACAACATTTTTAATTTGTTGTTACATTAATTAAGACACACTATTTTTCAAAAAGTCACATATGGACAAATTAAAAATAGAAACCTCAAGTTTTCACTTGAGGCCTCATCGTCTAACCAAACTTAGTATAAAAACTAACTACTACTATTTTACTAACTATCTACACTTAAAATTATACTGACTATTTAAAGTCTTATTATTGGGAATTAAACTATCCTAAAAAGGATGTTATATTTTCAATTTCTATTTTTAGATCACAACTTTATTTCGTTGCTACATTTATAAGACACATCTTTTTCTAATAAGTCACATTCGAACAAACATTTTCTAAAAAAAGAAAACCTCAAACTTTCGCCTGAGGTTTCTTTGTCTAACCAAACTTAGTATAAAAACTAACTACTACTATTTTAACTATTTCTTTATTTAAATGAGAACAACTTTTCTTCGTTGCTCCTATTATTTTGACACATTCGAATTTTAAAAGTCACTCATCGTTAAATTAATTCTGTTTAAAAAAAAGGAACCTCAAACTTCTGTCTGAGGATTCCCTGTCTAACCAAACTTAGTATAAAAACTAACTACTACTATTTTAACTAACTATATATATCTTAAGTCTTACAAAGCCAGAACTTCTTTTTTCTGCTACCATACTAAAAGAAGTTCTTTTATGGGGATTTGGCCTTCTAATTTTAAGGGACAATTCTTATTATTACAATGAACTTTTTAAGTTTATAACAACTCATCTTTCGTTGTTACATTAATTAAGACACATCATTTTCTAATAAGTCACATATGGACAAAAAAAAAGATCAAAAAAATTTGATCTTTTACTTTTAATATAAATATTTCCTTAAAATTACTCGGTGTTCTGGTATTGATTTATCGTAGTTTTTCATCAATAACTCCAGTATTTCTGGAGGTTTAGAGCCAACCTCTTTTTCTGATCCGTATTTGGAAACGTACAAATCGTATTGCTCTTTATTTTTTACAAAAATTAAAAAATGTTCTTCATTCAACGAGGTGTAAGAAATACTATTTCCTTCAAAAGCTCCCGATTTGTCTTCAAAAAAATCAGAAAACTCATAATACCTTAAAACATTTTCCATTCAATTAAACGATTTCAGCAGATAAACCTAATTCTAATAATTTAGTACACCTAGGCTCTAATTCTTTATACTCTCCGGTTTTAACCGCACATTTTCCTTTATAGTGTACTAAAATTGTACACTGCTCAGCTTGCTCTACTGTATGATCACATACGTTTATTAAACTATCTATTACAAAATCGAATGTGTTTACATCATCATTGTACAAAATAATCTCATGTTCTCTTGTCTCTTGGACAAGAACATCCAATTCTTCCTGAATCTTTTCTATTGTACTCATCTTCATCTATTATTTTAAAAACTTAACCGCTACCCAATTATTTCTATTAATAACTGTATCTAGAGTTAAACCGTACTTTCTTGCCTCTTCATTTATGATAGGAATATCCTCTTCATAAAATCCACTTAAAAGTACTATTCCTTTTTCATTTAAACAACTTACATAGGTCTTTAAATCTAATAAAAGGATGTTACGATTAATATTAGCTATAACAACATCATATTTCTTATTAACTAAAAGAGACGCATCTCCTTCATAAACACTAATATGATTACAGTTATTTCTTTCAACATTCTCTAAAGAATTCAAATAACACCAGTTATCAATATCAATTGCATCGATTGGTTTAGCACCTTTCATTTCGGCAAAAATGGCTAGAATTCCTGTTCCACAACCCATATCAAGAACTTTCTTATCCTTTACATCAGTTGTTAATAAATGTTGGACCATCATATGTGTAGTTTCATGATGTCCTGTACCAAAACTCATTTTTGGTTCAATTACAATATCATAAGGTAAATTAGGATTTTCATGAAATGGAGCTCTAATACTAACCTGATCATCTACTTGGATTGGGGTGAAATTCTTCTCCCACTCTTCATTCCAGTTTACCTGAGCTATTTCTTTGTGTGAATTTGAAACTTGGAATTCATCTGATTTAAGAATAAAAATATCACTTAGGATATTTTCATTCCAATCATTTTTATTGATATAGGCAATAACTCCATTATCATTTTCAACAAAACTTTCAAAGCCAACACCCCCTAATTCTGCGATCAAAATCTCAGTACCTGGTTCTTTAGGTGATACTTTAAAAGTGTATTCTATATAAATATTATCCAATTAAATTGATTTTACTATCTCCGAAAAATCTTTGGCTTTTAGCGATGCTCCACCAATTAATCCTCCGTCAACATCTGGTTTAGAAAAAATTTCTTTTGCATTAGCAGGTTTTACGCTTCCTCCATATAAAATAGATACACTATCTGCTAATTCTGTATTGTATGCTTTTGCCAATAAACTTCTAATAAATGCATGCATTTCTTGAGCCTGATCTGCGGATGCAGTTTTACCTGTTCCGATTGCCCAAACTGGCTCATAAGCTAAAATGATTTTATCAAAAGCGTCAGCTGATAATTCAAAAAGAGCATTTTTTAATTGAGATTCCACAACGTTAAAATGATTCTCTGCTTCTCGCTCTTCTAATTGTTCTCCAAAGCAGAAAATAACATCAAAACCATTTTCGATTGCTGTTGTAACTTTTTCAGCTAAACTTTCATCAGTTTCATTAAAATATGCTCTTCTTTCTGAATGCCCCAAAATTACGATATCAACACCAATTGAAGCTAACATATCTGCTGATATTTCTCCAGTATATGCACCATTTTTAGCTTGATGCAAATTTTGAGCAGAAACTTCTATGCTTGATCCTTTCGTTTCTACAACAGCTTGCTGTAAATTCACAAATGAAGGAGCAATTACAACTCTTGTATTCTCTAAAGTAATACTATTCATTTCATTCTTCAACCCTACGATTAACTCATTTGTTTCACTTAGGTTGTTATTCATTTTCCAGTTACCTGCTACAATCTTTTTTCTCATTTTAATACAGTTATGTTGATTTTAAATTAGTTGTCTTTATTAAGTAAACAAAACTAATTTATAATACCGAACACTAAAACAATTGCTCTTATTTTTTTACGAAAACGTAATATTAACTTAAACTACTGTTCTAAAGCGCTTAAAATTCTAATATCATTTGCTTTAATCGCATTAAATACTACAATTTCACCTTGTTCATCTATTACTAAATATCTCGGTATCCATGATAAATCCAAAAATTCACCGAATTCACCATCCCATCCAGAAGGCATTAAATAATGCTCTCCATTTACGTTATACTTTTTTATTCCTTTTTGTAATACTTCTAAAGAGTTATCAATTGATAAGAAGAGAAATACTACATCAGGAAAATCATTCTGTAATTGAACTATCTTAGGCATTCCTTTTATACAATCTCTACACCAAGTAGCCCAAACATCTATTACAACCTTTTTTCCTTTATACTTTTTAATCACATCTTTAAAAGTCAAACTCACTCCATCCATACTTATAAAAGTATCTTCTAAAGCTTTTTGAGAAAATTCAGTTTCATTTCTTTTCGAACAACTCAAAAAAAAGATAAGCGAACATATAAACAGTACCTTTTTCATTATTTCAATTTTTCAGAAACTTTTGACGTTTTATAAACTTCTATTTCTCCCTGTTCATTAATTTTCAAAAACCTTGGAATACTTTTTAACTTTAGAAATTTACCAAGTGCTCCATCTCCTTTTTTAGGTATGTAATAAAACTGACCTTTTGGTTTTACATATTTTAAACCTCTTTTCCAATCATAATAAGAATGATCTACAGAAAGGAAAATGTAAACTTTTTCTGGGTTTTCTTTTTGAAATTTTAAAACATCATCAAAACTATCCTGGCTTACAGGACAATAACTAGCAAAAACTTGAGCAAAAATCTGCTTTCCTTTATTCTTCTCTAAAATTTGAGATAATGTAATAGAATCTCGATCCAGTGTGACTAACTTTTCATTCATTGCATCCGCAGAAAACTGTTTCTTATTTAAAGAAGCACAGCTCGACAACAAAAGAATAGCAAGGATTATGTAAATACTATTTTTCATCTTTAATTCAATTTTACTCTTGGATCTAACCAACTATAAATCACATCTACCAAAATATTAATTGTAATAAACAAAGTCGCTATGACAAGAACACTACCCATAATTACAGGTAAATCTAATGTATTTAGTGCATTTACAATTTCTTTACCTAATCCATTCCAATTAAATATATACTCTACAAATACAGCTCCGGCCAACATTGATGCGAACCATCCTGAAATTGCAGTGATAACAGGATTTAAAGAGTTTTTCAATGCATGATTTTTAATTACTTTATAATTATTTAAACCTTTTGCTCTAGCAGTTCGAATATAATCTTGACTAAGCGTTTCTAATAAAGAATTTCTCATTAATTGAACCACAACAGCCAATGGACGAATT
Organism: Tenacibaculum sp. 190524A05c; assembly: GCF_964036595.1. Lineage (NCBI taxonomy): Bacteria > Pseudomonadati > Bacteroidota > Flavobacteriia > Flavobacteriales > Flavobacteriaceae > Tenacibaculum > Tenacibaculum platacis. Next base: position 3,591,111 of record NZ_OZ038523.1, on the reverse strand, counting down.
CCCAAAACTAACGCTGGTAATATTAAATTTTTCCACTTAATATAAGTTCCTTCACCAAAATCATCAACTTCATATAAACTACCGGTCATTTCCAAACTCGTATACTCGTGTAAAACAAATCCGAAAAACCAAGCAAATAAAATAGCCGAAAAGAAGGACGGAATACTCATACCAAAAGTACTTATAACTGCTATTAACCGATCAAAAAAGGTATCTTTAAATAAAGCAGAAAAAATTCCTAACACAACTCCTAACAATAACGCTATAGTAATAGAAACAACAGCCAACACTGCAGTATTAGGCAAGGTTTCTTTAATTACCTCACTAACGCTTTTACCATTCTTTTGAAAAGAATCTCTAAGATAAGGATACTTTAACACCATAGTTGTTTGACCAAATTCCAACAAAGACAAATGATTGTATTTTCCCGATGATAATGACGTGTAGCTATCACCTTCAGAACTATGAAATGAAATCGGTGAAACATCATTTAAATAATACAAGTATTGGGTAGATAATGATTGATCAAAACCGTATTTTTTCCTAATGATTTCTAATTGCTTGCTATCTTCTCTTTGTCCCATTAACATTCTAGCCGGATCACCTGGCAAAACGTTAAATAAAAAGAAAATGACAGTAACTACTCCAAATAGAGTTAGAAAACCATATAAAACTTTACTGAAAATATATCGAAACATCTAAAACAAAGATACTAGAAAGTTTAAAATATTTACTTTTGCGCAACTTATCATCTGTAAAAAATGACAACACAACAACTAGTAGCAGAAATTAAACGAAAAAAATCCTTTTTATGTATAGGATTAGATGTGGATTTAAATAAAATTCCAGAACATTTATTAGAGGAGGAAGATCCAATTTTTGCTTTTAACAAAGCGATTATTGACGAAACACATCACTTATGTGTGGCCTACAAACCGAACACAGCTTTTTATGAAGCTTACGGGATTAAAGGTTGGAAAGCTTTAGAAAAAACGATTAACTACATCAATGAGTATCATCCCGAAATTTTCACCATTGCTGATGCAAAACGTGGAGATATTGGAAACACCTCAACCATGTATGCTAAAGCATTTTTTGAAGATTTGTCTTTTGACTCTGTTACAGTTGCTCCATATATGGGTAAAGATTCGGTTGAACCGTTTTTAGCATTTGATAATAAGCATACAATTCTGCTTGCTCTTACGTCAAATCAAGGAGCATTTGATTTTCAAACACAAAAAATTGATCATAAAGAAGTGTATAAGAAAGTTTTAGAAACTTCTAAAACATGGCAAAATTCATCGAACTTAATGTATGTTGTTGGCGCTACTAAAGCTGAATATTTAAGTGATATTAGACAGATTATTCCTGATAGCTTTTTATTAGTTCCAGGTGTTGGTGCACAAGGAGGTAACTTACAGGATGTTTGCAAATATGGAATGAATGAAAATATTGGTTTATTAATCAATTCTTCTAGAGGAATTATTTATGCTGGTAATGGTAAGGATTTCGCTAAAGCTTCGTCTGAAAAAGCGGCAGCCCTTCAGAATCAGATGGAAGAAATTTTAAATTTATCGTAAATTGCCATTCAAACTTTAATTAACACAATGAAAAATAATTTATTCCTTACCCTAACAGCTGCTTTATTATTTTGGTCATGTTCTGATGATACAGAAAAAGCTCCTGTTGTTCCTGAGTTAACCGATGAAGTTTTAGTATACGAACCAGAGAAAATAAGTGATAATCTTGTTTTAGTTTCAGATGCTGGTGCAGACGAAGTTTATTTATTACAAAAAGATGGTAAAAAATTTCACGAATGGACGTTAACTAACGAACTTGGAAATGATGCATATTTAGAAGATAGCGGAAAACTATTAGCGCTATTAAAAACAGATGACGATAAAATTATATTTGGTGGTTCTGGTGGGCAAATACAAGTCATTAACCCTGATAATACTATTGATTGGCAATTTGTATACTCTACAGAAGATTATAATTTACACCATGATATAGAAAGACTTCCAAATGGAAATATTATTGCATTAGTTTGGGAAAAGAAAACAGCTGCTGATGCTCAAGACAGAGGATATCAATTAGATAAAGATGTGTATATCGAATCGGTAATTGAAGTTAATCCTTCAACTAATCAAATTGTTTGGAAATGGAGTTCTTGGGATCATTTGATTCAAGATGTGGATAACACAAAAATGAATTTTGGTTCAGTTTCAAATAATCCACAATTAATAGATATTAACTTTAATAACTTAGATAATGGTGATATCATGCATGCAAATGCTATAGAATATGATGAAAAAAATGATATCATTTTTATTAGTGTTAATTTCTATCACGAAGTTTGGGTAATCGATCATAGTACTACTACTGATCAAGCAAAAACTGATACAGGAGGAAATTATAATAAAGGAGGAAACTTATTATATCGATTTGGTAATCCTTCCACTTCAAAAAACACTGGAACACAGTTATTCTCTAACAATCACGCCTGTAACATTATTAATGATAACTTACCAGGAGCTGGTAATATGTTAATTTTTAACAACGGATCTGCACAAAGTCAATCTGTGGTTCATGAATTACAACTTCCTACTCCTTTCGACTTTAATACTGCTCCTACTTCTGTATGGTCATTTACTGATTCAAACTTATTCTCTTCTAAAGTTTCGGGTGCTTACAGAACTGAAAATGGAAACACTATTATTACTGAAGGAGACTTTGGGTACTGGGAAGTAACAGCATCTAAAGAAGTAGTTTGGAAGTATAATAAAGGAGGTTTTTTCTGGAGAGGATATCCATACAAAACTAATAGTACTGCAGTTGTAAATCTTAAAAATTAAGATTATCATCAAAGACACTTCAAAAGTGAAAAATTATAAAAGAATTATATCTCTAGTTCCAAGTCAAACTGAACTTTTATTTGACTTGGGATTAGAAGATAATATAGTTGGTATCACAAAATTTTGTGTACACCCTTTTCATTTAAAACAAACCAAAACTATTGTTGGTGGCACAAAGAATATTAAGCTAGATAAAATAAAAGCTCTAAATCCTGATATTATTCTTTGTAATAAAGAAGAAAACACAAAAGAAATTGTGGAGGCATGTTCTGAAATAGCTGAAGTTCATGTTTCCGAAATTTATACGTTATCAGACTCAATTCAACTTATTGAAACCTACGGTTCGTTTTTTTCATGTAGAACAGAAGCTAAGAATATCATACAAAAATTAAATTTTAAGTTAGCTGACTTCGCAGAATTCATGAAAGATATTCAACCTAAAAAAGTAGCCTATTTTATATGGAGAAATCCATGGATGGTTGCCGCGAACAATACCTTTATAAATCATATTCTTGAGCTAAATAAGTTTGAAAACATATATCAGAACAAAGAAAGATATCCTGAAGTCGCGCTGAAAAAAATACGTCTCGAAGGTGACCCTGATTTAGTTTTTCTTTCATCAGAACCCTATCCTTTCAAAGAAGAACATGCTTTTGAAATTGGAAGATGTACTCATCATGCTAAAACAGTATTCGTTGATGGAGAACTATTTTCATGGTACGGCAGCAGAATGTTAAAAGCTTTCGATTATTTCAAAAAATTACACGAGAGAATTGTCTAAGTAATTTACTCTATTAATTTTTTCTCGAATTTTCATTGCTTTGTAAGATGCCATATCACTTTTTGCCTCATCAACGTATCTGTAATCTTTAGAACGTTCCACTAGTTTAGTGTATCGTTCTTCCAAGTGTTGCTTGTATCGATTTAGTTGTATTACGCGTGACATTTGTTAGTTAGTAATTCACATTAAATATAACAATAAAAATCTGAAATTCAAACATTTAACACTATCTATTATCCTGAAGCGCAAAAACGCGTCTCAGCAAATCTGTATTACGTAAACCTATCTTATTTCTAATTCCTTTTTCTTCAACTGCAATCATAGTAAACACTCCTTCTAACGCCTCTGTCGTAACATAATCTGTTAAATCTGGATTTACTTTTGAAACAAAAGGAATGCTATTGTATTTGTTGATCAAATTTGCCCAAATCTTATCTGCCCCTACTTTACCGAAAGAATTTTTAATTACTGGATTAAACTTATTATAAAGTGCAGAATTTGTTTTTCCTTGTAAATAAGAAGTCGCGGCATTATCGTTTCCTAATAAGATATTTTTAGCATCATTAAACGTAATATCCTTAACAGCACTTACAAAAATCGGTGTAGCTGTTTTAACAGCATCTTCCGCTGCTCTATTTAAAGCCTTAATACCTTCATCTGCTAAACTACTTAAACCAATTTTACGTAATCCTTTATCAACAGCTTGTAGTTCCTTAGGAAGTAAAATTTTAACAAGTTCGTTTCTGTAAAATCCATCTTTAGCAGTAAGTTTCGAAACTTGATGTTGAATTCCGTTATCCAATGCTTGACGTAATCCTGCTCCAATTTGCTCCTGAGTTAAAGCTCCTCCTTGAGGCAATTGACTTGCGATTTTTTGTAATTCTGCACAGGCAACAAACTGTAATGCCACGAAAAATAATACTACTCTTTTCATCATTTTAAACTTGTTTATTGTTTTGATACTTTATTTATGAAAAAGTCACACTTTTTTAAAGCTATCTGTTTTCTTATCGTAACCATATGGACAATGCTTACATCCGCTTTTACAACAGTAACCTCTTCTTAAATGATATTCTTCCTTAAAAACTCTATAGCCTTGCTCATTTACATAATATTCATCTGGTGTAGGCTTCAATATTTTTTTCATATTACAAATATCAAAAAAGATGTGCTAAAAGTAAAGACTTATATCATACAATCTAAATAAAACCATATAACATCTTTCAACATCCTATTCCCATACCTTAAATAATAATCCTCATACTAAAAATCCGATCGCTCATTCTATTTTTTTACAAATCAGCGCTTTATTTCTTCAAATTTGATTAACAATTAAAAATAAACTTTTCAACTAATTAGAAATTAACTGAAAAGTTACAAGGAAAGTAATAACTAAACTTATTAAAATGGATACAAATAAAACGATTCAGATTGAGCCTAAATTAGATGGAAGTGTAATAGCAACAGCTAATGTTGGAGTTAGTCCAGCTGCTATGGCAATGAAATCAAGTTCTAAACATTTATACGTTGCAAATAGTAACAATTACTCCATAGGAGGTAGTGATTCTGTAACAGTAATTGACGGAAATACTTTTATGCCATTAAAAACTATCTCAGATAGTTCTTTTAATCAGCCTTTTGGGCTTACTTTATCTCAGGATGAAAGCAAACTTTATGTAGCAAACTCAAATAGCACAACAATAAGTGTAATAGATACTCAAACAAATGAAGTTACTGGCGTAATTGATGGATTTAACGGACCTTCAGCAATGGTAATTCACCCTTATACTAAAGTCGGTTATGTGATTAATTATGGAGCTATCTCTACAAGACCTTCTGGTGAAGGTAATACAGTTACTGTAGTTGATTTGGAACACGAAGTAATTGTGGAAAGAATACAATTACATCCTTACGGTGTATTTCCTGCAGCACCGGCAGCAATAGCAATTACACCTGATGGTGGGAATATTTATGTTGCTAATTACGTTACAGGAAATCCAGGTACAGGAACTGTAATACAAATATCAACAATTACAAATACTATTGTAAACGAAGTTAAAGGATTCTTTGGACCTTTTTCAATTGAAATTGATACTGAAGGAAAAAACGCATATATCACAAACTTTGGTAGTAATAATTTTGCACCATATGGAACTACAGTAAGTGTTTTAAGTCTTGAAGATAATAGTGTAACTGAAATTTCTACAGGAGGAATTCAACCTTCAGGATTTGCATTATCCAAAGATGGAAGGTTTGGACTTGTTTCTAATTACAACACTCTATATAGAAGCGGAGCTCCAAATTTCACAGGCTTAACTGCTGGACAAGGGACTGTAAATGTAATTGACCTTAAATCGAACAAATTACATCCAATAACAATTAATGTGGGACAAGCTCCTGGATCTATTTCTATAAGTCCAGATGGAAATTACGCTTTCGTATCAAATTATATTGGAAACACTGTTAGTGTTATCAAAATGTATCAGGATTAAACCGAAGAAAAAGTTGATATTTCATTTAATAAAAAACGCAAGATGTACATCTTGCGTTTTTATTTCATTTACTTTATAAAGTATATTTATTTTTTATCTGAACCTGGAGGATATTTCTCAAGGATTTCTTTGACAAACTCTTTAATTCTAGCTTCTCTCTTTTCAATATTTCTGAAAGCTAACGCTCCAGATCCTATTCCTTGCCAAATTAATTCTTTCTTACTGGCATCAATTATATCAATAAACAAAGTTCCTTCTGTATATTGATTCACATTTAATCGACCTGCTCCTCCCCACATCCAAGGGTTCCAACCCCAACCGAAGCCCCAGCCCCAGTTATCATTAACATTAATTCTTTCTCTAGATTTAGTAAAAAGACTTACTAATACATCTGGTGTAGATGACTTTTGCATTCCTTTAGCTAATAATTCAGCTTCAATCGCTCTCATTATTCTTTTTTTATCCAAATCAGAAATTGGAGCTTTATCAATTCCAGGTTTATAAAAAGCAAAAGTTTGATATTGATTGAAATTTGCTTTCGTATCATAATCTGTCGCTACTCTAACTGAGCTACAAGAAGTAATTAAGAATACTAAAAAAGGTAAAAATTTTACATACTTCATGATCATTGAGTTTTAAAAGTTGTTAAACAAAGAATCGTCTACTAAGTTAGGCAAAGTAACTTTAAGTTTATTCTCTGCCTGCATAGCACGTTTAATTGCAAAAACAGCTTCTTCGTTTCGAGCCCAACTTCTTCTAGCGATTCCGTTATTTACATCCCAAAAAAGCATTGATTTTAAACGCTTTGACGCTCCTTTAGTTCCATCAAGAAGCATGCCAAATCCTCCGTTAATAACTTCTCCCCAACCAACTCCACCTCCATTGTGGATTGATACCCAAGTTGCACCTCTAAAACTATCTCCAATTACATTATGAATAGCCATATCTGCGGTAAATCTGGAACCGTCATAAATGTTAGAAGTTTCTCTGTATGGAGAATCTGTTCCAGAAACATCATGGTGATCTCTACCTAAAACAACCGGACCAATTTTTCCTTTCTTAATTGCCTTATTAAATGCTTTGGCTATTTTAATTCTTCCTTCTGCATCAGCATATAAAATTCTTGCTTGAGAACCTACAACCAATTTATTCTCTTGCGCACCTTTAATCCATTGAATGTTATCGGCCATTTGTTGCTGAATTTCTTTTGGAGAATCTTTCATGATTTCCTCTAGAACTTCACACGCAATTTGATCAGTTTTTGCTAAATCTTTAGGTTTTCCTGAAGCACAAACCCAACGGAATGGACCAAATCCATAATCGAAACACATTGGTCCCATAATATCTTGAACATAACTCGGATACTTAAACTCCCTTCCTAATGTTGGATTTTCATTCATCACCTCTGCTCCTGCTCTACTCGACTCTAATAAAAAGGCATTTCCGTAATCAAAGAAATAAGTTCCTTTTGCAGTATGTTTGTTAATTGCTTCTGCTTGCCTACGAAGAGATTCTTGAACTTTCACTTTGAACTCTTCTGGATTATTTGCCATCATATCATTAGCCTCTTCTAATGATAATCCAACTGGGTAATAACCTCCTGCCCAAGGATTATGTAAAGAAGTTTGATCTGAACCTAAATCAACGTAAACATTTGCTTCATCAAACTTTTCCCAAACCTCTACAACATTTCCTAAATAAGCGATTGAAACTACTTCTTTATTTTCTTTAGCTTTTTGAACTCTTTCAACTAAAAGATCTGCATCAGAAATCACTTCATCAACCCATCCTTGAGAATGACGCGTATGAACAGCTTTTTCATTTACTTCTGCACAAACCGTAATACACCCAGCAATATTTCCTGCTTTAGGTTGTGCTCCACTCATTCCTCCTAAACCAGCTGTAACGAACACATTTCCTTTTGGTGATTTACCTATTTTCCTAAATCCATTTAAGACTGTAATTGTTGTTCCATGAACAATTCCTTGTGGACCAATGTACATGTAACTTCCCGCCGTCATTTGTCCGTATTGAGTAACACCTAATGCATTAAACTTTTCCCAATCGTCTGGTTGAGAATAATTAGGAATCATCATACCATTTGTAACTACAACTCTAGGAGCATTTTTATTAGATGGAAATAATCCCATTGGATGACCAGAATACATGACTAATGTTTGCTCATCTGTCATTTCAGATAAGTATTGCATTGTTAATAGATATTGAGCCCAATTTTGAAAAACCCCACCATTACCACCGTAAGTAATTAATTCATGAGGATGTTGTGCAACTGCATAATCTAGGTTATTCTGAATCATCAGCATAATAGATTTTGCTTGCGTAGATTTTCCCGGATACTCTTCAATAGCTCTTGCTTTCATTTTGTAATCAGGACGGAATCGATACATATAAATTCTACCATACTTTTCCAATTCCTCAGAAAACTCTGGTAATAATTCTTCGTGATGTTTTTTATCGAAATAGCGCAAGGCATTTTTCAATGCTAATTGCTTTTCTTCTTTTGTAAGTATTTCTTTTCTTTTTGGAGCATGATTAATCGTTGTATCATACTCTTTTTTTGATGGTAAAACACTTGGTATTCCTTGTTTAATCTGTTCTTTAAATGTCATGATATACTTACTTTTTATACTACAATAAACTCTTTTCCTCTTACTAAACTGATCATTGCGTTAATATCATCTTTTAACACTCGATCCTCCTCTAACTTAGCAACTTTACTTCTAATTAATTTGAAATTACTTTCTATAATTTCTGAAAATGTATTTGGTCTTCTGAATTCCATTGCTTGTGCAGCATACATTAATTCTATAGCTAATATTTTCTCTAGATTACCTAGAATCTGATTGAATTTTCTTCCTGAAATACTTCCCATTGAAACATGATCTTCTTGTCCTAATGAAGTTGGAACACTATCAGCCGAAGGCGGAAAACAAAGAGACTTGTTCTCTGTTACCAAAGCTGCTGTAGTATATTGAGGAATCATAAATCCAGAGTTCAAACCTCCCGCTTCTGTTAACAATCTCGGCAAACCGTATTTTCCTTCCAGTAACAAATAACTTCTTCTATCTGAAATATTACCCAATTCAGCAGCAGCAATAGAAGCATAATCTAAAACCATTGCTAAAGGCTGACCATGAAAGTTTCCTCCAGAAATTGCTTCTGTTTCACTCAGTACTATTGGGTTATCTGTGACCGAATTCATTTCTATTTGAGCTAAATCATTTAAATGATTGAATGCATTTCTTGATGCACCATGAACCTGAGGCATACAACGAATAGAATATGGATCTTGCACACGATCACATTCTAAATGATTTTCAACATTTTGAGAATCTTTTAATAACATTCGAATACGCTCAGCTACTTTGATGTTTCCTTCAAAAGGACGAATAGCATGAAGCTCTGCTCTAAAAGGTGAAGCACTTCCTTGGAATCCTTCCAAACTCATAGTTCCTGCAACATCAGCTAAATCTAAAAGATACTCCATCTTTTTTAACCCAATAATTGCATGCGATAAAATGAACTGGGTTCCATTAATTAATCCTAACCCTTCTTTAGCCATCAAAGTTAAAGGCTTTAAATTATGATTCGCTAAAACTTCTTTTGCAGGCAAAATCTGATCCTCAACCCAAAATTCTCCTTCTCCTAACAATGGTAAAAATAAATGCGATAAGGGAGCTAAATCTCCAGAAGCACCAACTGAACCTTGTTCTGGAACTACCGGTAAAATGTTATTTTCTATGAAATAAATAATCCGATTGATCATTTCTAAACGCACACCTGAAAACCCTTGACACAATGCATGTACTTTACAAATCATCATGATTTTGGATAATAACTTATCAATAGGTTCACCCACACCAACAGCATGTGTAATCAATAAATTCTCTTGAAGTTTACTTGTTTCTTCAGGTGTAATTTGTACATCACATAAGGGTCCGAATCCTGTATTTATTCCATAAACTGCAGCATCAGAATTTGCCATGGTTTCAACCTTTTTTCTACACTCATTCACTTTCTTTTTAGCTTCATCAGTAATTTCTGCTTTCAAATCATTATTTGCAATAGCTAAAACTTTATCTACTGTTAGGTGATCTATTCCGTATTTAAACATGTTTCTAGTTCGTTTTATACAAAATTACCTTTATTTTTGATGCTTAATAATATCATTTTTATCAATATTTAATAATTATGAGTTATCAATTAGAGTTAAGACATCTTAAATACTTTTTGGCTGTAGCTGAAGAATTACACTTTAGAAAAGCCGCTGATCGATTGTTTATATCTCAACCTGGACTAAGTAGACAGATTAAACAAATGGAAGATGATTTAGGTATTCAATTATTTGAACGACATAATAGAAAGGTTGTTTTGACTCCTTCTGGAAGGTATTTAAAGTCAGAACTTACTAGGAATTTGAAAAATTTAGATAACATCATTAATCATGCAAAGCTTATTCATGATGGAAAACAAGGAAAATTGGAATTTGGTTATGTAGGTTCTGCCATGCAAGAAATTATTCCAAACGTCTTAGTAAAATTCAAAGAAAAACATCCCGATGTTCAGTTTGGTTTAACAGAAATGGACAACCAAAAACAAATTGATAATTTATTGCATCAAAAAATAGATATTGGTTTTGTGAGATTAGACACTGTGCCTAGAGGATTGACTATTCAACCTATTATAAAAGAAAACTTTTGTTTGGTTTTACCCAAAAATCATCAAATTAATTCTAAAAATTTTAAAAGTTTACAAGAATTAAAAAATGAATCTTTTATTCTCTTTGATCCTTCTTACAGTCCTTCTTATTATGAAAAAGTGATGCAAATTTTTACTGATAGTGGATTTACTCCAATTGTTTCGCATAATACAATACATGCTGCTTCGATATACAAATTAGTGGAAAACGGTTTTGGATTATCTATTGTTCCGAAATCTTTACAATTAGGATATAATATGAATGTTCAATTTATTGAATTGGATAACATCAACCAACATACAACATTGTCTGTAGTTTGGGATGAACATAATAGGAATCCCGTTTTGCAATCGTTGATTAACACTATTCAAAATTCATTCTAATAAATGCTCTTTTCAATTTAATTTAAAATTTATTCAAAATATTGGGTAACGTTTTTCAATTTACCTAACATCAGAATAACTAATAAAATAAATTGCTTATGAAATTTAAATTAAGAGGTTCAACAAACCTACTCAAAATTGTATTATCCTTGGGGATTTCTATATCACTTTGGAATTGTAATAATGATGATTATGACAAACTAACTACCAACGAACATACTAATCATGAAGAATATAAGAATCCTTTTCAGAAGATTAGTTATTCAGAACTAGTAAGTGATTATGACTTTGGTCATAATATAAAACTTATAGAAAAGCATTCTGACGATCTTATAATTAACAAGCAAGCACTAAAAAGCCTCAACAAGAATAACGATTATAAGAAAGTTAAACTCTCAATCCTAAAGACTCAAGTCATTAAAATCGAGAAAAACAACACTATGACATGGACTTTTGAACTAGAAAGAAACTTATTCAAAAAATCTGATTTTGAAAATTTTGTAGTTCGCAAATCTAATGGAACTTTTACATATTTTCTTATAAGTTATTCTGACACAAAACATAACTCAACTCAAGGTAAAGGGAGTTCTTTCTCTTTTGAAATTGCAGAAGAAAATTTAGATTTAGAAGATATCCCTCTACAATCAAGAGGAAATGCTTTAGATTGGGCTCCAACTGATGATGGTGGAGGTGGTATAGACACTTCTGACCCATGTGAAGGTATTTGGATTCCAGAATACAAAAAATGTGATTCTCAAGGTAATGCCGATGGACATGGACCTGCGATCCAACTTGATGGTTCTTATTGCAGTGGAAGTGAATTATTAGGTTATATAATAGATTTTTCTCATTGTACTGGTGGAACCTATAATACACCTAATGGACCAAGTCATGACTCAACAGACCCAGGCAATCCAACCGGATCAACAGGTGGTGGTGGAAACACTTCAGATATTGCTAATTCATCTGGAAATGATAATGATAATAATTCAGAAACTTTAGTTTCAACTCCTATTGATCCAGATGAAAATAATAGATGCCCAGACGGTTTTATTAAAAACCCATCAACGGGGAAATGTGAATCTATCTGTAAAGGTGGAAAAATCTATGATCCTGTGACAAAAAAGTGTAATTGCCCTGATGGAAAAAAAGAAGATAGCAATGGTAACTGTGTGGATGATTGTGATACAACAAAAAAAGACCTTAAAAAAATATTTCCAGATGCAACCGATAGTAATTTAGAAAAAATAGCAAATCACATTAACACCTATGGAAGAGAATTTGGTATTGATAATAAAGAAAAATTACGACATTTTTTAGCTCAAGCAGGACATGAAAGTAAAAGGATGAAAGCTTTTGAAGAAAACTTAAATTATCAATGGAAAAAACTTGCAAAAGATTATTGGAGAAAATATTTTAATTTGCACACTGATGGAGATAAAGATCCAAATAAGGAAGACCCAAATGATTATAAACGTTCTTCAACTTCTTTATATGTTAATGTAGAAAAATTTGCAAATCATGTATATGATGATGCTAACAGAGATGAAGCTTATAAATTAGGAAACACATCAGCTGGAGATGGTTACAAATATAGAGGCAGAGGCATTATACAATTAACAGGAAAATCAAATTATAAAGAGTTTAATACTTTTTATCAAGAAGAGTATGACTCAACTAAAGATTTAGTAAATAATCCCGACATCCTAAAAACAGATATGAAAATCGCTGTAATTAGTGCTCTTTGGTTTTTTAAAAATAAAGTGATAGACGAACTGAAAATTGATGGTACAACAACTGTTACGATGGTAACAAATAAAGTAAATGGAGGATATAATGGACTTGAGGATAGAAAAGAATTATATAATAAAGCAAAAACAAATATTGACTGTAAATAAATTTAAAAATCATGAAACATTTAAAAATAACCTTTCTTATCGTATTAGTATTTAGTTTAGTAAGCTTTACAATACAACAAACTACACAAGGAGATAAAGAACTAATTATTGGAACATGGATTCCTGAAGGGTGTTCAAATTGTAAATTAGTATTTACACAAGATGGTAAATTATATGATTATGTAGAAGGAAACCTATATAAAACTTATGATTATAGTATTAGAGAGTCTACAGCTGCAAATGGAGTAACTTTTTCTTACTTAAAAAAAACCAATGTAAATGACTCAAAAGATTCCTCTGAATATGATATAAATGGAATAAGTGAAACAGTTATGTATTTAGATTATTTAGGCGATAGGAGTGCAAAACTACTTAAATATACCAGGCAATAAAAAAAGATAAACAAAAAAAGCATCCTAATTAAGGATGCTTTTTTCTTTATAATGAAACTACAAGTTTACTTCACGATAAATTGTTTTGTAATAGTTTTACTTCCAACTTTTACCCTTAAAAAGTAATTTCCTGCTGCTAATGATTCCGCATCAAAACTTACATTGTAGATTCCTATTTCTTGCTTTTTATTAATTAGCACATCTTTCACCTTTTGTCCGTTACTATTTAAAATTACAATAGATAATTCTGTTGGATTTTGTAATAAATAGTGAACATTTCCAGAAGTTTGCATTGGGTTTGGATAAACTCCCATTAGAATTGCACCTTCATCTATAAGATCTGTAGAATTATGAATTGTTTCTGCTTGTTCTCCGTATCTCGAAGTCGCATTTGCAGGCGTATTTGTTGCTCTAATTCCGCATCCGTTTTTATTCACATAGTATCCTTTATAATAAAACTCTCCTGAGTTTGGAACTTTTACATCACGAATATAAAACCAATCAGCTTGTACTCTTTCTTCCTTCACATCTAACACAAAATATCCGTGCGCATCTAAATCCACTTCTTTCATATGACGGTTTAAAAGCTTGGTGTAAAACTCTGCCAGTCCAGTTGCGATTCCGCCAAAAGCATCTAAATTTTGAGAAGTAACACTTGGTACAACAAATTCAGAACCAATACACTCGCGTCCGTATTTTAAATCTCCTGCAAACGTACTGTGAATATCACCTGTTAAAACAACTACATTATTAATATTGTTATTAGAAATGTGTTGATATAAACGTTCACGTTCTTCTTCATATCCATCCCAAGCATCACTTGTTGGAACCCCACTATAATTCATCATCATAACCTGGTTTCCAATAATTTTCCAAGTCGCTGATGAAGTTGATAATTTACCTAACAACCAATTGAATTGTGCTTGACCTAATATTGACTCATAAGTTGCTTTTCTAGCAAATTTATTTTCAACAGCTGTTGCCTTTACAAGAAGGTCTTTTAATTTTGATTGATCTTCTTTAGAAGATAAATTCCTACTTCCAACATTTTTATAATTATAAGCAACTTGAGCAAACTTCTGAATTACATATCTTAATTCTTCTCCTGTTAACTTTCCTTCTTGAATAAAATATGGAGCAATTTCTTCGATAACTTTCTCAAAATCTTCAATTGATTGTAACGATTTACTTTCAACTAGACTTTTAACTTTTGACTGCAATTCTTTCTTTACGTTCTTCGTTAACTTTTGAGTAGTTGAAACCGTTTCATCTCTTCCTTCAATTCGTGTATCTAACATTAATAAGTCAGCTAAATCTCCATAAGAAAAGTCTCTATATAATCTATATTCCTGAATCGAATTTGCTCGAACCGGCATCCATTCAAAATAAGCTTTGTAAGCATTATTTTTTCGAACTTCCCAACTTCCTTCCGTTGATGGATCATGATTTTCTGCACCAAATTTATTGGCGTCATTGGAAAACTCATGATCATCCCATATTAAAATAAACGGATGCTGTTGGTGCAATTTTCTCAACATCGGATCCAATCTGTAATAAGAATAACGAACTCGATAATCACTTAAAGTTACAATCTCATTATTAGGTAAATGCCCTCTTCCAACCTCTTCGCTATATCCATATCCGCCAGTTTCATATTCATAAATATAATCTCCTAAATGAATAACAGCATCGATATCAGTTCTATCTGCTAATTCTTCATAAGCATTGAAATATCCGTTTTGGTAGTTAGAACATGATACGACGCCAAAACGAACATTACTAACATTTCCAGTTGGAGAAGTTCTTGTTTTTCCAATTTCAGATTTCTTTCCTAATGCTTCGAACTGAAAATAATAGGTAGTATTTGGCTGCAAACTTCTTACATCTACTTTTACCGTGTAGTCCTTTCTTTCGTCAGTGACGATCATTCCTTGTTGAACAACATTTGTCATCGATGTATTTGTTGCCACTTTCCAAGTAACATTAACATCCGGTTGATTCGTAGTAACGCGTGTCCAAATAATAACTGCATCTTTTAAAGGATCACCGGAAGCCACTCCGTGGTAAAATGGAGCTAAAGCAGCATTGAAATAATTTTCTATACCAGCAGTATTTTTTCTTCCAATTTTAGTAACTACAGTTTGTTTTTGAGCTTGAAGTGCGAATCCTCCAGTTAACAAGACAACAAAACATAATACTTTGAGTTTGTTTTTTTTCATGATTTCGGGGTTGATTTTTGGTTAATTTTTCGCGAATCTAATTGTTAAAACTTCATTTTATTATGCGCGCATAACAATTAACTCAATGATAATTTTTTTAACATTTTTATATTCTTACCCCAATAATTACTAACTTTTACTTGATGATTTCTTTACGTTAGAATCCTAAAGAAAACTGAAAATAGACTTTGTATATTTGACTTCAACTCAATAGACTTAATTTGATTTTTATATCGAAATATATTGTTCCGAGAGGCTATGTGGGAATCACATTATATCCTTTTATTTTTTTGAAAAACAAAGAATTAAAAGAAAATGAGGTTTTGGTAAATCATGAAAAAATTCATTTAAGACAGCAGAGAGAACTCTTCGTTATTTTCTTTTATCTTTTCTATGTTGTTGAATGGATCATAAAACTTATACAATTCAGAAATGGGTATTTAGCGTATGTCAACCTTAGTTTTGAAAGAGAAGCCTATCAAAATGAGTCGAATTTGAACTATTTAAAATCGAGAAAATTATATCGTTTCTTTAACTACTTATAATCCCTAAGAATTCGTTCTATTTTTTAGGAAATCCGTAAATTGCAGCTCATTTAAACAACTAAATTTACGAATGGAACAAATAGCACCATATAAACCTAAACATAAGGTACGAATTGTAACAGCTGCGTCTTTATTTGATGGACATGATGCTGCGATCAATATTATGCGTAGAATTATACAATCTACAGGAGTTGAAGTTATACATTTAGGTCATGATAGAAGTGTAGAAGAAGTAGTGAATTGTGCTATTCAAGAAGATGCAAATGCAATTGCAATGACTTCTTATCAAGGTGGACACAACGAATACTTCAAATATATGTATGACTTACTGCAAGAGAAAGGCGCAGGTCATATCAAGATTTTTGGTGGTGGTGGTGGAGTAATTCTTCCAGAAGAAATAAAAGAATTAATGGATTATGGAATTACTCGTATTTACTCTCCTGACGATGGGCGTGAAATGGGATTACAAGGAATGATTAACGACCTTGTTCAACGATCTGATTTTGCTATTGGAGATGTTTTAAACGGAGAAGTAAACCATTTGGCAGATAAAGAAATTGGAAGTATTGCTCGTGTGATTTCATCTGCTGAAAACTTTCCAGAAGTTTCTAAGGAAACAATGGATGTTATCCACAAGAAAAATGAAACTTCAAAAACACCAGTTTTAGGAATTACAGGAACAGGTGGAGCAGGAAAATCTAGTTTAGTGGACGAATTAGTTCGACGTTTTTTAATTGATTTTCCAGAAAAAACAATTGGATTAATTTCTGTTGATCCGTCTAAAAGAAAAACAGGAGGAGCCTTATTAGGAGATAGAATTCGTATGAATGCTATTAATAATGAGCGTGTATATATGCGATCTTTAGCAACACGTCAATCTAATTTAGCTTTATCTAAATATGTAAATGAGGCAGTTGAAGTTTTAAAAGCTGCGGAATTTGATTTAATCATTTTAGAAACTTCAGGTATTGGTCAATCTGATACCGAAATCATTGAACATTCAGATGCTTCTCTATATGTGATGACTCCAGAATTTGGAGCTGCAACTCAGCTAGAGAAAATCGACATGCTTGATTTTGCTGATTTAGTTGCTATCAACAAGTTCGACAAAAGAGGTGCCTTAGATGCATTACGTGATGTGAAGAAACAATACATGCGTAATAACAATCTTTGGGATATTCCAATGGATGAAATGCCAGTTTTTGGAACTATTGCTTCTCAATTTAACGATCCAGGAATGAACTCGTTATATAAAGCGATTATGGATAAAGTTGTTGAGAAAACGGGAGCTGATTTAAAATCTACTTTTGAAATTACAAAAGAAATGTCTGAAAAGATATTTGTAATTCCTCCTGCAAGGACTCGTTATTTATCTGAGATTGCTGAGAACAACAGAGCTTACGATAAGAAAGCTAACGAACAGGAAAAAGTAGCTCAAAAATTATACGGAATCTTCAAAACTATTGAAAGTGTTTCTGAAAGTACTGTAGGTTTAGATAAATCTGGAATTGAAGAAACTTCTCTTCAGAAAACAGATGATAATTCTGACTTTTTAAAACTATTAGTTGCTGAGTTCGATCGTGTAAAAATGAACCTAGATCCATACAACTGGGAAATCATTTTAAACTGGGCAACTAAAGTTCAAAAATATAAAGATCCTATCTACTCGTTTAAAGTTAGAGATAAGGAAATTAAAATTGAAACACATACGAAATCACTATCTCATTCTGATATTCCAAAGGTAGCTTTACCTAAATATCAAGCTTGGGGAGATTTATTACGCTGGAATTTACAGGAAAATGTTCCTGGAGAATTCCCATATACTTCAGGACTATATCCTTTCAAAAGAACTGGAGAAGATCCTACTAGAATGTTTGCCGGTGAAGGTGGACCAGAACGTACAAACAGAAGATTCCACTATGTTAGTTTAGGAATGCCTGCAAAGCGTTTATCTACTGCATTTGATTCTGTTACACTTTATGGAAATGATCCTGGACACAGACCAGATATTTATGGAAAAATTGGTAATGCTGGAGTTTCTATCTGCTGTTTAGATGATGCTAAGAAATTATATTCTGGATTCGATTTAAGTCATGCTATGACTTCTGTATCGATGACAATCAATGGACCAGCACCGATGCTTTTAGGTTTCTTTATGAATGCGGCTATTGATCAGAACTGTGAGAAATATATCAAGGAACATGGTTTAGAAGCAAAAGTTGAATCAAAGCTTAAAGAATTATACGATAATAAAGGAATTGACAGACCTAAATATAATGGAGACTTACCAGAAGGAAATGATGGATTAGGATTGTTATTATTAGGAATTACTGGAGATCAAGTTTTACCAGCTGATGTGTATGCTGAAATTAAAGCCAATACATTATCTCAGGTAAGAGGTACAGTTCAGGCTGATATTTTAAAAGAAGATCAAGCTCAAAATACTTGTATTTTCTCTACAGAATTTGCTTTACGTTTAATGGGAGATGTTCAAGAATATTTTATTGAGAAAAACGTACGTAACTTCTATTCAGTATCGATTTCTGGTTATCATATTGCAGAAGCTGGAGCAAATCCTATTACTCAGTTAGCATTGACTTTAGCTAATGGATTTACCTATGTAGAATACTATTTATCAAGAGGAATGGATATTAATAAGTTTGGACCAAACTTATCTTTCTTCTTCTCTAATGGTATTGATCCTGAATATGCAGTAATTGGACGTGTTGCTCGTAAGATATGGTCAAAAGCTTTAAAGTATAAGTACGGAGCAAATGCCCGTGCACAAATGTTGAAATATCACATTCAAACTTCTGGACGTTCTTTACACGCACAGGAAATTGATTTCAATGATATCAGAACGACGTTACAAGCATTATATGCGATTTACGACAACTGTAATTCATTACATACAAATGCATACGATGAAGCGATTACAACACCAACAGAAGAAAGTGTTCGTAGAGCAATGGCAATACAGTTAATTATTAATAAAGAATTAGGATTAGCTAAAAATGAGAATCCAATTCAAGGTTCTTTCATTATTGAGGAGTTAACTGATTTAGTTGAGGAAGCAGTATTAACTGAATTCGATAGAATTACCGAACGTGGTGGAGTTTTAGGAGCGATGGAAACTATGTACCAACGTTCTAAAATTCAAGAAGAAAGCTTGTATTATGAAACTTTAAAACACACAGGTGAATTCCCAATTATTGGTGTAAACACTTTCTTAAGTTCTAAAGGATCTCCAACAGTTACTCCACAAGAAGTAATTCGTGCAACAGAGGAAGAAAAGCTATTCCAAATTAAAACGAAAGAAAACTTAAATGAAGCAAACAGCACTAAAGTTTCAGAAGA
Source organism: Tenacibaculum sp. 190524A05c (assembly GCF_964036595.1). Taxonomy (NCBI): domain Bacteria; kingdom Pseudomonadati; phylum Bacteroidota; class Flavobacteriia; order Flavobacteriales; family Flavobacteriaceae; genus Tenacibaculum; species Tenacibaculum platacis. The sequence continues at coordinate 3,571,469 of NZ_OZ038523.1, read as the reverse complement.
ATTATCAAAGATTCAAACTGCTGCAGTTCAAAATGAGAATATTTTCGAAAAGTTAATGGAAGCTTCTAAAGTATGCTCATTAGGACAAATTACCTCAGCTTTATTTGAAGTTGGAGGACAATATAGAAGAAATATGTAATTTTCTTCAAAATACTTTACAGAATTTAGCCTCTCAAAAATGAGAGGCTTTTTTTGTTTTTAACGTTAAAATAGATTCTTAAATTCATCCATTTTTCAACAATATTTTTCTCCAAAAGTGGTATTTAACATTTTTTAACTTTTATCATTTTTGATATTTGAAAGCCTCATAAAATCTAGATTTCCTTATTTTTCAATTTACAATTACAACCTAAAAAACAGTAACATACTGTAACAAAAACAATTATTCTTCTTCTAATATGTAAAAGCATATAAAAAATGAGTAACAATTATTTTATCTTTAGTTTAATCTTTGCCACTGGCTTAGGAGCTTCATTAGGAGTGAATTTTGGAACATTAACTGGAAACCTTCCAGTAGGTATTGTATCAGGTATAGTTGCAGGTATAGTATTAGGTTTTGGAGTTGGTTATGCTCTTAAAGCTTATACCAAAAGATTTAAAATTGACACAAATATATAAGCATATATAAACTAACCTTACAACTTAAACATATTACAATCCTGAGTATTTTACTCAGGATTTTTTAATTCTTTTATTACATATTGTAATTGAAATGTTAAATTTCGCTTTAAAAATGTTAAAAAACATCGTTTTTAATGCACTACTAACTAGACAACTATAGGTTTTTTAATAAAAATTGTATCTTTATTAAGTAATTTTAAATCCCATAATTATGAAGAAGAGTTACGTTTTAATCTTTTTATTAGGTGTTTTCTTATTTCCTTTTCAATCGGAAATTAATGCACAAGACGAAAAAAAACTTACCATAGTGGTTAAGGATGCTCAAAACAACCCAATTCCTGGTGCTGTTATTTTATTTGACAATGTAAGACTTAAAAGATGGACTAATAAAAAAGGTGTTTTTAAAGCAAAATTTACTGAAACTCCTAAAGAAATCAGTGCTTTTTATCCAAAAATTGGAATTAGTAAAATAGCCTATAATGGGTCTTCTAATGTTGAAATTGTCATTAAAGAAGGTAACGATTTAGGTTTAAATAGAAGCCCAAATTCTAAAGGTATTAAGGCAATGCAGTTTAGAAACATTTACGATTATTTAAGAGGTCAAGTTCCTGGTGTTAATGTTGGTCAAAATAACCAAATTAATATTCGAGGATTTAATAGTATTAATGGTAGTACTGCACCTTTATTTGTATTGAATAGTAATGCAGTAGATCAAGTTGTTTTAGAAACTGTAGTTCCAACAACCATTAGATCGGTTGTAATTTTAAAAGGACCTGAAGCTTCAAAATATGGTTCTAGAGGAGCAAATGGAGTAATTGAAATTAATACATTTTAATTTTATCTGAAAAAATAAAAAAAATCGTTTCTAAAATTAGAAACGATTTTTTTTTTGCTTTAAAAACAAGAATTAGAGGAAAAAATCTAATACATAAAAATCAATATATTTGTAGCCTAAATTGCTTATTTAATAAACTATGAAAAAACGTAATCTGTTATTAATTCTAACATTAATCTTTTTATTTGGTAATCCTATTTCTACATTTTCTCAATCTCAGAAAAACCTTACAATTGTAGTAAAGGATTCTCAGAATAATCCTGTGTCAGGCGCCGTAATATTGTTTGACAATAAGAGACTCAAAAGATGGACTAACAAAAGAGGTGAATACAAAATAAAATACGATAAGCCTCCAAAAGAAATAAGTGCTTTCTCTCCTAAATTAGGAATTAGTAAAGTTAATTATAATGGTAAGTCAAAAATAAAAATTGTCATTCGAGATGCTAATGATTTGGATTTGCAGCAAAATCAAAATGTTAAAAATCTGGATGCCAAACAATACAAAGACATTTATGATTATTTAAGAGGACAAGTTCCAGGAGTTCATATTGGACCTTCCAACGCTATAAGCATTAGAGGTTTTATGGGTAACCCATTATTTGTTTTAAATGGAGGTGCAGTAGATCAAGATGTTATTACAAGTCTTGTACCAACAAATATTAAATCAGTAAGGGTTTTAAAAGGTTCTGAGGCTGCTATATATGGATTGAGAGGATCTAAGGGAATTATTGAATTCACTACCTTTTAAATTTACATTCAAGAAATAAAACAAAACCCTGTATCTAAAATTAGAAACGGGGTTTTATTTTAGTACTACTTTATCTTCAACAGAAATCTCTGATCCTTCCAACAAAAAAATACTATTAGGGTTAGCTTGGTTTAAAAACTCAAATTCATCACCATAGTTTGATTTAAAATCAACTTCCACTGAATGTTGCTTTACCGGATAATACTTCCATCTCGGATGTCTCACTTCATATTCTGTAGTTTCTTTAGCATTCTTTTTAGAGTATCCCCAATAATGTTCTGCTATAAATTCTACTACTGAGTTTGGTTGAATTTCATTCAATCTATTTTGGGCTTGTATAGCCATCGAATTCCAGCTATTATTTTTCTTCCATTGATACGTTACATTAACTGAATCATTGCTAGTCTCCCACGAATGTTTCATTGGTAACGTTTCATAATTTTCATTATAAATTGTATTCGCAATAAAAGTAATTGCTGGTTTAGGTACAATTTCTTTAATAAAAACAACTCCTCTTTTAACTCCTTCATCAAAGGCTTTTCTAACATAAAACCTCAAATTAACTTCTTCGAAATTTACATGAAATGGAATTTTAACTCCTAATAACTTGGTATTTAAAAACATAAAACCCACTAAACTAATGTAGCATTTACCTTCAAAAAAGTCTAATTCGGTTCCTTTTGGAACATATGGTTTTAATATCTCAGGATTAATCTCATAATTAACCATAACTAACTTCCTCCACTCTGCTTTCAGAAAACTCATAACTACATGTTTTTATTTATATAATTTGCCTCCACTTATCAGTTTCAGCATATAATTTAATTGTATTATTTCGTTCAATTAAAAACTGCTTCATGTACTTTTTAAGAAATAGAAAATCGATAAACTTACCCAGAAAACCAAGTGGACTTACAAATTCCATAACATCAACCAATGTGGTTGTGTTATTCTCATGAGAGAAAAAATGTTCGTGTTTAAAACTTTTAAATGCTCCTGAAATCATTTTATCCGCAAAATATTCAGAAGGACGACATCCTGTTACTTTCGACGTGAAATTTTGATAAACACCTAAATGTTTTGCTCGCCAAGTTACGGTTTCATCCAACTCAATCAATCCAGATTTTCTTCCTGCAATGGCTTTTTCATCTGTTTTTTGAGCTGAAATTTTGTGTAAGTCAATACTTCTAGATAAATCAAATACTAGTTCTTTTTTTGCTTTAATCTTTGTAAATAAAATAATTGTTGGCATAAGCTAAATTTTAAATTCGTTAAACTTTGTAGTACCAAATTCGAAACCTAGATCTAGAAGTTTTTGGGGGTATACTCTTCTACTTTTTAATAGCAATTCTGTTTCGGTTCCGATAATCTTCGCACCTATACTTAATAACAGTTTTGGAGCATTAATCCCTACTAGAACTTTTAATTTCTTACGAAGTTCTTTTTGAAATCCTCTATTTGTAATTGGATTCGGCACACACAAATTATAAACACCTGATGGCTTATGTATTAAATAGTCAATTGCTCGCACATAGTCTTTCTCGGTAATCCAACTGATAAATTGATTCCCTTTTCCTTGTTGTCCTCCTAAACCGAATTTGGTCATTCTCTTCATAAGAGGAAAAGCTCCACCTTGATTACCCAAAACAATCGAAGTTCTCGTAACAATCTTTCGTGTTTTTGGTAATTCGTAACTATTAAATACTTGTTCCCATTTTTTACAAACATCCATGGAGAAATCTATTCCGATTTCACCATCTTTTTCAGTCATTAATTTATCTTCCGAATGCCTATAAATAGTAGCTGAAGAAGACTGGATAAATACTTTAGGTGGTATTTTTAGCTCTTGAACTATTTCGCATAATAATGCTGTGCTTTGTAACCTGCTTGCATAAATTTCTGCTTTATTTTCTTTAGTATATCTGCAGTTAACAGATTTCCCTGTTAGATTTATTAAAACATCTGTTTCTTCAAGAAGCTCTGTCCAATATCCTTTGGTTTTACCATCCCATTGTATATAATTTACATTTTTAGAATTTAGTTTTTGACTTCTGGTTAAAATGTAAATTTTATTCTCTTTTTCTTGTGTATAATATTCGGTAAGCAACTTTCCCAAATATCCAGTTCCTCCAGCTATAACTATTTTCATCACTTATACATTTAATATTATCATTCCTATTACTAATCGGTAACCTATCCACGTCCAACTTAAATATGCTGGCAATTGAAGAAGTCTAATTCTTCTTTTATGCTCAAAAAACATCAGTGCAACTGTTCCTGAAAAACCGAAGATTATTATAAATTGAGAAAGCTCAATCAGACTATTTAAAATTAATAATTGGCCCAAGGCAATACATCCAAATAAGGACACAGTTATCACATTACCCATATAATTAATTCGGGTTTGATGATCTTCTTTTAGCACAAATATGTACTGAGAAAGTAACATTCCTAAGGCAAGTAGAATTTCTCTATAATAACTTGATTTTGGAAGGATAGTTATCAAGTCTGAAAAATGAAAAAGTGTAACTACAGTAATTATTAAACCAAAAACAATATAAAATAATCGATATTTCAAATTGAAACTTGGAGAACACTCTAAACTATTCTCTTCCTTTTTTTCAGAAGGCATAATAACTTTTCTGTTATAGGAAATAAAAGAATACAATCGTTTTAAAAAGAACTTTACCAGTTTTATATTTCCAACTTTCTCCACTAAAGGAAAAGAAAAACCAATTACTTTTAGTAAGCTATCGATTCCATAGATAACCTCATTTTTCTCAGTATCTACTAATGCGATTTCATTTGCAGCTCTTGGAACATCAATAAATTCTCTTTCATGTTCAGTAATTTCACAATAGGGTTTTCGTCCTTCTTTATCGAGCATTTTTGTATTAATAAATGTACTCGTGTAGGCTTTGCATAAAGGACAATCTTCATCGTAAAGTATGGTGTGGTTATTCAATGTTTTCATGGCTAAGATTTTTTTCTAAAATATAGGTTACACTTAAGGCTAAGAGAATGGGAAGACTAAATAGAATAATAGACAAGACTTTAGTTTGAAATTGATCATCTATATTATAAATAGAGCGCCAAGTGATAAAATGAGAAATTACGAGTAAAAAGTATACAATTAAAAAAACTCTCACATTCTTATCATAATTATCCCAATTCAACAACATCTTAAGACAAAATAGAATCTGTAAAAAGCCTAGTGGTATCGCTACTAATGCAGCAATAAAAACCCAACCAATATCAAGAATGCCAACTAAAAGCATCAAAACCATAGGTATCATAAATATTCTATTTATTATTTTCATATTTTCAGAAATTATTGAAAGTTTGTGTTTAAATTTTTTTACTTTTTAATCATTTTAGTAAAATTAGATAGTAACCAATGCTCATCAGCTCTAATCGCTTTATCTAAAATTCCATTTACTGTTGTAGTTACTGAAGATAAATCATTCATTAACTTCTTGAAAGATTCTGCCTCTTCTGAGTTTTCCTCTACTCCACTTTTTAATTCATCCAAAATTCTAAGAACTGGTTCAATCTCTCTTTTCTTTCTCTCTTTAGTTACCTGTTTAAAAAGCTCCCAAATATCTTTATCTGCAACGAAAAACTCCTTACGTTCTCCAACTACAAACTCTTTTCTCACAATCCCCCAGTCAATTAATGCTCTAACATTCATGTTTACATTACCTCGAGAAATTTTAAGAGCTTCCATAATTTCATCTGCAGACAATGGTTTTGTAGAAACTAATAATAACGCATGTACTTGAGCCATAGTTTTATTTATGCCCCAGCTTGTAGCTAAACTTCCCCAAGTATGTATGTATTTTATTTTTGCGTCTTCTAACTTCATAGGACAAATATAGAATTAATTTCTAAACTTTCAAAAATTATTGAAAATAAAATATTTTAAAAAATTTATCTTTCTTGTAATATTTTAAATTCTCGATTTACTAATCAAGTAAATATTAAATTTTGAGTAACGATTTTTATACAACTTCTATTCTACCGCATGCTGGTTTAATTATAAAAATTTGTAGAGCGTATACAGATTCTCAAGAAGACTTTGAAGATTTTTATCAGGAAGCCTGTTTACAAATATGGAAAACAAGAGAAGCCTTTCAACAAAAATCTAAATGGTCTACATGGATCTATAGAATTACTTTAAATGTATGCTTAACCTTAAGCAAAAAGAAGCAGAGACAGAACCGAAAAATTTCCTTTTCAAATGAGCTGTCTGAACATAATAGTGCCTTTGCAAACGAACATTTGAATTTGTTATATGACGCGATTAAAAAACTTTCTGAGGTAGATAGAGCTATTATTTTATTGCATTTAGAAGAAAATCCTTACAAAGAAATTGCTGCTGTTATTGGAACTAGCGCTAACAATATTGCAGTTAGAATAAACAGAATTAAAAAACAATTAAAAGAATTATTAGATGGAAAAATCAATTGAAAAAATATGGAATGAGGCTTTTATTACTGAAGACTCATTGATTGCACCTAAAATAAATGACTTATACAATCAGAAATCTAAATCGATAATTAATAAAATTAAAAGAACATACGAATTCGATAATAGAGGATTATTACCTATGGCAGGAATTGTAACGATTGGAGGAATATTATTATCTGAAACTATAATTGGTTTATATGGAACTTTTCTAATTCTTGCATTGTATGTTTTTAACTCAAGGTTATTAAAACGTTTTAATTCTTTGGATATAAAATCTGACAATTTGAATTACTTAAAAAGTTACAGAAGAATTATAAGTTCAATTACACGATCTACAAAAAAACTATTTATGTTTGCTTTACCTCTTGCGGTATTGTCAATTTTTGTTCTTGCATTCTTCATAAAAGATGAAAGCTTTTTATCAAGGTTTATTACAGACGATACTACCTTATTACAAACTTTAGGAATTGGAGCTTTAATTGCGGTTTGTATCTCTATAATTTGCACTATTGCTTACACAATTTCTACAAGAATTTTATACAGCACCTTATTCTCTAAACTTGATGATATTATTATTGAAATGGAGAATTTAAAAGAACAATAAATAAAAAACGCCATCTCATTTCTAAGATGGCGTTTCTATTTAAATAGTCTTTTTTTGTAATATCGTTAACCCTATTCTGATTTGTTTGTAGGAAACTTTCTCTCCTAAAAATTCAAAATAAGGTTTTAGTGCAGTTTCATTTTTTAATACTTTTTTCGCATTCTGAATTAACTTCAACGTATTAGTATCAATAAACTTATCCAAACTTATATCTTTTCCTTCCAGATACAATTTAGCTAGATGTGAGAATATTGTTTGTTCTTTTAATCCTCGCCGAATTGCTATCTCTTCAACAGAAAATCCTTCCTGATATAATTTATAGGTTTCTAATGTAGTATCCTTTTTTCCTTTTTTCTTTTCTTTTATAAAAGATCTGATTTCTTCCATGAACTCGCCTCCATACACTTCTAATTTTCTTTGCCCAACTCCACTAATTGCAAGAAATTCATTGTCTGTTTGCGGTCTTTGTGTTTCTAGCTCCCTTAACGTAGCGTCACTAAATACTAAATAAGCAGCAATGTCTTCTTCTTGAGCAATTTGATATCTCAATTTTCTTAATCTTTCGAACAAGGTATCTTTTGTAGCTGTTTTTTTCTTCGGCACTTTTTTCTGGGCAGGAGTTTCTTTCTGAAGTACTGTTGGAACGGTTAATCTAACTTTTTCTCCTTTAAATAATACTTTCTCTGAAAAAGCTGTCAATTGCAATGTATTATTCAAATGAAAAGCAATTTGACAAAACCCTTGATTGATCAATTGAATCATATAATGTTGCCAATCTCTCCATGAAATATCTTTTCCAACTCCGTACGTTTTTAAAGTATTGTAATTTTTATCTAGAACTGCTGCATTTTGAGCTCCTCTTAAGACATCAATCACAGTTCCCATAGCTTCTTTACCTTTCAATCTATAAATAGCAGATAATGCCTTTTGTGCAATCAATGTTCCATCAAAAAACTGTGGTGGATTCTTACATACATCACAATTTCCACAATCATCTTCCACCAGTTCACCAAAATAACTCAATAAAATTCTCCTTCTACAAACAGTTGCTTCTGCAAACTGTTTCATTCTTTCCAATTTTGCGTCTTGTACTTCCTGATTTCCTGTTTTGGCAATAAACTGTCGTAATTGAATAACATCAGCATAACTATGAAAAAGTAATGCATGAGAAGCTAATCCGTCTCTTCCTGCTCTTCCTATTTCTTGATAATATCCCTCAATATTTTTCGGCATATTATAGTGAATTACCCAACGAACGTTAGATTTATCAATACCCATTCCGAACGCAATCGTCGCGCATATAATTGGAATATCATCTTTTATAAAATCTTCTTGTATTGACGATCTTTCTTCAAAAGATAAACCTGCATGATATGCTTTGGCTTTTATACCGTTTTGAGATAATTTGTTTGCTAATTGTTCTGTAGCTTTTCTACTTAAACAATACAAAATTCCAGATTCGTTTCCTCTCTTATTAATAAACTTTATAATCTGATTAACCCTGTCATTTGCTGGACGAACTTCTAACGCAATATTTTCTCGATTAAAAGAACTAACATAACGTGTAGCATGTGGAATAGCTAGTTGCTCAAGAATATCTTCCTGAGTTGCTTTATCGGCAGTTGCAGTTAAAGCTACAACTGGAACCTCTGGCAACGACTTTTTAAGGAAAGCTAATTGTTTATATGAAGGACGAAAATCGTGTCCCCAAGATGAAATACAATGTGCTTCGTCAATCGCAATGCAACTAATGTAATTCTGATTTAGAATATTCTGTAAAAAAGGAAGACTTTCTGGTGCTACATAGAGCAACTTTACTTCTTTATTTACAACAGCATCAAAAACTTGTTGTTGTTCTTCGCTAGACTGGCTACTATTAAAATAAGTTGCTGGAATTCCATTAGCCTTCAAGCTATCCACCTGATCTTTCATTAAAGCAATTAATGGAGAAATTACGAGCGTAATTCCATCAAAGCATAAAGCCGGAAGTTGGAAACAAATTGACTTTCCTCCTCCGGTTGGCATAATTACCAAAGTATCCTTATTTGCTAATATATTCTCAACAATCTTTTGCTGCTCTAATCGAAAGCTATCATATCCAAAATTCGATTTTAGTTTCTGCAACAATTCCTTCTCGCCAATTAAATTCATTTGGCAAAAGTACCATAAAAAAAGCGCAGCATAAATAGTATAACAGCACTTTATATTTTAAAATTTAAATAAAAATTTCGTCTCTTCTTCTAAAGGTTTTAAACTCTATATAATAACCATTTGGATCTTGAACTATGAAGGTACTTTGTTCTCCATTTTTATCTTCAAAAAATGTTTTTTTAACTACGGTATCAAACATCCATTGACTATTGATTTTATCATAAGTGTTTTCCCACTCATCACTATCTAAAACAACTCCGAAATGAAAAGATGGCAACTCTTCATTATCCAATGAATAAAAAGGGAATTTAAAATCAAAGTTTTCAGTAAGAACAAAAGTTAATTGATGTCCGAATAAATTAATATCTACCCAATTCTCAGTTTTTCTTCCGATTTCTGACTCTAATTGATCTTTGTAATAATTAATTGTCTCTTCAATATTTTTACATGGAAGTGACATATGAAAACATGAATTCATACACTATTGTTTTAAGTTCTTATTATGTAAAGACTACAAAGTTTATGACATTAGTATTTAGTAATACGGGGGCTTAAAAACGACTTTTACGTTCAATAGTAAATTCGATAAGAATTTATCTATAATTCAACATTGTAGAATACAAAAGGTAAGCATTTAAATTAACATTTACTAGTCTAGAAATAAAAAAGCCTCGGATTTTCCGAGGCTTTATATGGTTTGAACTATATTGAAATAGAATTAGTTTATATCTTGTAATAATACTTCTACTGCTTTTTTCAATTGATCATCTTCTCCTCTTTCTTTCCATCCTGGAGCATTTTTGATCAAATAATCTGGTACAGCAGGAGCATCATTCTCCATATTTTTTCCTGAAGCCTTTACAAACCAAGCTCTAAATGGCATTCTTATAAAACCATTCTGTAATCTTTGTCCTCCTGTAGAAATTACAGCTCCAAATGTTGGCTGTCCTACTAACTTTCCTAAACCTAAATTTTTGAAAGCATGAGAGAAAATTTCTGCATTGGAATAACTATTCTCATTACATAAAGCAACAACAGGCTTCGTATTTACCGATAAAATTGCTCTTTCATTGAATGGATAATTTCCTGTGAACTTTTTATGATCTTTTAAAGATTTTGCAGCTCCTCTTGGAATTGTATACGCATGTTGTTTTACATTTAACACCGCCATTAATCTATCGGTAGTCCAACCTCCACCATTATATCTTACGTCAATTACAATACCTTTTTTACCGTAACCGCTAGCTTTTAATTCTCTTTCAAAACGTTCAAAACTTGGCATACTCATTCCTCTAATGTGGATATAACCTAATTGTCCGTTTGAATACTTTTCTACTAACTTTTTTCTTGATTCAATCCACTCTTCATATTGTAACGTATTTAAGCTAGATTGTGGTCTTAAGATTACATCTTTACCAGAAGCTAAAGTCAATAAAATTTCATTATTAACTGTATTCTTTAATAAACTATAGAAATTTGTTTTTGAATCGATTTTTACTCCATTAACTGAAGTAATTACATCTCCAACTTTTAATTTACTTTTAGTTTTATCAGCAACTGAATTAGAAAGTACATACTCAACTTTAACTCCATTACTTACGTTTTTAACCTCTAAACCAAGTAAACCAATTTTATCACTTTCATTTCTTGGAGCTCCACCTCTATATCCCATGTGGCTTGCATTTAACTGACCTAGCAGTAAATTGAACATGTAAGTATAATCTTCATGAGTTGTAGCTGATAATACCCAAGGTTTATATTTTTTAACTAATGATTTCCAATCGTACCCATGGAAATTTGGATCATAAAACCCTGCAGTTAACGCACGAATTCCTTCATCGAATACTTGCTCTCTTTCTTTTAGAACATTCTTCTTAACAATGGCTGTATGAGGTAATGCAGTTATTTTATCAGATTTAGTATTCAGTTCTTTTAAAACTCCTCTAGAAGTAAAATATAATTTTCCGTTTTGGAAAGATAAATTAAAGAAACCTGAAGCTCCTTTCACTATTTTTGGCGCAGTTCCGTCCCACTTTACTTTATATAAATTTCTTCTTTTTGTAGAAGGATCTGTTGCAGAGAAATAAATATTTTTACTGTCCGCACTAAACGCCATACTGAATTCATTATCAGACAATGATGTTACTTGAACTAATCTTTCATATAATCTATCCTCATCTATAGTAACAGTTACCTTTTTCTTTGCTGGCTTCTTATCTTTCTTCTTAGCATCCTTTCCTTCTTTCTTGTCTTTTTTAGGCTCTTCAGCTACATAATAATCACCCTGATCTCTATCTGTTTTTGTTTTTTCCCAATCTTCCTTTTGTAACCAAACCATCCAAACATCGTAATTTAAACCACTTCTATTGGATAGGAAAGCTAGCTTTTTACCATCTTGACTCCAAACTGGGCTTGTATCACTTCTTGGATGCATACTTACGTTCATCTGCTTCGATTTATCTTTTACCGAATGAATGAATATTTCACTATCAAAGTTTAAATCTTCTAAAGAGTATGCGATGTACTCACTATCTGGACTCCAAGATAATCCGCTTGCATCTGTCCAACTATCAATAAAAACTTCTCTATTTTCTATTTTACCGTCTTTGATATCAGCAACAATTAATTTACCTCTACCAACGCCATAAGCGATTTTCTTTCTATCAGGTGAAACAACAAAATAAGCTACATCCTCTTTTTCTTTTGTTAGCTTGTTGTGCTCTAATTTTAATGATCTTTCTAATCCTACTTTATCATCTGCTGAACGCACACTATAAATCTGGAAGCTTCCATCTTTATCTGATAAGTAAATTGCTGTTTTATCATCTAACCAACCTGCGCCTTTATCTCTACTATAGTCTTTAGTTACATTATTAGCGTGTTTCTTTTCTTTATCATTATGTTTCACAAACATCTCTCCTGAAATATTCAAGGCGATCTTCTTTCCATTTGGAGATATTGCAAAAGCATTTGCTCCATTTCTCATAGTAGAAACACTCTCTTCTGCAAAAAGATTATCAGAGATTACATCGATAGATAGTTTAGTCGTTTTTCCATCTTTTAACAAAAACGTTTCAATTCCACTGGTATACACAATTGTACCGTTGTTACTTACAGAAAACGAACGAACACCATCAACTTTTAAACTCGTTAATTGTTCTGGTGTTCCACTTGCGTTTCCATCTGCAGAAACTTTTTGCTTATAGATATTATACCTTCCACTTGCAGCTCCTATGTAGTATAAATTATTGTTAGCATCCCAAGCTGGATTATGATCATTTTTATTACTCGTTGTAATTTGGATGTATTTTTTTGTTTTTGGATTGAAAATCCAAATATCTCTTTGAGCAGAACCACTATAATCTTCTCTGGCAATTCTACATGCTCCTTTTACATAAGCAACTAAACCGTTTGGTGCAATTACTGCATCAGATCCATAAGCAGTTAAAAAACGTTCTGGAGTTCCTCCATTTTCGCTTACTTCATAAATTTGTTGATCCCACTCTGGACCAGAATACACTCGTTTTGTAGTGAAAATAACATCTCCTTTTGACGTCCAGTTTGAAGGGATATTAAATGTTGGATAATACGTTAATTGCTTAGGAATTCCTCCTTGTGTTGATGTTGTGAATACGTTTGTATTTCCCTTTCTATTGGAAGCAAAAGCGATTTCAGTTCCGTTTGTATTCCAAACTGGATTACTATCATATCCTTTATTGATAGTTAGTCGTTTTGATGTTTTAGAATTGATATTGTACGTCCAAATATCTCCATAATAACTAAAGGCTATATTATTACCATCAGGACTAATTTCTGTATTTCGTAAAAGGTTTTGAGCAATACCATTGTGCATAATAAATGCTATTGCCAGTAGGAGTAAACTTCTATGTTTCATTATTTAGTTGATTTTTCAGCTAATTTAAAGCTTTGCGAAACAGGAAGATATATTTTAAGTTTTTTTTAACAAGACTTTAATCGAGTAAAATTTCATCGATAAAACTGAGAAAACTTACACTATTCCAATTGGCCGCACCAGATTTATCGACACGAATATTTCCGGATTTATCGAGAATAAATGTTCTTGGAATTGAATTCACAGGAGGTAATTCATTTAAGTAACTTCCATTTGATTGATAGACTGGAAATTCATATCCAGTTTGTTTGAAAAATTTTAAAATTTCCTCTTCATCCTCATTAGATATAAAAACAAAAGCAACTTTATCTTGATACTTATTATAAAACTCCTGAATAGATGGTAATTCTGCGACACATGGTGGACACCATGTAGCCCAAAAATTAAGAAAAACTACCTTTCCTTTAAAATCATAAAAATTAATATCATCTGTATTTAATCCTTTTAATTTCCAATTATAATTAAATACACGAGCACTTTTCTCTACTTTCTCAATAGATGGACTAAAAGAAAGCTGACGTATAAACCAAATCCTACTTGGTTTATACAAAAGAAGGAAAATAGCAATCCCGAATATTAGATTGGATAATGTAAGGTGTTTTTTCAAATCGTTATCAGATTAAATTATAGCAAAAATACTTATAGTTTTAGGCTTTGTCATTTAATCATCTAAAAACTAACATTAATTTATTATAAATTCTAGTTAAATTTCCTTCTAAATTCCACTGGTGACATATCTGTCTTATTCTTAAATAATTTGGTAAAGGAAGATGGATATTCGAATCCGAGTTTATACGCAATTTCACTTACAGAGGAATTGGTTATGGTTAACTCTTCTTTTGCCTTTTTAATTATTGAACTTTGAATGTGCTGTTGTGTATTTTGACCCGTTAAATGTTTTAAAACTCCTGTTAAATAATTTGGGGTAACCGATAATTTTTCGGCTATTTTCTGAACAGTTGGCAAACCTTTTTCTTCTAACTCATTATCAGATAAAGAATTTATCAGAACTAATTCAAAATCATTTAAAATTCTATGATTTAACTTTTCTCTAGTTATAAATTGCCGCTCATAAAAACGGTTCGCATAATTCAATAATGTCGTTAGTTGAGAGATAATAATATCTTGACTAAACTTATCAATATTTGAAGCGTATTCCGACGAAATATTTTCTAATAATGAAATTATTAAATGCTCCTCTTTTTCAGAAAGAAATAAAGCTTCACTTACAGAATATCCGAAAAAATCATAATTCTTTATCTTTTTAGCAAGATCAGTATTCCAAAAGAAGTCGGGATGAATTAATAAAAGCCATCCCGTTGGTTTTGTATTTAAATTTGGATTTTCTCCTAAACTCATAACTTGATTCGGAGCAATAAAAGTCATAACTCCTTCATCAAAATCATATTCTTGCTGTCCATAAAAAAACTTATAAGCTACATTTCTTTTTAAGCCAATCGTATAATAATCCTGTCGCCATTTAATTTCTTTAATATTTTCTGGATACTTAATTTGAGTGTAATCAATTAAGCTAATTAATGGATGCTGTGGAGCTTTTAAGTTGGCTAACTTATGATAGTCAGAAATTCTTTTAAAATGCAATAATTCTTTCATGATGCTTAAAATTATAAAACCATTCCTCCCGAAACTTCAATGCGTTGACCGTTAATCCATCCTGCTTTTTCAGAACATAAAAATGAAACAACGCCTCCAATATCTTCAGCCTCTCCAACACGACCTAGTGCTGTAATATTTTCTATTATTGTTCTTTTCTCCAAATTATCTCTATTTGTTGCACCAGCAAAGTCTGTTGCAATTGCTCCAGGCGCAACTACATTCGCCGTAATTTTTCGTTCACCTAATTCCTTGGCTAAATATTTTGTAAACGTTTCAACTGCCGACTTCATTATAGCATATGAAGACATTCCAGGTAAACTAAATCGTGTTAAACCACTTGAAATATTAATAATTCTACCTGATTGGTTCATATATTTTAGTGCTTTTTGAGTTAGAAAATAAACACTTTTTAAATGAATATTTAACATCGTATCAAACTGTTCCTCCTCTGTATCTTTCACCAAATTAAAAGTTCCTGTTCCTGCATTATTGATTAAAAAATCAAAATTCGGCATTCCATAATTCTCTTCCTGATACTTCACTACATTTTGTAAAAACTCCTCTCCACTTTTTAGATCATTTGCGTCATAATGAAAAGCAACTGCATTTGCACCATAGTGTTTGACTTCCTCAATTACTTCATCCGCTTTATCCTTTTGACTATGGTAGGAAAAGATAATATTGTGCTGCTCTTTTGCAAGGTTTAAAACCATTTCTCTTCCTAAACCTCTACTTCCACCTGTAACTATTGCTGTTTTCTTTGAATTCATTTTTTCTTCGTTTAAAATTACACCACAAAATTCAGGCATTTATTACCTTTAAACTTTTCCAAATCTCTCTTATACTTTTCCAAATCTACTTTAGGATAAAAAAAGAAACATTTGTAAGATATAATGAATAAAAACTACCAATAGAAAAAATTAATATCATTTAAATATAGATGAAAGATACATTAAAAATAGATATCGTTTCTGATGTTGTTTGCCCTTGGTGTACCGTTGGATATAAGCACTTACAAAAAGCAATTGACGAATTAAATATAGCAGACCAAGTAGAAATTGAATGGCAACCTTTTGAGTTAAATCCTCATATGCCAGCAGAAGGTCAGGATTTAACAGAACACATTACTCAAAAATATGGTTCTACCAAAGAACAACATGAAGCTTCTAGGCAAAGATTAGTTGATGCTGGAGCTAATGTTGATTTTACATTTGACTTTTATGAAGGAATGCGAATTGTTAACACTTTTGATGCTCATATTTTACTAGAATATGCTAAGAAGTTTGGTAAACAAACTGAATTAAAAATGCGATTAACTACAGCCTATTTCAGCGAACGAAAAGATGTTTCTAAAGAAGAAGTTTTAAAGGAAGCTTTATTAGCCGTTGGTTTAAATGCGGATGAAGCTTTGGCAAAATTAAAA
This sequence comes from Tenacibaculum sp. 190524A05c, assembly GCF_964036595.1. Classification (NCBI taxonomy): domain Bacteria; kingdom Pseudomonadati; phylum Bacteroidota; class Flavobacteriia; order Flavobacteriales; family Flavobacteriaceae; genus Tenacibaculum; species Tenacibaculum platacis. The sequence continues at coordinate 3,555,087 of NZ_OZ038523.1, read as the reverse complement.
GATGATGAAGCTCGTTATGAAGTTCAAAGCAATAAGCAATATTGGCAAAATCTTGGAGTAAGATCTGTACCCACTATAGTTTTTAACAGAAAGGAAGCTGTTACTGGGGCACAACCGATTGGAGTTTTTAAATCTATTTTAAAAGAATTTACCAATTCAACCAAAGTTAAATCATAATAAACAAATTATATAAAAGCCTCACTAAAATTAATTTAATGAGGCTTTTTTTTATAAAATACTTAGAACTATTCTCCTTTTATACTTTTTACAAAACCTGCTGTTCCATCCACTCCATCTTTGTCTAAACTCTTAATAAAAGCAGATCCGATAATCGCTCCATTTCCATATTCACAAGCTTTTGTAAACGTTGCATTATCAGAAATACCGAACCCAATAATTAACTTACTTTTTAAGTTCATTGATTTAATTCTTTCGAAATAATCAATTTGCTGTTGAGAAATTTCACCTTTTGCTCCTGTAATTGATGAAGAAGCTACCATGTAAATAAAACCTTCTGTTAATTCATCTATTTTACGAATTCTCTCATCTGGAGTTTTTGGTGTGATTAAAAACACATTCGTAATTCCGTATTTCGCAAATAAAGCTTTGTAATGCGTTTCATATTCAACCATTGGTAAATCAGGAATAATCACCGTATCAATTCCACAATCCACTACTTTTTGACAAAAAGCATCCTCTCCGTATTTGATAATTTGGTTTACATATCCCATTAACACTAACGGTGTTGTATTTTTATCTTTTAAAGACTGAAGTTGCTCGAAAACAACATCTAAGTTCATTCCATTTTTTAATGCCACAGAACTACTATGCTGAATTGTTGGTCCATCCGCCAAAGGATCTGAATAAGGTAAACCAACTTCGATAAAATCAACTCCGTTACTTCCTAATTCCGTAATAATTTTTTCAGTTCCATTTAAATCTGGAAATCCAGCTGTAAAAAATATAGATAAAAGGTTTTTATCTTTCTTTTGAAATATTTGTTGAATTGTATTCATTTTTAATGTGGTTTCTATTTAGTTCTTTTTTCTTCCTCTCTGAGGAATTCTAACTTTTTTAATGCTTGCCCTACAGTTAATTCAGCTCCTCCTTCCATTAGATATACTTCCTTTGCATTCATATGTCTAGCAGAATCAATTAAAGCTCTTTTTTCAACTTCAGACAAACCTCCTTCAAGAATTTCCATTTGATGTACAAGCATTCTATGTGCTCCCCAATTACTAATAAAATCTCTTAGTATAGTATTAACAAAATTCTCTCCTACTTGATAATCTGCCCAAAGAATCCTAGTACTTGAAAAAGGTTGTGTTGCATTTTTTTCAACAAACTTCCCCGACATTAAATCAATAATCTTCACTTTGTTCTTATACAATACTAAATAAATTAAGTTTGTTTTAAAGATTCCAAACATTATGAATTTTTAAAATTATTGAGTTTAACGATCGCTTGTTCAATTGATAATTCTTCTTCATCTTCAATGACAAAAACATCTACTGCTGAGCTATGTCGAATTGCATCAATCAAAGCTCTCTCCTCTACTTGTGATAATCCTTCATTTATCATTTCCAATTGATGTGCTAAAACAATTAAGGAACGTGAAAAAAAGCTTCCTAACCTTGGAACTAATTCACAAATTAATGAGCTTAAAAAACGTTCACCTTCCGTAAAATTTGCAAATAATATTTTCGAATTTGAAAATGGAATAACTGCATTTCTTTCAATAAACAATCCATTATCTAGTCTGTATACTTTTATTCTGTCTTTATAGAAAAGAATATAGATTGGTATTGGTTTAAAAAATGCTAGCATAAAATAGTTATTCTTCTAAATGCTTGATATAAGTTTGTAAATCTTTGTCTCCTCTACCCGATAAATTAATCACTACAACTTGATCTGACTCTAGTTTTAATTTTGGTAATACCGCAAATGCATGAGCGGATTCTAAAGCTGGAATAATTCCTTCTAATCTAGTTAATTCAAAAGCAGATTGTAATGCTTCTTTATCTGTAGCATTCATGAACTTTGCTCTTTTAGAATCAAATAAAAATGCATGTAAAGGTCCAACTCCAGGATAATCTAATCCAGCAGAAATTGAATATGGCTCAACAATTTGCCCGTATTCATCTTGCATTAAAATAGTTTTACTTCCATGAATTACACCTACTTCTCCTAATTGAGATGTTGCAGCACTTTCTCCAGAATCAACTCCTAAACCAGCAGCTTCAACAGCAATTAACTCTACTTCTTCATCTTCTAAATAATGATAAAAAGCTCCGGCTGCATTGCTTCCACCTCCAACACAAGCAATAATGGTATCAGGATTTTCTTTTCCAGTTTTCTCTTTTAGTTGCCATTTTATTTCTTCTGAAATAATTGCTTGTAAACGAGCTACCATATCTGGATGTGGATGAGGACCAACAACAGAACCAATTAAATAAAAAGTCTCTGGGTTTTGAATCCAGTAACGAATTGCTTCGTTTGTTGCATCTTTTAAGGTTTTACTACCACTTGTAGCAGGAACAATTTTTGCACCTAGCATTTTCATACGAGCAACATTTGGAGCTTGACGTTCGATATCTTTTTCTCCCATGAAAACGATACATTCTACATCCATTAAAGCACAAACTGTGGCTGTAGCAACACCATGTTGACCTGCTCCTGTTTCTGCAATAATTTGAGTCTTTCCTAAGCGCTTTGCAATTAAGATTTGACCAATTGTATTGTTTACCTTGTGTGCACCTGTATGATTTAAATCTTCACGCTTTAAGTAAATATGAGCTCCATATTTTTCTGATAAGCGATTGGCATAATACAATGGACTTGGACGTCCTACATAATCTTTCAATAAAGCTTTGTATTCCTTTTGGAAAGATTCAGACTCTATAATTTTAATATAGTTGTCTTCTAGTTCTTTTACGTTTGGATATAATAATTCTGGAATAAACGCTCCCCCAAACTCTCCGTAATAACCGTTTTTGTCTGGATTATATTTCATTTTTAAACTTTTTAAGTTTTTTTATAGATTTTAAACCGGGTTCTGTTTCAAATTTACTGTTTACGTCAATAGCATAAATTGGTAAATTGGTTTTGCTTATTTCTTTTACAGCAGTTACTTCTTCTAAACCAATTCCTCCACTTAAAAAAAATGGTTTTGTTGAAGGATAATTTTTCAACACTGTCCAATCGAATACAACTCCATTTCCTCCTCTTTCTTTTCCTTTAGTATCAAATAAGAAATAATCTACTACTGATTCGTATGCTTCAAGAATTGAAAAATCAAAAGCGTCTTTAATTCCAAAAACTTTAATGATTTCAACTTTTGGCAAATGCTTTTTTATTTCTTGAATATAGGCTACAGATTCGTCTCCGTGCAACTGTAAAGCTTCTAACTTATACTCTTCAGCAAGTGAAACTAAAATCTCTAAATATTCATTTACAAATACACCTGTCTTTTTTATTCCTTTCGGTATTTCAGGTATAATACCTTCAAAGTTTCTTTTAGATCTTTCGTAGAAGATAAAACCTAAATAATCAGGTTTTAATTCAGCAACTTGCCGAATATTATCTACGTATTTCATACCACAAACTTTCAGCTTCATTTCTTGTTCTTTTTACAGTGATTATACAATAGACTTATTGAATTAAAATAATCCGATTCAAAAGAAATTGTTCGTATATCTTGTATTTCGAAAACTTCATCAAAATCTAAATCTATTGTTCCATCGGATTTTATAAAATCTATTGAAAAACTTTCTTCATCATATTCCCCTAATGTCCCATAAAATAATTCTTCCTCAACTTCATCTTGAAACTCAAAACAACCGTATTTTGTTTCTAAACTTTGTAAAATCTCAATTGTATTACCAAATTTAAAGTCACTTGGATTTTGAACTTTAATTTCTTTTAATTCTATCACCTTTTGGATTACGCTAGAGTTTTCAACTTTTGATCTTTCTTCAATATGATTCTTATTCAATAATTTAAAACCATCTAACTGATAGTCACCAGGAATAGATTTTATTAAAATCCAACCTTCATTTTCATCCAACAAAACTCCCGTTTCTGAAACCTCCCAATCAACTATTTTATAATTCTCTATTTTCAAACTATTGTGTTATTATCTGATTTGATTTATAAAATCTAAACAAGCTTCTCCTGGATTTTCTTCTTTCATAAAGTTTTCTCCGATTAAAAACCCTTGAAAACCGTACTCTTTTAATCCTGTAACAATTCTTGGATTGCTAATTCCACTTTCAGAAACTTTAATTGCCGAACTTGGTATTTGATTTGCTAAATTGATAGAATGTTCTAAATCAACTTTAAAGGTTTTTAAATCACGATTATTGATTCCTATAATCTTATTGTCTAAATCAGAAATTTTATCTAAATCTTGTTGATTATGAACTTCATATAAAACCTCTAACCCAAGATCGTTAGCTAATTGTCCATAATTCTTAATTTCTTCTGCAGTTAAACAAGCCGCAATTAGTAAAATCACATCCGCTCCAATAGCTTTTGCTTCTACAATTTGAAAACCATCAACAACAAAATCTTTACGTAAAATTGGCTTGATCGTATTAATAGTTCTTGCTTCCATTAAATCTGCCATCGTTCCTCCGAAAAAAGAAGTATCCGTTAAGATAGACTGTGCTGCAACATTTGCATCTAAATATCCATTCGTAACTTCAGTAACAGAAACCTGATCGTTGATAATTCCTTTCGAAGGAGATTGTCTTTTAAATTCTGCAATAATTCCTGTTGAACCTTCTTCAGTTAACGAAGCTTTTAAAGAAATTGGAGTTCTTTTAAACTTTGGACTTTCTACTAATTTTTTAACAGGAACTTCAGACTTTATTTTAGCTATTTCCTGCTTTTTGAAATTTATAATCTTCTCTAAAATTGTCATTTTATCTAATAATTACGTCATTGCGAATAAAGTGAAGCAATCTTTTTATTGAGATTACTTCGTCATTCTTCCTCGTAATGACAACAGTTTATTTAACTCACTAATTTTTGTAAACACTCTTTTGCTTTCCCTCCGAATAATGACGATTTTGCTTCTTCAAAAGCAGCTGAAAAGTCTTTATTTGAGTCTATTATTGTTAATGCAAAGGCAGCATTTGTAAGCACAACACTATTTTGTGCTTCTGTACCTTCACCATTTAAAATTGTTTTGAAAATTTTTGCCGCTTCTTCTACAGAGTTTCCTCCGTAAATATCTGATTGTTCAACACGTTGAATTCCTAAATCTTCTGGAGTTATTAATTGCTCACCTTGTTTTGTAAATAACTTAAATCCTCCAGTTAATGATATTTCATCATATCCATCTAAAGCATGAACTATTCCATAGTTGGTTCCTTCTTCTTGTAAGATATAATTGTATAATCTAGCTACTTCTAAATTAAATGTACCCAACAATTGATTTTGAGCAAAACTTGGATTTACCAAAGGCCCCAACATATTGAAAAATGTCTTTAATTTTAAAGCCTTACGAATTGGACCGACTGCCTTCATTGCTGGATGAAATTTCGGAGCATGTAAAAAACAAATATTTGCTTTTTCTAATTGAGCCTTTAGTACCGACTCATCATTTGTAAATTCATATCCAAAACTCTCTAACATATCAGAAGAACCCGACTTTGATGAAACAGAATAATTTCCATGTTTAGCCACTTTTTGTCCAGTTCCTGCAACTACAAATGAAGTTAGAGTTGAGATATTAAACGTGTCTTTTCCATCTCCTCCTGTTCCAACTATATCAATGGTATTGAACTCAGATAAATCAACTTTAATTGCCAATTCTAATAATGCTTCTCTAAATCCTGCTAATTCTTCAGCAGTTATTGGACGCATCATAAACACAGTTAAGAAAGAAGCTAAATGCGCATCATTATATTGTTCTTTAGCAATATCAATTAAAATCTGTTTTGCTTCAATTTTTGTTAATCGTTTGTGCTGATACAAATCGTTTAAAATCGCTTTCATTTGATTTTAATTTTTAGAAACTGAATTAATAAAATTGCGAACTAATTGCTCACCCACTTCTGTTAGAATACTTTCTGGATGAAATTGCACAGCGCTGATTTGATGTTTTGTATGACGGATTGCCATAATTCCTCCATCTTCATCAATAGCCGTAACCTCCAAATCTGCAGGTAGATTTTCATTAGAAGCAATCCAAGAATGATAACGTGCAGCTGGAAAAACTTCAGGAACATCCTTGAAAATTACAGCTTCAGGTTTTGTAACCTTCATATCTGTGGCCACACCATGAAAAACTTCGTTCATATTAATTATGGTTCCACCGAATACTTCTGTGATTGCTTGTAATCCTAAGCACACACCAAAAATTGGTTTCTTTCCTGCATAGGTTTTAATGACCTCTTTTAAGATTCCAGCTTCATCAGGAATTCCTGGACCTGGAGATAACATAATTAAATCATAATCTCCAACTTCTTCAACCGAGATTTCGTCATTTCTATATACATCAGGATATTTGTCCGTAATTTTTTCCACCATGTGAACCAAATTATAGGTAAACGAATCGTAATTATCTAAGATTAATATTTTCATGTTTTTTTCTAGTATTGAGTACTGAGCTATTAGTATTAAGTTTGAATCATTTCTTCTAATTACTGAATACTAACTTCTCAAGACTGTTTTAAATTTTTTCAGCTAAGGTTAACGCCTTCTTTAATGCTGCTAGTTTATTATTTACTTCTTGTAACTCTTTTTCTTCATCTGAATGAATTACAATTCCTGCTCCTGCTTGATAGTAAAGAACATTGTTTTTACTTACAAAAGATCGAATTCCAATTGCCAAGTTAACATCTCCGTTCAATCCCATAATCCCAACAGCACCTCCGTAAAATCCACGAGATTGATTCTCATACTTATCAATTAACTGCATTGCTTTATATTTTGGTGCTCCGCTTAATGTTCCAGCAGGAAATGTATCTCCAACAATCTTTATTGGATCTCCCATTAATTGTCCTTGAACTGTAGAAACTAAGTGAATTACATGACTAAAATATTGTACTTCCTTAAATACTTCAACAGTTACATTTTCAGCATGTTTGCTTAAGTCGTTTCTAGCTAAATCAACTAACATTACATGCTCTGCCGTTTCTTTTTTATCTTCTGATAGTTTCTTCCCTAACTTAATATCTTCAGCCATATCTCCGGTTCTTCTGAAAGTTCCTGCAATTGGATTGATAATAGCTTTTCCGTTGTTGATTTTAATTTGAGCTTCTGGAGAAGATCCCATTAATTTGAAACTTCCATAATCGAAATAAAATAAATATGGTGATGGGTTTATAGAACGTAATGCTCTATACACGTTAAATTCATCTCCTTTATATTTTTGTTGAAATTGGCGCGATAATACCAATTGAAAAACATCTCCTCTTTTACAATGTGCTTTTGCTCGTTTTACATTTTCAATAAAATCTTCGCTCGTAACATTAGATGTTTCTTCTCCTTGAATTTCAAATTTTTGCGTATTGAATGCTTGTGCTTCAATTATCGTTTCAATCTCTTCTAATCTTGACTCTTCTCCTACTTCTAGATTTTCTATCAACTGCATTTCGTCATTAAAATGATTAATTGCAATAATGAATCTGTAAAAGCTATACTGCATCATTGGTATTGCAGAAGGAGCATCTGGATTAGTTAATTTAATAGTTTCGAAATACTGAACGCTATCGTATGTTGTGTAACCATATAATCCATTAAAAGATTTTAGTTTCTCGTCGCAATCCAAATCGATTCGACTCGTAAAATCTTTAAATAACTCATTGAAGTTTCTATCAATTGGTTGCTTTTCAATCTCTTTATTTTTCAAAGAAATCGTAAAATCATTTTTATCAGCTTTGAAAGAAACTATAGGTTCAACACATATAAAAGAGAAACTTTCTTCCTTACTATGGTAATCTGAACTTTCAAGAAGTAATGTACTCGGATATTTGTCTCTCAAACGCAAATACAAACCAACCGGAGTAACCGTATCTGCTATTTTTTGTTTACAAATTGTTTTAAATTGTAATGGCTTCATTTTAATTTGGTCAATAAAAAAAGGCTTATCATGAGATAAGCCTTTTTCGTTAATATTTATATATAACAAGATGGTCTCACTAACGTAAGTTAAGAGATTTCCACCACCAGTTATTTAATTGTATCGTTTTCATTTGCAACAAAGTTATAAAGTCATTTTTATCTAAACAAATATTTATTTAAAATTTTTTGTTTGATTATATTGAAGTGCGTTTACAACATACACCAATGGTGCATTCCAGTTGATTGTTACTTCATTAGAAGCATAGGAACACCAAGTATCAGAATATGATTTTGATGGCATTTTACTAAAATATTCACACTTATCTTGCTGCCCAGGTTGTGGCCCACCAACCACCATTCCCGGCACTGGTTCTATAATTTTATCGGCTTCGGAAGTCCTATGATGTGGAAATTTTGGAGACATTATTCCCTGTCCAGTAATATAAGTTGTTCCAATCCCATTTCTACCTAAAAAATAATCTAACCCAACAAATACTGCATTTAAATAGTCAACATTGTTGGTAACCTCATATGCCTTTATTAAATACATTAACTGATTCCCTGCTACACCATTGCTACCCCAAACATAATCTTTACCTTTCATAGCTACTCGCATTGGTTCGGTTTCAATTCTATTTTTTAACTCAGAAGCTTGATCTAAAAATTTCTTCTTCGCCAAATTCACATCAATAAACTTTTCTATACTCGCGCTATGTTTTGTAATTGAATATAATGACAACGCACTTGCATCTTGCCACCAAGGAACTTCGTTAGATATTTTATCAATCTGAATATCTTTACTATAACTTTTATCTTTAGTTGTAATTAACAATTCCACAGCCGCCCATTGAAATTCACCAAATAAATCATCATCTTCATATTGTCCCGTTCTAACTCCTTCAGGGTTTCTAAAATAATCCTCGGGATGTTTCTTCGCCCATTCATAGGCCTTTTTAGATGCTTCCAAAAGTTTCACTGAATAGTCTTTTTTAGTCTCAAACTGTGAAAAAACTCTTGACGCAATTGCCGCTACTGCCGCCAAATTCAGAGCAGCAGAAGTACTTTTTTTAACTACATATCTTTCTAAATCATATTCATGTGGCATAATTGCTCCCGAAAACTTTAATCCTGTAAGTTTATGATATACTCCACCATCGAACGGATCTTGCATAGACAACATCCAGTCTAAATTCCATATAACTTCATCTAAAACGTCGGGAAGATTATTTCCTGATTCAGGAATATTAAATTCTTTAGAACCGTAATACTCACTATAATTCTCAAAAGCACTTAATAAAGTATAAGTACTAATTCCGCTATTTGAAACATACTTGTTATAATCACCTGCATCAAACCAACCTTTGGAACCCGAAATAATGGTTCCTTCAGGCCTTTCTTTTGTAGCAGCTGAACTATGAATTTTCACTCTATCATCATTCAAACCAGCAGGTCTTTTCCATTGACCAGCGTACTTTTCTTCTAATTCAATTGAACAACGATTTAAATAATAATACTTGAACAACGCCTGGGATAAATCACTAAAAGGGTTATTTAGCACTTTAAATCTTACCTTGTTTTCTCCAATTAAAACTTCATATTCTCCTTCATTATTTATTGAACTAACATCAAGTATTGAAACATACTCTCCAGAATCATTCCACAACAAACCTTTACCTGTTTCTCCAGACATAATTTCCTTTCCTGAAGCATCCTTGATTATATATGAGACTTTATCAAACTCATTATTAGAAACGACCGAAATTAATTTTGGTCTATTTGCAGTATATCCTATTTGATTATATCGAATAGAAAGTTCAATTTCTTGAGTACCCGATGCACACGACATAAACACAACAGATATAAGCAGCATATATTTATTTAGAAGTTTCATTGAAGTCTTTTGTTTTTAGAATATTCTTACAAATTACAACTAAAATATTATCAAAAAATATCAAATATTAATTCAAATCACACAAATCGACTTATAAAATTACAATAAAACACTAAAAACAAATTAAAAGTTACAATATGAAATTAAAATAAACTTTTTGGTTTTTATAAAAAAGTATATTCAGGTAATTTGAACCATAATTAAAACAACAAGAAATTAAAAATTACTATATATTATGTGTGGAATTGTATGTGCGTTTGATTTAAAAGAAAAGTCTGAGTCGTTAAGACCTCAACTACTAGAAATGGCGAAAAAAATTCGTCATAGAGGTCCGGATTGGAGTGGAGTTTATAGTGATGATAAAACAATTATGGCTCATGAAAGACTTGCCATAGTTGATCCAACATCTGGACAACAACCTTTATTTAGTAAAGACAGAAGATTTGTATTAGCTGCAAATGGAGAAATATATAATCACCAAGAATTAAGAGAACAGTTTGAAGGAAAATATGATTTTCAAACTAAATCTGACTGTGAAGTAATTCTAGCTTTATATCAAGAAAAAGGTGAAGAGTTTTTAGATGACTTAAACGGAATTTTTGGTTTCGCAGTTTACGACGCTAAAACTGATGAATACTTAGTTGCTCGTGACCATATGGGAATTATTCCTTTATACATGGGTTGGGACAAAAAAGGAACATTCTATGTTGCCTCTGAACTAAAAGCTTTAGAAGGATTTTGTAATAAAATTGAAGTTTTTCCTCCAGGACATTACTACACAAGAGAACACGGATTACAGCGTTGGTATTCTAGAGACTGGATGGATCATGAAGCGGTTAGAGAAAACCAAACTAGCATAGATGAATTGCGTGATGCACTCGAGGCTGCAGTTCACAGACAATTAATGAGTGACGTACCTTATGGTGTTTTATTATCAGGTGGATTAGATTCTTCTATTACTTCTGCAATTGCAAAGAAATACGCTTCAAAAAGAATTGAAAGCGGAGATGAAGAGGAAGCATGGTACCCACAATTACACTCGTTCTCAATCGGATTAGAAGGTTCACCAGATTTAGCAGCTGCTAAGAAAGTTTCAGATCATATTGGAACAATTCATCATGAAATTACATTTACAATCCAGGAAGGATTAGATGCAATTAGAGATGTTATTTACAACCTTGAAACCTATGATATTACAACCATTAGAGCTTCTACTCCAATGTATTTAATGGCACGCGTAATCAAATCAATGGGAATAAAAATGGTATTATCAGGCGAAGGAGCTGATGAGATTTTTGGAGGATATTTATACTTCCACAAAGCTCCAGATGCAGAGGAATTCCACAAAGAAACTGTACGTAAACTAGACAAACTATACCAATACGATTGTTTAAGAGCTAACAAAAGTTTAATGGCTTGGGGAATTGAAGGAAGAGTTCCTTTCTTAGACAAAGAATTTATGGATGTGGCAATGCGTATAAACCCAGAAGATAAAATGATTAATGGTGAACGAATGGAAAAATGGGTTTTAAGAAAAGCTTTTGAAAGCTATCTACCAGAAAGCGTTGCTTGGAGACAAAAAGAGCAATTCTCTGACGGTGTTGGTTACAACTGGATTGACACTTTAAAAGAATTAGTTGAAACCGAAGTTACAGATGAAATGATGCATAGTGCTCATCATAGATTCCCTATTCAAACTCCAAGAGCAAAAGAAGAATATTATTACCGCTCAATATTTGAGGAGCATTTCCCAAGTGAAACCGCGGCATTAACAGTTCCCTCAGTTCCTTCAATTGCATGTAGTACACCAACTGCTCTTGCATGGGACGAAAGTTTCAAAAACCAAAATGAGCCAAGCGGAAGGGCTATAAAAATGGTTCATGAAGACGCATATTAATATGCAAATTTTTAAATTTTAGTTGTGTTAAAATCCTGCCTTGTGCAGGATTTTTCTATTCAAAACCTAATAAATCTTGTGCTTTAATCAAATCACATAAAGCATCTATTTTTTGCATCATTTTATAGTAGAATTGATTCTGCTCTTTTTCACCTACAGTATTTAAAAGTCTTGAATGATAAAATTGTTTGTCAAAATACTGTTTAGCTTCCAAACAAGTTCCTTTATCTCTTATATTTAAATAAGACAACATAGCGCATGGAACGAAAAGAGATTGCTGTTCAGGAGTTATAATCAGAACATTATTACTCATTAACAACAATTCATTGTGATATAATTTGAATTTATGTTTTTTAGAGACAACTTTTTTAGAAATATCATCTAACAACTCTTTAAGCTCTTTACATAACTCCAAGGAATCCTTTAGACTTAACTGTCCTGCTTTATAATAAAAATGAATTTGTTTTAACGTACTATTTATAGTTGTTATATCCCATATTTCTGAAGTATTCAAATCCTTATATAAATCACCTAACTTCTGGGCTGATTGTAATGTGGATAATCTGGGAGCAAACTCCTCAAATTTATAAGCTCTAAAATTTTTATCTAACAACTTTAACCACACATACATTTTAAAGGAGCTTAATTTATTATTTTTTAATGTATAAAATAGTGGAATATCTTTTGCAGAATAATAGACTTCACAATCTTTTCGATCAAGCAAAGGCAAAAGAGAATTATATGAAGTTTCAAAATATTCCTGTAAATCGTACTCATTCTTTATACTAGTTGTTCTACTTACAGACACATACTTTTCTGTTGACGTTCCAAATAACTTATCTAAAGAAATATTAAAATACTGCGCCAATTTTACACTCTCATCTAATGAAAACTTACTCTTAAAACTCGTACGCCGATGTGCGGCATCATAACTAATATCAAGGGCAGTGGAGACAGCTTCAATAATTGAAGTTTCTTTTTTTATATTTTTCCCAACTTCCTGAATTAAAACTTCTTGAAACATAAAATTTATTTGTGATTTTCACAAAAATAAAAATTTAAAACTGTGTATTACACAAGTCAAAACACAATTATCACAATAATTTTGAATTGAATTTAAAAACAAAATCAAAATGAAAAGAATAATTTTAATCTCAACATTACTTTGCTTCTGTATTTCACATAGTCAAAAAAGAAAAATTAGACCTCTATTATGGACACATCACTCAGATAACACTGATATATACGGGGTTTCTGTAGGATTATACCCGTCAGATTTAGAATATCAAACTACCTACAGCAGGACATTCGGTGTTAGAATTGCTGCCTCACCTATATCCCTTTTGCATATTTTCGGAGGCAAACCATCACAAGGAAACTCTACTCATAAAACCTACGGTATAAATTTCAGCACAGGATCTTTAATAAAAATGGATGTACATGGTGTATCTGGCACAGTTATCACAAATAACTTAAACAAGATGAATGGAATTTCAGTATCCATACTGTCAAATCAAATTGAAAACGCTAACGGCATCATTGCTGCTTTTGGAGGAAACGGTGTAGTACAAGGAAATGGAATTATGATTGGCGGACCATGGTCTAATACGGCAAAAGATTTTAATGGAATACAAATCTCTTTTCAAAATGACATTATTGAATACGGAACAGGAATTCAAATTGGATTATTCAATAATGCAAAAAGATTCAACGGAATTCAGATTGGCTTGTGGAACAAAATTAACGGGAAAGGTTTTCCTTTTATTAATTGGGATTTTTAGGATAACATAAAATTACCCCTGATTTCTCAGGGGTAATTTAGATATAAAAACACAAAATGATCTTTATTTTTCAAAAGACACTTTAATTTGAAGCTACAAAGAATGGAGATAAATTAACTTTTGCATTTCCTCTAGCTCCATAGTAATTTGAATATGATTTATTCTTTTCAATTGTATAAAAAGAATCTACATAATCATCATTATTAGTATACCATTGATTAGGCATTGCTTGAATAATAGCACCAGCAACTTGACCTAACACATTAACCCAAGGTTGAGTTGACACTGTACCTATAATTTGAAAAACACCATTAACAATAGTCGAAACTAAATCTTTATAATTAACGTTGTCGTCTTTTTCAAATAATTGAATATTTGCCGCTTGATATTGGTAATCGTCCCAAAAAAGTAAAATTTGATTAGGATAATAATCTCTTCCATCATGATCTAAATAATACATTGGGATCACTTTTATTTCTGGTGAATTATCAGAATCTTTAATCCCTGAAGTAATCGCATAAACTTCTGCTGCTCCGCTAATCCATGGTTCTTCATCATCATTTAATCTTATTTTATCCAGTTTCGTAGTTTCCAAACCACTAGATTTAGCACTTTGATATGACAAATCCTTTTCTACTTTTTGAAAACGTGAATTTTGCACTCCGGCATCTCTTAAATATTCATTCATCAACTCCACTTCTCTCTTCAAAGTTTCAAACCCATTTGTTTCAATAACAATTACAGGCTGATTTGGTGCTTTATTCACATCTAAATAAACCACCTCTTTATTCATATTATAAGCTTCAATTACCGACCAAGTACTTTCATCTCCTTCAGGTGCAAAAGAAAAAAGGATATTGGAAAAATCTTTAGATTTTTTGGAATTTATCATCCACAACTCCAAAATTTCAATTTTATCCGGAGCTTCTTCACTTGAAACAGATTCTAGATAAGTAGTCTTTTTAAGTAAATCCTGATAAGATTTCATCTTTTCAACAGAAGCTTCACTTTCACCAAGAACTTTAGACATAGCAACACTAGGTTCTTGATGCTCTAAAAGATGAAGAGTATTTGTTTTGAAACTTTGATTTTTCATCAAATCAATCAAATCGAAAGCAACTTGCTTTTTATCAACCTGTTGATTTAAATCTAACAAGCTGTTTTCTGGTTGAGGATTTAAGTCTTCTGAGTTTGTACAACTAGACAATACAACAGATGCAACAACACCTGCTAATAAAATTCGGGGGAATCTCATTTTTATAAATTTTAAATATTAATAACTGACTCAAAAATATAAAAACATCAATTAAAACCAATAAAAATGTTAATTTTATTTATTAAAAATAATTTTAATCGTTTTTTAACAATTAAAAATCATTTTTTTAACACTAATTAACAAAGTTATTCCACAACAAGATTAAAACTAATTCTTAGAAGATTTAAGACGAAAACTCACAACTTCAAACGGGCCAAACAACAAATCAAACACAAAATCGAATTTAAAGCCATTTTTAAGCACTTTAAGACACTTTTGAGTTTTAAACAATTGTTGATAAATTCCATATAAAAACGCTTAAAAATTATATTTCGTAGCTAAAAAATTGTAGATTTGTTAGCTATCAATTCGCTTTTAGAGCGAATTTTTTGTGGGGACAAAATATCATTAGTTAACCACCTCCCAAGTGGCAATGATATTATTAAGAAAGACATAAAACATAAAAGACATAAAACTCAAACCATGAGCGAAGAAAAAAAGCACAATTATTCCGCCGATAGTATTCAGGCACTTGAAGGAATGGAGCACGTAAGAATGCGTCCTTCCATGTATATTGGTGATGTAGGTGTTAGAGGTTTACACCATTTAGTATATGAGGTAGTAGACAACTCTATTGATGAAGCTTTAGCAGGACATTGTGATACTATCTCTGTTGATATTAATGAGGACAATTCCATTACAGTTCGAGATAACGGACGAGGTATTCCAGTAGGTTTACATAAAAAAGAAGGAGTTTCTGCCCTTGAAGTTGTAATGACGAAGATTGGTGCCGGAGGTAAATTCGACAAGGATTCTTATAAAGTTTCTGGAGGATTACACGGTGTTGGTGTATCTTGTGTTAACGCACTTTCAGATCACTTAAAAGCTACAGTTCACAGAGACGGAAAAATATGGCAACAAGAATACGAAAGAGGTAAAACACAATACCCTGTAAAAACTGTTGGTGAAACTGATATCACTGGAACTGAAGTTACATTCTCTCCAGACAAATCAATCTTCCAACAAACTACAGAATACAACTACGATACTTTAGCTACTCGTATGAGAGAGCTAGCTTATCTTAATAAAGGTATTACAGTTACACTTACTGATAAGCGTAATAAAGATGACGAAGGAAATGACATTAGTGAAACTTTCCATAGTGATCAAGGATTATCTGAATTTGTAAGATACCTGGACAGTACTCGTACTCCAGTTATTCAACATGTAATTTCAATGGAAGGAGAAAAAAATGGAATTCCAGTTGAAGTTGCTATGATTTATAATGATTCTTATGCTGAAAATCTTCATTCATACGTAAATAACATTAATACGCACGAAGGAGGAACTCATTTATCAGGATTTAGAAGAGGATTAACAGGAACATTAAAGAAGTATGCAGATAATTCTGGGTTATTAAAGAATGTAAAGTTCGAAATTTCCGGAGATGATTTCCGTGAAGGATTAACAGCTATTGTATCTGTTAAAGTTGCAGAACCTCAGTTCGAAGGGCAAACAAAAACTAAATTAGGAAACAGAGAAGTTACTTCTGCAGTTTCTCAAGCAGTTTCTGAAATGTTAACGGATTATCTTGAAGAAAATCCAAACGACGCAAAAACAATTGTACAAAAAGTAATCTTAGCTGCACAAGCTCGTCACGCTGCTCGTAAAGCAAGAGAAATGGTACAACGTAAAACTGTTATGAGTATTGGAGGTTTACCTGGTAAATTATCTGATTGTTCTGAAACAGATCCTGCACAATGTGAGATTTTCTTAGTCGAGGGAGATTCGGCAGGTGGAACTGCAAAACAAGGAAGAGATCGTAATTTCCAAGCTATTTTACCATTAAGAGGAAAAATCTTAAACGTTGAAAAAGCAATGCAGCATAAAGTTTTTGAAAACGAAGAAATCAAAAACATGTTTACAGCTTTAGGTATTACCATTGGAACTGAAGAAGATCCAAGAGCTTTAAACTTATCTAAATTACGTTACCACAAAGTAGTGATTATGTGTGATGCCGATGTTGATGGTTCACACATTGCAACACTTATCCTAACCTTCTTCTTCCGTTACATGAAAGAAATGGTAGAGCAAGGATATATTTATATCGCTACTCCTCCTCTATACTTAGTTAAAAAAGGACAAAAGAGAGAATACGCATGGGATGATAACCAACGTGATTTAATCAACCAAAAAATGGGAGGTGGTGCAACAATCCAAAGATATAAAGGTCTTGGAGAGATGAATGCCGAACAATTATGGGATACTACAATGAATCCTGAATTTAGAACACTTCGTCAAGTTACCATTGAAAACATGACAGAAGCTGATAGAATATTCTCTATGTTAATGGGAGATGAAGTACCACCACGTAGAGAGTTTATTGAGAAGAATGCAAAATATGCGAATATCGATGCATAATCAATTTTTTAAATAAAGTTCATAGAGCCTCCGTGAAAACACGGAGGCTTTTTAGTTAAAATCCCCACATTCACAATTTACTTTTCATTTATAATTTCATACATTTACTAGACTCATCAATAAAAACTTAGTATGAAAAAATTATTACTCATTTTATTTGCAGCTACAAGTTTCATAGGATTTTCTCAAGAACTTGAAACAATTTTATTAGCTAGAGAAGATGCAGAAAAGCTAACTGGAGCATACGTTCAACCAGGAACAAAAGCTTTAATTTACAATATGAATAACGGATGGTATCACACCGCAAAAGTCCACAAGAAATTTGGATTCGACATTACGGTTAGTGCTAGTGGTTCTGTAATCCCTGAAAAAGAGCATATTTTTAATATCGCAGACGTTGGATTATCGAGCTCTACAACAGCAAACCAACCAACCACCCCAACTTTAGGAGCTGATAACAATGTTAATCCTGCAACAATAACTTATACCGGAACTGTTTCAGGACAAAGTGTTTCTGTAAATTTTGACATGCCTACTGGAATTAATGATGATTTAATCGCAGGTACAGTTCCTACACCAATGGTTCAAGTTGGCTTAGGATTACCATTCAAACTAGAAGCTATCGCCCGATTCATTCCAAAAATCGGAACTGATGATTTTAAAGCTGGATTATTTGGGATTGGATTAAAGAAAGAAATCACAGATTGGTTTGGACCATTAGACAAAACACCTCTACATGTTTCTCTTCTTGCAGCTTACACGAACATGAATGCCGATTATGAAATTGGAAATATTTCTGGTGACGTTACAGCACAGGATGCTACAGCAGAATTTAACCTGAATGCTTATACTTTTCAAGCTTTAGCTTCTTTAAACTTTCCTGTTGTAAATATTTTTGGTGGTGTAGGTTATAACAGTGGAAACTCAGATTTTAACATGTTAGGTGACTACACATTAACTTTTAACCGTGGAACTCCTCAAGAAGTTCAGGAAACTGTATCAAACCCTCTATCAATTTCAAGTGATGCAGGTAGCTTCAACGCAACTGTTGGAGTTCGATTAAGTTTAGGATTCTTTAAACTTTTCGGAAGTTATTCAGCACAAGAATACAGTTCTTTTAACGCAGGATTCGCGTTTAGTTTTAGATAAAAAATTAAGTAATTGTTATAAACCTAAGCTCTTGGAAATTTCCAAGAGCTTTTCCTTTTATATGAGTGGGCAAATAGCTATTTTTGTGCATCTTATTAATAATTTTCAATAAAATATATATAAAATGAAAGTAACAGTTGTAGGAGCAGGTGCTGTAGGTGCGAGTTGTGCTGAGTACATTGCTATTAAAAATTTCGCTTCAGAAGTTGTTTTAGTAGACATTAAAGAAGGATTTGCTGAAGGTAAAGCAATGGATTTAATGCAAACTGCTTCTTTAAATGGTTTCGATACTAAAATTGTAGGAACAACTGGAGATTATAGCAAAACTGCTGGTTCTGATATCTGTGTTATTACTTCTGGAATTGCTCGTAAACCTGGAATGTCTCGTGATGAGTTATTAGGAATTAACGCTGGAATTGTAAAATCAGTTTCTTCTAGTTTAATTGAGCACTCTCCAAATACAATTATCATCGTTGTATCTAACCCAATGGATACAATGACTTATTTAGTTCACAAAACAACTGGTTTACCTAAAAATAGAATTATTGGTATGGGTGGAGCTTTAGATTCTGCTCGTTTCAAATATAGATTAGCTGAGGCTTTAGAAGCTCCAATTTCTGATGTTGACGGAATGGTAATCGGAGGTCACTCTGATAAAGGAATGGTTCCTTTAACGCGTTTAGCTACTCGTAACTCTGTTCCTGTATCTGAATTCTTATCTGAAGAAAGATTAGAGCAAGTTAAGCAAGATACTAAAGTTGGTGGAGCTACATTAACTGGATTATTAGGAACTTCTGCTTGGTATGCTCCTGGTGCTGCTGTATCTGGATTAGTTCAAGCAATTGCTTGTGATCAGAAGAAAATCTATCCATGTTCTGCTTTATTAGATGGTGAGTACGGTTTATCTGACTTATGTATCGGAGTTCCTGTAGTATTAGGAAGAAACGGTATTGAAAAGATCGTTGAGATTAACTTAAGCGACTCTGAAAAAGAGCATTTAGCTGCATCTGCTGAAGCAGTTAAAAACAACAACGCTAACTTAGAGTTTTAATCAAAACTCTTTTAACATAATTAAAAAGCAATCTCGTTTTGAGGTTGCTTTTTTGTTTTTATCTTAGTTTCAAAAATCATCTTTAATGGATATTGTATACCGAAAAGCCGAACAACGAGACAATCCTCATTTAGCTAAAATGATTCGAGGAGTTATTGAAGAGTTCGATGCGCCTAGAACAGGAACAGTATATTCTGACGCTTCTACCGATGCACTTTATGAGTTATTTCATGAACCTAATTCAATTTTATGGGTAGCAGAATACAATGGTAAGGCAATTGGTTGTTGTGGGATTTTTCCTACCGAAGGATTAGACAATGGATATTGTGAATTGGTGAAATTCTATATTTCTGATAAAGCTAGAGGAAAAGGTATTGGAAAAGAATTAATGCTAAAAAGTATCGATTCTGCCAGAAACATGAAATACTCTCATGTTTACCTTGAAAGTCTACCTCATTTTTCTAAAGCAATCGCCATGTATGAAGAATCAGACTTTAAAATTGTCGACAAACAATTAGGAAATTCAGGACATTCAAGCTGTAATGTTTGGATGGTAAAAACATTATAAAAGCAAAAAGCCTGAGTAAAACCCAGGCTTTTTTTATTCTTATTTTCTATTTCTATGTCCTAGTTAATATTTAACTTTTCCATACGTAGTGAAGAACTCTTCTTCTTTCTATCATATTCCAACAATAATACATACCCGACCTTTGCTGGTAAAACTCTAAAGTATCTGGTTTGTTTTGGCAACTCTATATTATCAACAGATAACTCTCCTCCATCTTGAATTATCGTTTTAAAAACGAACCTACTTTTCTTTTTTCCTTTGTTTTTTTTCTTCTTTTTACCTCCTCTTTCATAATCAATAAAGTTCGCATAAAAACGATCTCTTTTTACATCTCTTTGAGAATACACAAAATCAAATCCTCCGAATGCCGCAACTTGATAGGCGTTAAATTGAGGACTACCAAAGTCTACTAAATTTGGCACTCTGGACTTACCTTTTTCAAATTTATCAACATCCTTCAAATTAAATTCTTTGTCAAATTTAAAAACATAAATATCTTTTATAGTCAATTGCGTAAATCCACTAGTTTGAACTCCTCCACCGAAAGCCGAAAGTGTTGCCGTTGCCATACCAAATGCACTTAAAGTTTTCTTATACTGTTCTCCAATCGCATAATACTCTCCCGACTCAGTTTTTATGATTTCATGAAAGAAAATATAACCAATATCTTCTAATTTATTATTTTCTTTAACAGGTAAAAACTTACTTACATCTTCTTGCCAAGAAATTCTTTTAGAAAACAAAACCTCCCCTTTGTCATTATAATTTTCTGTATACAAACCTAAACTTTGCGCTTTGGCAATTTTAGCCTTTGGCTTGTAGTATTGCCCCATAACAGAAATCTTCCCATCAGACGATATAAAGGCATTACTTATTAATTTCGGGTCATTTTCATCATAAGGTTTGTCAAATAACTTAACTCCTGTATTAGCATCTAAAACAATAGTTTTAAATTCTTTCTTCTTTGACATTCTTTTAGATTTCACATCTATCAAAACAATAAAATTATCGTTAATTGCAATAGGAGTAACATTATGATGACCTCTTTTTTCTTCTGGAACAAACTTAAATTCCCATTCTTTTTCACTCTCATTTGTTGGATAAAAATTTAAAGAATAACCTGTTCCTTTTCCTTCGAAATTTGACGTAATTAAAACAAACCCTTTACCCTTAACTGGATGTAAAATTGTATTTAATGACCCCGCCTTAATACCTGCATCAAAAATTCTAATTAATTTCTTATCCAAACTAACAACTACATCCTCTCTAGGATTTGCTTTTTTATCAAAACTTTTTAGTGTAAGAGTTTTCTCTTTCTTATTAAACAAAGCAAACATAATTGCATCATTGTTAAAGGCATTAGCAACCATAACTGATCTTTTAGAAGCAACAAACTTTTTAAGAGCTATATCATTTAAATTCTTATCAAGAATTTGCACAGCGTATTCACGCATACCTTTTTTAAGTTTATCTACTTCATAAAAGAAATAATACCCGTCCACATCATTCGCATCATTAATGAAAGAACCAGAATCTTTCACCTTGAACTTCACCATATTTTCAATGGTCTTAGATTGTGCTGAAACCATATATGTTCCAACAAATAATAGTACATAAAGTAACTTTCTCATCGTTTTTTTATTGATTTAGTTTAGCAAAAAAGTTGTTGATTTTCACGAATTCCTCGCTGGCTATTGTATTTGAATATTTTTTACAGAAATGATATCCAATTTTTCGTACATCTCTTACTTCTAAATTATGAAGTAGCGTACGTATTTTATTTAAGTTTTTCTCTTTAGCAAAAGGACTTGATTGCGGAATTCTTTTCCCAAAAACATGATCTACTTTTGTAGTATATATCTTCTGTAATGTTTCCGCAAGCTTAGTAAGTATAAAATCAGAAGAATTCCCTTTTTGAATTTTCTCAAGCAATAAATAGAAAACTAAATCTAATTGATTGAAATAAATTAGAGAATTGATTTGATCTTTAGTTGCGTACGCTTTTATTTCTTCAAATGAAACAGTCGATTTTACTTCTTTCTGAGTAATCTTACTTTCAATTTTTTTAACTCTGTTTTCAATATCCGGGTGTGTTTTAATCGAGTCTTTATCCCACCATTGCAAATCATCTGCCTTTTCTTCAATATCAAACATAGTCTCCTCTTCTTCTAGCCAATATTTACGAAATTTAAAACCATCAAAATTAAGAATGCTATCTACTTTAATTTTTGTATTAAAAATACCGTCATCAAATCTTTTTAATCTACCTAACGACTTTGAAGCTGCTGCAGCGTTATATTTTGTTTTTTTGAAAAATACTAAACCAAGTGAATCTGCTTCATACTCCTTCGATCTAGATTTTTTCAAAAAACCATAGCTCAATTCTTTTAGAAGCTTCATTCCGGCCTTATTCCTTCCATAAATCGTTAATCTAGCATCTCGTATTTTTCTTCTATACTCTTTAGAATTTAATTTTTCCACTCTTTTCCTCACACTACCATTTACATGATCTAAATATTGATGTGCCAACTCATGACAAACAATAAATGCAAACTCATCTTCACTTTCAAGAAAATGAAACAAGCCTAAATTGAACATAAAAGTATGGTTACCAAAACAAGCTGCATTAGGATCTAAATGTCTATTGATAAAAACTAAATCTTCTCTTTGATCTAAAGACGGATTTTTAGTTTTTACTTCTTTTATAATTGAAGAAACAAAGTTTTTGTAGGTATTATCAAAAACAAAAGTGCTATCTAAGAAAGTTTCTCGAATTAACTCTCTTCTTTTTTTGTATTCTTTCTTAATTTTTGATCTATACTTCCCTTTTAACAAATCTACCTGAGAATCGTAGTTTTGCTCTATTTTTTGAAGAATCTGCTCTTTGTTCACAGGTATAAACACCTGAGCGTTAAGATTAAGAGAAATTACACATAGCAATATTGTAATTTTCAAGCCAATTTTTTCCATACGCTACAAATTTATAATTTTCTTAAAAAAGAGCAAGGAAATGTTAAAATATTCCCAATTAGTGTAAGTCTTTTGGATATCGCTCGTCTATAGATAAAGAGACGTATTTAAAGTTTCTTTTTCATAGTTTTTCATAGCAATTTCCCGCTTCTTTACGAAGCGGGTTTCTTTTTTAAAATATCCTTCTAAAACAATATTTTGCAACTCCTAATAAAGAGAAAACTGGAATAGATAATAGACCAGCCTGAGACACTTTCAAATTGATCTCTTCCTTGTATAAATTCCAGTTGTATTTTTTCGAAACCCCGTCTTCTCCACAAATTGCAATTGTAGTTTCAATTTTCCTGAAAGATACTTTTTGTCTGAACAGTTTTAGGTTCACATCATAATCTGCCAAAACATTATAATTCAGATTATATTTCAATTCCTGAAAAAGCTCTTTTTTATAAAACACTGATTGATGATGTACGGTATTTTTAAACCAAAGTTTAGAACTAAACTCAGATTGAAACCTTAACCCCTTTGTATACTCAATATTTCCGATCAACATCTGTATTTCTTCATCGGTTTTAGTTGAAAAAACCTCTTCCAACACAGAATCATTGGAAAACTGATCATCAGAGCCTAAAAAGTATAACCACTCACCTACTGATTTTTTAATGCCAGTATTCATGGCATCATAGATTCCAGAGTCTTTTTCAGAGATGTAATTAAAACGTGGACCTAATGTTTTCAAATATTCTTGTGTCCCATCAGTGGAAGCTCCATCAATAATCCAAACTTCAAAATTCTCAAAGTTTTGATTATGTATACTCTTCAAACAATTTTTTAATTGATCAAGATTATTAAACGATGGAATTATTATGGAAACTTTAGGTTGAATATGCTATTAGTTTAAAAAGTAATTATCTAATTTTTTCTCTTCTTTCTCCCAGCACAATTCTGCTTTAGCAATTCTTTGATTCTCTTTTATTTCTTTTCTTAAAGTATCATTTTCAAGTACATTTCTAACAGCATTCGCTATATCTTCAGGATTATAACTTTCTACAGCCACACCAACTTTATATGTTTTTACAATCCTATTTATTTCTATCAAATTACCAGAAACAATAGGTAATTCAGCATGAATATAATCAAATAATTTATTTGGAAGTGAAAATTCAAAACTCTTTCCTAAAGGTTCCTCTAGTACCATTCCCACATCCGCTTTTACCGTATAATTCGGTAATATCTCATGTGCGATTCTACCTAAAAAGTGAACTCTATCTTCTAGTTGTTCAGTACTGACAAAACCTCTTAATTCTTCCTCTACTTTCCCATATCCGATTATTACTAAATCTACACCTTCTAAAAGGTGTAAAGCTTTAATCATAGGCTTTATTCCTCTACCCGGGTTTAGAACACCTTGATATAGAACTACTTTATTTTGAGTAGGAAAACTTACATCCTCTATTTTAATTTTTCTATCTGATAAGGGTAAATTTCTAATTAACCCCATATTGTTTTTATATCGATCATTGTAAAAGTCGACAATGGATTGACTTACTGTGTAAGACCTTTTAATTCTGGGTAGTAATAGATCTTCCAACTTTTTCCAAAATCCTTTAACGAAGTTTCTCCCTTGTAATTCTGGGCCCTCTGAAAATAATTCGTGACTATCATAAACAAGAGACGTTTTAGATTTCAACTTACTCGAAACAAAACATGCAGCTAATGTATCTAAATCATTTGATAAGATGTAATCGTATTTCTTAAAAAGAAGGAAGAAAAACAATCGTAAATTATACTCCGCATAAAACAGAAAATTATGATTAAACCAATGTTTTGTTCTATGGATTGTATAGGCTCTATCAACATCAATGGTATTTGGAAGCACTCTTCCGTAAACAATAACATCAAATCCTTTATTGATTAAATAAGTACAAACTTTATGCACTCTTTGATCTGTAGAAACATCATTGGTTACAGCAACAAAAACACGTTTCTTATTCTGCAAGTTTTATGAATTTTGATTGGCTTGAGGCTGCTGTTGTACTACTTCAAACAATTTCCCACCTTCACACTTTACCGTTTTTTGTTTGAACTTAACAATCAACTGATAATCATGAGTCGCCATTAAAATGGTTTTTCCACTTTGATGAATTTCATTCAATAATTCCATAACTTCTAGTGAAGTTCTAGGGTCAAGATTCCCAGTTGGCTCATCTGCTAAAATTAATTCAGGATCATTTAATAAAGCTCTAGCTATTGCAACTCTTTGTTGCTCTCCACCAGATAATTCGAAAGTTTTTTTATAGTACTTTTCTTTCATTCCTACTTTATCCAAAACTTCGTAAATCTTATCTTTTCTTTCATCTTTATCTTTCCAACCTGTAGCTTTTAAAACAAATTCTAGGTTATCAAATACGTTTCGATCATTCAGTAGTTTAAAATCCTGAAAAACAATTCCAATTTTTCTTCTCAAAAACGGAATATCTTTCTCTTTCATTTTTTTAAGATCAAAACCAACAATACTTCCCAAACCTCTTTGAAGTCTTAGATCTCCATACAAGGTTTTAAGCAAGCTACTTTTCCCACTACCCGTTTTACCAATTAAATAGTAAAACTCTCCTTTGCGTAAAGTAAAGTTTATCTTAGACAATACTAAAATATCTCTCTGATAAATATCTGCATTTTCAAGATGCAGTATAGGTTGCTTCATAAAAAGTACGTTTTTACAAATCTATTATTTATTATCCATTTTAACCACTTTTTTTATTTTTGACCTGAAATTATCAAACAATTCAAAAAAAAAGACGTTATTTCTCATGGGAACAACGTCTAAAGGTAAATTTAACGTATGAAATATATATTCATCATCTTTTGTTGCTTTTTGAGTATTTCAAATACTTGGGCGCAAAAAACTGAATTTCAAACGAATACTGATGCTCAGTATCATCGAGCTATAACTTTGTATAATAACAAAGCTTATTCTGGAGCTCAAAGAATATTTAAAGAAGTATCTGAGAACACTTCTAAAGTTAACGTTAGAACTGATGCTGATTTTTACGATGCCATGTGTGCAATTAAGTTAAATCAGACAGATGCAGATCAACGCGTTCTTAATTTTGTTAGAAAACATCCTTATAGCAGTAAAAAAGAGAAAGCATTCTTAAATGTTGGTAACTACTATTTTGCAAACAGAAAAGCTTCTCATTCTTTAAAGTGGTATCAACGCGTTGATGAAAAACTACTAAATAAGGAAGAGCAAAAAGAACTAAACTATAAAATGGGATATGCACTTTTAGTATCTAATTACCTTAAAGACGCAAAAGCTAGATTTGCTCCTTTATTAGGAGATCCAAGATATGGTACTGACGCACGATATTTCTATGGTTATATTTCATACAAACAACAAAATTTTGGCGAAGCTGAAGATAATTTAAGTCAGTTAGCAGATAACGAAACTTATAAATCAAAAGCCAACTATTATCTTTTAGACATGGCTTTTAAAGGAGGTAAATTTGAGAAGGCAGTTCAAATTGGAGAGAAAATCTTACCTAAAGCAGAAAAGAAGCAAAAATCTGATATTTCTAAGATCATTGGTGAAAGTTATTTCAACCTTGAAAAATATGAAAAGGCTGTTCCATTTTTAAATCAATATGAAGGGAAAAAAGGAAAATGGACAAATACCGATTATTACTATTTAGGATATTCTTATTACAAACTTGAGGATTATGAAAGTGCAATTGGACAGTTCAATAAAATTATAAATGGTCAAAATAGTGTTGCTCAAAACGCTTATTATCACTTAGGAGTTTGTTATTTAAAAGCTGACAAAAAGAATGAAGCTTTAAATGCATTTAGAAATGCAGGTGAAATGGATTTTGATCCTATTATTGCTAAAGATGCTGATTTAAATTATGCTAAATTAAGTTACGAAGAAGGAAATCCTTATCAAAGTGTTCCTGAAGTTTTAAGAGCTTTTATTTTAAAATATCCTGAATCAGAACATCGTCCTGAAATTGAAAGTTTATTGGTTACTTCGTATCTACATCAGCAAGATTACCAAGGAGCAATCGATTATTTAAACAGTAATAAAAGTTCAGAAAATAACGACTTAGCAAATGAAGTTTCTCTGTACAGAGGTATTCAGTTATTTAATGAACAAAAACCAACCTCTGCATTACCAAAATTCTTAGCCGCAACCGAAGCAAAAAATGATACAATTAGCAATAAAGCTCGTTATTGGTTAGGAGAAACTAATTATCAATTAGGAAATTATAAAAATGCTTTAGATGCATTTATATCAATAGATAATCTAGAATTTAAAGATGCACAAACTTTAAATTACAACTTAGGATATACTTATTTTAAATTGAAAGATTATTCAAATTCATCAAAATACTTCCAAGATTTCTTAGATCAGCAAATCAATGATAATGATTTAAATGATGATGCATCAAACCGACTAGGAGATTCTTACTATGCCTCTAAAAGATATTCTGAAGCCATTAAAGCTTACGAAAAAGTAATTAATGAGGGTGGTGTAGGATCAGATTATGCTCAATATCAAAAAGCAATGAGTACTGGTTTAGCTGGAGATGACTCTGGAAAAGTCGCTGCTTTAAATGAGCTAATTAAAACATTTAACGATTCGAATTTAAAAGATGATGCTTTATTTCAATTAGCGAGTATGTATACATCTAAAGGCAAATCAAGTAAAGCAAAGAGTGCTTATAAACAAATATTATCTGAACATCCAGGAAGTAGTTATACACCAAGTGTTTTATTACGTCAGGGATTATTATTTTACAATGAAGGTGATAACAAAAATGCTTTAGTAAAGTTTAAAGATGTTGTTGCCAAATTCCCGAATTCTGGTGAAGCTAGACAAGCTGTATCTAACGCACGTAATGTTTATGTTGACCAAGGAAACGTGAACGAATACGCCAACTGGGTTAAAAATATCGACTTTGTTAATGTAAGTAATAGTGATATTGATAATACAACTTACGAGTCTGCTGAAAACAAGTTCTTAGAAAATAATACAGTCAGAGCTATTGAAGGATTCCAGAGGTATCTAAAAGATTTTCCAAATGGGATTCATGCTTTAAAAGCAAACTTCTATCTAGGTCAATTACTTTTTAATGCGAATAGAAAAGATGAAGCTATTCCAAATTATCAATTTGTAACACAACAAGAAAAGAATGAGTTTTCTGAAGAGGCTTTATCGAAATTAAGCTTATTGTATTTACAGAAAGAAAAATGGGATGCTGCAATCCCTTTGTTAGAAAGACTTGAAAAAGAAGCAAATATTCCTCAGAACAGAATTTTTGCTGAGAGTAACTTAATGAAAGGTTTCTACAATAAAAAAGAGTATAACAAAGCAGTTCAGTACGCTGAAAAAGTATTGAGTAATGGAAAAATAGATCAAATTGTAGCAGAAGATGCACGTATCTATATTGCTCGATCTGCAATTAAAACTGAAGATTATGTTACTGCGGAAGAATATTATTCGGTTTTAAATAATACTGCTACCGGAGAATTAAAAGCTGAAACTTTATACTACAAAGCTTTCTTTTTAAATGAGGCAGAAGCTTATGAAGATTCAAATATTGAAGTACAAAATTTAATAGCTAACTATTCCACTTACAAATATTGGGGAGTTAAGAGTTATATCGTAATGGCAAAGAATTATTATGCACTTAAAGATGCATATCAAGCCACATATATTTTAGATAACATCGTTAAAAACTTTACACAATTTAAAGATTTAGTTGAAGAAGCTAAAAACGAGTTGAGTACAATTAAAAGTAAAGAAGCAAAAACAAACGAATCTATCAATTCCCAAAACTAAAAATTAATGAAAAGATATATAGTTACAACAATATTAGCGTTGGCTTGTGGTTCTGTTTTTGCTCAAACCAAGCCAAATACTGAGAAAGCCAAAGACACTGTTAAAACAGAAGTTGTAGAGGTAATTACTTCTTATGCTCCTAAAGTAACAGATGCTTTTAAAATAAAAAGAAAACCAGTTATTGAACTTTCTAAAAAAGTTCAAAGAAAACCTTTAGATTATAAAATCATATCGGTTCCAGTAGTCTCTACATATATTCCAAAGAGTGGAGTTTTAAAAGGAATTGATGTCGGAGATCGTGAAAGACTATTCAACAACTATGTAGCCTTAGGTTTTGGTAATAATACGACTCCGTTCGTAGAAGGTTATTTTCATAACAATAGTGCTTTTGAATATGAATATGGAGGAAAAGTAAACTTTATAGCATCATCGGATCCAGTTTCAGACACTCGATTAAGCAGTAGTTATTACAACGCAAGTGTAGATTTATTTTTAAAGCAAGAAATGCGCTATTTCGACTGGAAAGCAGGTTTCAATGCCTACAGAAACAAATACAATTATTATGGTTTACCATCTAATATTACTTTTTTAGATCCAACTGTAAATAGTATTGACCCGGAGCAAACGCATAAATTCTATAACATTTATGGTTCTATTCATTTTCCGGATAGAGATTTACAAGAAGTAAAAGGATCTATAGCATATTTTTCTGATGTTTATGAAACGGATGAAATCCATGCAGATATCGACGCTGAATTTGCTTTCCCTTTAGGTCGTTTTGGTTTAAATCTTGATGACCTGAAACTGGAAACCTCAGTTAATTTTATAAATGGAGGATTCGCTAGATCTTATGCGGATCCATTAGTAGCTATCGATTACAGTTTTGCTACAGCCGGAATTAATCCGAGTTATGCTTTTTCATATAAAAAATTCGATGTTAAACTAGGAGCTAAAGCATATTACTCTTTTGATTTAGAAAACACAGAAGGAAAATTCTTTGCTTATCCAGATGTAGAAGTAAACTATCCGATTATAAAAAGATATGCTAATATTTATTCTGGAGTTACGGGAGATTTAACTGTTAACTCATTCCAAAGTTTCACTTCACGTAATCCATACGTCTCTCCTACTTTAAATATTATTCAAAGTAGTGAAGCTTTGAATGCATATGGTGGATTTAGAGGAATTTTAAGTGGAAATATTAATTATGATGTTAAAGCTGGTTTCAAAAAGGAAGAAAACAAAGCCTTATTTGTTGCTAATCCTTCTAACTCGAATGGAATTACAACAGGTTTTGCTGGAGGAATTTTCTTCAAAGGATATGATTATGGAAATTCTTTCAATGTAGTTTATGACGATGTAAATACCGTTTATTTTGCTGGAGGAATTACTTATGATTATTCAAGACATTTAAATCTTGGTTTGAACTTAGAGTTTAATTCTTATGACTTAAATACACAAACTGAAGCTTGGAATTTACCGCAATTAAAAAGTGATATTTTCGCTACTTATAAAGAGAAAAAATGGTACGCTAGTGCTAATTTATATTTTGTTGGCGGTAGAAAAGGTGCAACTTATACTTCTGGTGTTCCTAGCGTAGTTGATTTAGACGCATATATTGATTTGAATTTAGATGGTGGTTACCACATTAACGATTTATTTTCGGTGTTCTTAAGAGCGAATAATATTACCAATAGCAATTACCAGATATTCAATAATTTCAACGCACAAGGAATTCAAGTTATTGGAGGTATAATTTATAAATTCGACGCATTGTTTTAAGAAAAAACGTACCTTGAGGTATGCTTAGTCATATTTCGAATTACATAACAGCTATTGTTTGTTTGATTGCGTTTTTTGTAATCCAGCGTATTTATCATAAAGAGAAATTAAAAAGTGTTTATACTGCCAATTCTGTAGAAGGAATTAAGTGGTTTGCTTTGGCCATTCTTTCATGGGGAGTTGGAGCTACTTTGAACATTGTATTTACTCAAGTTTTTAATTTCCCTCAAACATCAAGTGTAGTTATTAGCATTGGCGTTTTCTTTTCTCTAGCGAATTCTTTATTCATCCTCTTATCAATTCCTTCAATTCAACACAGGGAAAAGAGAAACATTGTAATTAGAATCATAGAACGCTTTTCGAATAAAGAGGTATTTATAATTTTCGGTGGAATTTTAGTTATGATTGCTTCTGTATTCTTAATTTCCTTTTTCACAAGAACAAATGGCAATTCAAGTAACAACGTTATTTGGTTAATTGATATTCCTATTTCATTAGTGGTTGCTTTTGCTTTATTACAAGAATTGAATAAAGCTTTTAAAAATCGTGGAATGCGATTTATGTATTTACCAACATTTGCATTATTCTTGTTGATTGTAGTAGCAGTAACACATCGTATTTTCCCTATTGAAACTACTGCTAGATGGATAAACATTGAACTATGGAATGCTATTGGAGTTACTACTAGTATTTCATTTAAATTCCTTTTCGTTCTGCTATTTATAATTCTACTGTACAGCTGGAAACTATTAGCTGAAAAAGAAGAAAAACAATCAGAACTTCAAGAAACTATTTTTGCACATCATAAATTGGAATCAGAAAACGAAACCTTAACTGTGGCCAATGAGAGTCATTTGAATACTATAAAGCTCTTAAAAAAGGAAATCTCATCTCTCAAAAAGAAAAATAACGAACTTAAATCTGCTTCTAAAATTGAATTATCAGATCGTCAAAAAGAAGTATTAGCTAACCTAGGAATTTGTGGAGAGCGAAAGTCGTATACAGAAATTGCAGAAGCTATGAATATAAGTGTAGATGGATTTCAAACTCATATTTATCAAATTAAAAAAGTACTTAACATATCAGGTTCAGATGGTAAAGAGCAATTAATCACCTACGCAAAAAAGAACCAACTCCTTGAATTTGCTACGATTCAGCATGATTAAGTATATACGTAACCAGAGTTAAACTAAAAAACAGCATAAGCCAACCTTTTATCGTTTTCCGTTTAAAAACATTTTTGTGTAACAATTTTAATACACACAAAAATGAAACTACTTATACTTCAAAATTCTACTTTAGATGAACGAATTAATCAATCTTTTCATAATGCTACTTCATGGTTTACGGATGCAATTCTTTATCAAATTCCAATAACAGATTCAATTCAAATTCCTTGGGTATTAATTGTTCTAACTCTTGGAGCTTTGTATTTTACTATTTACTTCAAAGGAATAAATATTCGCAGTTTTATGACCTCCATAAATATTATCAGAGGTAAATATGACGCTTTAGACGCAAATCAGAATGAAGAAGACATTAAAGAAACTATTAAAGTTGAAGGTAACGGTGAAGTTTCTCACTTCCAAGCTTTAACTGCGGCACTATCTGCGACTGTTGGTTTAGGAAATATCGCGGGAGTTGCTATTGCGCTTTCTATTGGTGGACCTGGAGCCACTTTTTGGATGATTATAATCGGGTTACTCGGAATGGCTTCAAAATTTGTTGAGTGTACATTAGGTGTTAAGTATCGCGAAATGGACAATAACGGAACTGTTTATGGTGGACCAATGTATTACTTGACAAAAGGCTTCGCAGAAATTGGTTTTGGAAAAATAGGAAAAATAATGGCTGTACTTTTTGCGATTATGTGTGTTGGAGGATCTTTTGGCGGTGGAAACATGTTTCAAGTAAATCAAGCTTTTAAACTGTTTGAATACGTTACTGGAGGAGCGCAAAGTTTTATTTACGGAAAAGGATGGCTTTTCGGATTAATCATGGCCCTTTTTGCTGGAATTGTAATCATTGGTGGAATCAAAAAAATTGCAAACGTTACAGATAAAATTGTTCCTATTATGGTAGTAGTTTATGTCCTTGCCGTTATTACAGTTTTAATAAGTAACCTTAATTTACTTCCGAATGCATTCTCTCAAATTATTGAAGGAGCATTCAACCCAACTGGAATTGCTGGTGGATTTATCGGAGTTATGATTCAAGGGTTTAGAAGAGGAGCTTTCTCAAATGAAGCTGGAATTGGTTCATCATCAATTGCCCACTCAGCTGTAAAGACAAATTACCCCGCTAGCGAAGGACTTGTTGCTTTGCTAGAACCTTTTATTGATACTGTAATTGTTTGTACTATGACAGCTTTAGCTTTAATAATAACTGGACAAATTACTCCTGGTAATACAGTTTCATTTGAACAAGGCGCAATATTAACTTCCAAAGCTCTAGAAAGCAGTATTTCTTGGTTTCCTTACGTTTTAACTATTGCTGTTATTCTGTTTGCATTTTCATCAATGATTTCTTGGTCCTACTACGGTTATCAAGCCTGGACATTTTTATTTGGTCGCGATAAAGTAACTGGAAATATTTATAAAATAATCTTTTGTGTATTTACCGTAATTGGAGCTGCAGCAACACTAAACGCTGTGACTGATTTTTCAGATGCTATGGTATTTTCAATGATGGTCCCAAATATGATTGGATTAGTTGTTTTGGCTCCAAAAGTTGTTGTAGAACTTAAGAAATATAAAAGTAAGATTATTCAAAATCAACAATAAGCGTTAATGTGTTTATAATACCATTAAACTCAATACAAGAAAAAATAAAACCGTAATTTTAATACCTCATAATGCAATCAATAAAATGAAAAAAACCATACTTCTTTTATCATTGTCTGCAATAGTAAACTTTAGTTGTTCTAATACTAAAGAATCTAAAAACGGTAGTGATAATACCAATTCAACTGTATTGAGTACTGATGAAAAGAAAGACAGTACCAACATTAAACATTTTTTCAACTCAGCGTTAACCGAAGGAAAATCATACGAATGGTTACGCGATTTAACACAAAACATTGGCGGTCGTTTATCTGGTTCTCCGGAAGCCGCAAAAGCTGTTCTTTGGGGAGAAAAGCTTATGAAAGATATTGGGTTAGATTCTGTTTGGTTACAACCTGTAATGGTTCCTCACTGGGTTCGTGGAGAAAAAGAGGAAGCTAACTATACCGTAAATGGAGAACAAAAAAATGTACCAATCTGCGCTTTAGGTTTTTCAATTGCAACACCTTCAAATGGATTAACTGCTGAAGTTATCGAAGTAAAAAGCTTGGATGAAGCAAAAGAAATGGGAAATAAATTAAAAGACAAAATTGTATTCTTCAATGGAGCTTTTGATAATACTTTAATAAACACCTTCCATGCTTATGGAGGATGCGTTGGACAACGTTTTTCAGGAGCAAGAGTGTGTAGTGAATTTGGTGCAAAAGGTGTAATTGTCAGATCTATGACCAATGGTATAGATGATTATCCGCACACGGGATCAATGGGATATGGAGATATTCCTAAAGACCAATACATTCCAGCTGCCGCTATAAGTTCAAGAGCTGCTGAAATTTTAAGTAAAGATTTAAAAGAAAATCCGAATTTAAAATTCTACTTCAAACAAAGTTGTGAAACGTTACCAGATGCTCCATCTCATAATGTGATTGGTGAAATTAAAGGAACTGAAGAACTTGAAAAAATTATTGTTGTTGGTGGACATTTAGATTCTTGGGATTTAGGTGAAGGTGCTCATGATGATGGAACAGGTGTTGTTCAATCTTTAGAAGTAGCATACTTATTCAAAAAGAATAATATAAAACCGAAAAACACAATTCGAATTGTATTCTTTATGAACGAGGAAAACGGAACTCGCGGAGCTAAAGAATATGCAAAACAAGCAAAACAAAACAATGAAATTCATGTAGCAGGATTAGAAAGTGATGCTGGTGGACATACTCCTAGAGGTTTTTCTATAGACGCAAATGAAAACAACACACAGCTTTTAAAGAGTTGGAAAAAATTATTAGCTCCTTATGGATTACATGATTTATTAAAAGGTGGAAGCGGTGCTGATATTAGTCCATTAAAAAATGATGAAATTACTTTAGTTGGATATAGACCAGATAGCCAACGTTATTTTGATTATCACCATACAAGCATTGATACTTTTGACAAAGTAAATAAACGTGAACTGGAATTAGGTAGTGCTTCTATGGCTAGCTTAGTCTATTTAATGGATAAATATTTGTATACAGAAGACAAAGTAAAACCTTAATCATTTAGCATGGAATACGTATTCTTAGGACTGAAAGTTTTAATGGCGATACTAATGATTTTCGCAGGATTTTATCACTTTTATAAACCGAATTTTTACAATCCAATAATTCCAGATTTCTTACCTAAAAAACTAGTGACTTATGTTTCTGGTATTGTAGAACTTGTTTTAGGAATTGGACTATTTATAAAAGGTTCTGAACGTATTTCAGCCTACGGAATATTTATTCTTATGCTGGTTTTTCTTCCCATTCATATTTGGGATGCAACTAGAGAAAAACCTGCGATGAAAACTAAAAAAATCGCATACATCCGAATTTTAATCCAATTCCTTCTTATTGCTTGGGCTTGGTATCTATATCAAAACGAATTAACCTAAATGAAAAAACTAATCACATTAGCACTTTTAAGTGTTACTATATTCTCTTGTAATCAAAAACAAGAGGCTGATATTATTGTAAAAAACGCTAAAGTTTATACCGTAAATAATGACTTTGCTTCAGTAGAAAGTTTTGCCATTAAAGATGGGAAGTTTTTAGCTGTTGGAACAAATGAAGAAATCGATCAAAAATATAATTCTTCGAATACAGTAGATGCAGATGGAAAAGCTGTTTATCCTGGTTTAATCGACGGACATTGTCACTTTTTCAGATTTGGTTTACAACTTCAAAAAGTAGATGTTACTGGAACTAACAGTTACGATGAAGTCCTTGAAAAGATTGCGGCATTCCAAAAAGAAAAAAATCTTCCTTTTATCACAGGACGCGGATGGGATCAAAATGATTGGGAAGTAAAGAAATTTCCAACTAAAGAAAAATTAGATCAGCTTTTCCCAGATACTCCAGTTGCAATTACACGTGTTGATGGACATGCAATGTTGGTAAATCAAAAAGCACTTGATATTTCAGGAATAACAGAAAACTCAACTGTAGAAGGTGGAGAATTCATACGAGAAAACGGAAGACTAACTGGAGTTCTAATTGACAATGCAATGGATTTTGTTAAAGTTCCTGCTGCATCAAAAAAAGAACAAATTGAAGCATTAAAAGAAGCGGAAAAAATAAATTTCTCTTATGGTTTAACAACTGTAGTTGATGCAGGTTTAGAGAAAGAAAACATTGAGTTAATTGACAGTTTACAACAGGCTGGAGCATTAAAAATAAGAATCTATGCTATGGTTTCTGCAACTCAACCACAATTAGATTACTACATCAAAAAAGGTATTATTAAAACAGATCGTTTAAATGTTCGATCATTTAAAGTTTATGGTGATGGAGCATTAGGTTCAAGAGGTGCCGCGATGAAAGAACCATATAGTGACAGGCACAATCATTTTGGAGCTTTAATATATTCTCCTGAACGCTACAGAGAAATTGCAAAACAAATTGCAGCTTCAGAATACCAAATGAATACTCATGCCATTGGAGATTCTGCGAATTATTTAATGTTAAAAACTTATCAAGATGTTTTAAAAGGTCAAACCGATAGACGTTGGAGAATTGAACATGCTCAAATTGTAGACAAAGCTGATTTTGATTTATTCAAAAATGTAGTTCCTTCAATACAACCTACACACGCTACTTCTGATATGTACTGGGCTGAAGATAGAGTTGGACAAGAAAGAATTAAAGGTGGATATGCATTTAAGACTTTATTAAACACATATGGAAAGGTTGCCTTAGGTACAGATTATCCTGTTGAAAAGGTAAGTCCGTTTTTGACTTTCTATGCTGCGGTTGCTAGAAAAGATTTAAACAATTATCCTGAAAATGGATACCAAATGGAAAACGCGTTAACTCGAGAAGAAACCTTAAAAGGAATGACGATCTGGAATGCCTATGCAAACTTCGAAGAAAATGAAAAAGGAAGTATTGAAGTTGGTAAAATGGCAGATTTCGTTATTCTTGATCAAGATATTATGACAGTTGACATTAAAAATGTTCCGAATACAAAAGTTATATCGACTTACGTAAACGGAGAAAAAGTTCACTAATTATGAAACTAAAATATAGCTTAATTCTTTGCTTTTTAATTACCGCTTTTTCCTTACAAGGACAAACCGAAAAAGAGGCTTTAAGTAAATTATCTTTTATGATAGGAAATTGGAAAGGAACTTCATTTTCTTTTTCAGAAAAAGGAACAAAATCTACCGCAGTTACGGAAGATGTAGCCTACAAAATGGATGGAAATTTAGTTGTTCTTGATGTTAAATCACCTTGGATTGAATTACACACCATAATAAGTTATAGTGTAAAAGATCAGTGTTACTATTATCATCCGTTCTCAAAAAAAGGATTAAGAGATAAGTATAAAAGTAATTTTGAAAACAATGTTTTTAGAGTGTATTTCAATTCAGAAAGAAGACTTACATTCACGTTAACTAAAGAAGGTTACTTCCATGAATTTGGTGAAAATCTTAAAAATGGTAAATGGGAAAAATACTTTGAAGATATTTTAAAACCAGTTCAAAAATAAACTTGAAATAAAATGCATCTTTTTTAAAGTTCCTGAGTCTATTAGGTGAATTTAAAAATAATAGACATGGAATATAAAAATCAATGTACTTGCAATTGTACAAGCTGCTCAACAGATGACTGTAAAAACTGTTCTTGTGAAAACTGTACCTGTACAAATTGCAATTGTTAATTAAATAAATGTCGCTCTGAATACATTATATATTCAAAGCGACATTTTTTGTAAATTTACTAAGATGACTACCCAAGAAGTTTGGACTACATATCATAAAGATTTAAAGCGTTTTATCATTAGCAAAACCAAAGATGAAGTTATTGCAGATGATATTTTACAAGATGCTTTTATTAGAATACACAATAAACTAGATACATTAAAAGATGCTTCAAAATTAAAATCGTGGATTTTTACGATTACTAGAAATGCAATTTATGACCATTTTAAATCTCAAGGGAAAAATATCACATTCGACAACTCCGATATTCCCGTGGAAATTGAAGATCACATTCATACAGAAAAAGACTGTTTAAGAGGAATTGTAACAAATCTTCCAAAAAAATACAGAACTCCTTTATTTTTAGCCGATATAAAAGGTTTAAAACAACAAGAAATTGCGAGTCAACTGAATCTTCCACTACCAACAGTAAAATCTCAAATTCAAAGAGCTCGAAAAATGATTGTTCAAGGATTTATGGATTGTTGTGGGTTTAAATTAAATGAGAACGGTAAATTAGTAGGCGAAATACAACCTAAAGAAGACTGTAAAATTTGTAATTCTTAATCTATTGAAAGCCAAATTGCCAATTCCTATTCCTTTTGATGAAATTTTTCACGGAATTGATTTATCCGAGGAGGAGAAAAATATGATTACTGAGAAAATTGAACTCATTTCAGTTGATAAAGATGATATTCTATTCAAACAAGGTGATATTATCAATCATCAGTATTACGTTTATGATGGTTGTTTAAGAACATATCACATTGACGAAAACGGAAAAGAACATACGTTACAATTTGCAATTAAACATTGGTGGATTAGTGATTACATAGCCTATTTTGGAGATAACAAAGCGGTTTTGAATACTGAATGTATTAAGAAAGCTCAGTTGTTCAAAATATCGAAAGAAAACTTTGAGGCTATTTATAAATTCAGTCCGAAGATTGAACATTTATTTCGCCGAAAACTAGAAAAAGCTCTAGTACGCCATGAAAAAAGAATATTGGCCAACTTAACCAATACTGCTAAAGAAAGATATTTAGCATTTCTTAATAAGTATCCAGATATTGAAAAGCATATTAAAAATTATCACATCGCATCATACCTTGGCATAACTACTGAAAGTTTAAGTAGAGTTCGAAAAGATATCGCTAAAAGTCATTAATTACCATACATCAATTTTTATAAGAACGTTGGAATGTAATTTTGTTTCAAATAAAATCAACTCTTATGAAAAAAGTATTATTCGTATTAACTAGTCATGACCAATTAGGAAATACAGGCGAAAAAACTGGATTTTGGGTAGAAGAATTTGCTAGTCCATACTACCATTTAGCAGATAAAAATGTATCAATTACCATTGCTTCTCCAAAAGGAGGTCAGCCTCCAATTGATCCAAAAAGTGAATTACCAGATTTTCAAACTCCTGCTACAGAACGCTACTTTAAAGACAGCGAGTTATTAAAAAATATGGCAAATACCACTCCACTATCTGAGATAAAAGAAAGTGATTTTGATGCAGTATTCTATCCTGGAGGACACGGGCCTTTATGGGATTTAGCTGAAGATAAAAACTCAATAGAATTAATTGAAGCTTTTTACAGTAATAACAAACCTGTTGGTGCTGTTTGTCATGCTCCTGCAATTTTTAAGAATACAAAAATCGAAGGTAAAGCATTAGTTAACGGAAAAAATGTGACTGGATTCAGTAATACTGAAGAAGATGCTGTGCAATTAACTGATATTGTTCCATTCTTAGTTGAAGATATGTTACAAGAAAATGGAGGAAACTACAGTAAAAGAGACGATTGGCATCCTTATGCAATTGAAGATGGACATTTAATCACAGGACAAAACCCAGCTTCATCTGAATTAGTTGCTGATTTATTGTACAAACAATTATCTTAAGAGACTTCGACAGATAAACATATACGAGATGAACCTTCTTTTAAAAAGAGGGTTTATTTTTTTGTCTTCATACAACTACTCGATTCAGATTCGATTTAATTTATTCTGATTTTTTTATTAGTTTGGTCAAAATAACCAACCAAATAGTATGAGTCAGAATAATTCTAACTTTGAAATCTTACAAGATGAGATTCAAAAAATGATAGACTATAGCTCTAGAAAGAGTTCAAAAAATAAAAGAAAATCATTTTACATTTATATTTCAGTAGCAATTTCTTCTGCTCTCATTACGTTTTTAGTTGCTATTGGAGATGACTTCCCTGTTTGGAAGGAAGTTATAAAAATGTTAACCTTATTTTTTAGTGCGCTTAGCACCATTTTGGCCGCTTGGGATGGCTTTTATAATCATAAAGAACTTTGGGTTATCTATGGAGAAACACGTCACTATCTTAAAGAATTATATCTAAAAACTAGACTAGCAAGTGAAAGCGACAAAAACAATCCTGAATATGTAAATAAACTTCATAAAGAATACCAATCTATAGTAAGTAAAGGTAATTTTAAGTGGAAAGAGTTACGAATGGATGATAACGATTAATTGAAAAACTAAGTTCCTATTTTAAACTATGAATGTTACTCCAATTATCGATTATTTTAATAGAATTGTTTCTTTAACCGAAGAAGAAGAAACATTAATTTGTGAAAAGGTTACCTATCGTAGATATTTAAAAGATCAGTATTTGGTTCAACAAGGTGATGTTTGTAAACATATAAGCTTCATTGTAAAAGGTTGTGCAAAACAGTTTTATGCGAGCCCTGATGGTTTGGAACACATATTAATGTTTGCAATAGAAGATTGGTGGGCTTCCGATATGGGGAGCTTTATAACTCAAACACCGGCTGATTATAATGTTCAATGTATTGAACAAACAGAATTAATTCAGTTAAATCATATTGATTTAGAAGAATTATTTCTAAAAATCCCAAAGCTCGAACGTTGTTTCAGAAAAATAACGGAACGTTCATTAGTTGCTTCTCAAAAAAGGATTGTTCGAAATTTTAGTAAAACGGCTAAAGAACGTTATCTCTTTTTTAAAGAGAATTATCCTACAATTGAAAGTAGAATTCCACAATACATGTTAGCTTCTTATCTTGGAATTACTAAAGAATTTTTAAGTAGAATTAAAAGTCAGATTGCAAAAGAGGATAAAAGTTAAACTAGTTTAACATTATTTTATAAGATAGATCATTTTCCAAACCATTAATCTTCAAGAACTTTGTTGTATACATTTTAATACAAAAATTAGTACAATGAGAAATTCAATAAAAAAAGGATTAGGTATCGCTCTAATTTCTTTATTCACACTCTCTTTCACAACTAGTAAAAGAGAAACAAAGCAAATCAACACTAGTAAAAGTAAAATCGAATGGAAAGCTTATAAAGTTACAGGTTCTCATAACGGAACGGTAACTGTTAAGTCGGGTTATTTAAATTTTGATGATAACCAATTATCAGGTGGTTCAATTACAATAGACATGACAACTATTAACACAACGGACTTATCTGGAAAGGCTAAAAAAGGTTTAGACGGACACTTAAAATCTCCTGATTTTTTTGGAGTTGAAAAACACCAAACTTCTGCATTAAACTTCACAAAAGTTAAATCAACAGGAAGTAATGCTTATGAAGTAACAGCTAATCTTACCATCAAAGGAATTACTAAAAAAGTAAACTTTTTAATTTCAATTAATGGTACTAAAGCTACTGCTTCTTTAAAAGTAGATAGAACAAAGTTTGGGATTAAGTACGGATCTTCAAGCTTCTTTGATAACTTAAAAGACAAAGCTATTTACGACGAATTTGATTTAGTTGCTGAATTAGAATTGAACTAATTCTTCTTAAATAAAATAGAAAAGGCACACTTTAAAAGTGTGCCTTTTTTTATTGATTAGATTTAAGTTTATCTTCTTCGTTTCTTCTTAAATCCTTTATTTTTTCTTCGTGATTCCTTTACCGAAGTAACCGTATCATCAAATGTGTTTTTAGTTTTTCCTGGTTTATTCTTTCTCCAAGAACTGTCGTTAGGAAGCAACTTCTGAACTAAGTCATTTCTACCTACTTTACTCAGCGTATCTTTAATCCACTTTCTGTTTTCCTTTTTGTACCAAAAGAAAAACTTATGTTGATCTAACTTTTCTTGTCGAGTTTTAGCCGTTTTAACAGGCTTTAATGTGTATGGATGATAACCACTATAATAAATTACAGTTGCTACTGTCATTGGAGTTGGAGTAAATCCTTGTACTTGTTCCAATTGGAATCCCATATCTTTAGTCTCAGCGGCAAGATTTGCCATATCTTCTGGTTCACAAGCTGGGTGACTAGAAATAAAATATGGAATCAATTGTAAATTTAACTTACTCTTTTTATTGATTTTATCGAAACGATCTTTAAACTTATGGAAGTACTTGAAAGATGGTTTTCGCATTAATTTTAAAACAGGATCAGAAGTATGTTCCGGTGCAACTTTCAATCTTCCAGAAACATGATTCGTCATTACCTCTTCTGTATACGCATCTAACTCTTCTGGATCAGCATTTTTATTAAACTCAGGAACCAACATATCATGTCTAATTCCACTTCCAATAAATGATTTCTTTACTTTTGGATGCTTGTCTACCGCTTTATATAATTCCGTTAAAGGTTTATGAGATGTATCAAGATTACTACAAATTACAGGTGAAATACAAGAAGGTGCAACACATTTGTCACAAATTGACTGTACTTTTCCTTTCATTTTATACATGTTTGCAGAAGGACCACCAATATCAGATAAATACCCTTTAAAGTCATCCATTTGAGCCACTTTATCAACTTCTTTTAAAACTGATTCTTGACTTCTACTTGCAATAAATTTACCTTGGTGTGCAGAGATAGTACAGAAACTACATCCTCCAAAACAACCTCTGTGAATATTAATTGAGAATTTAATCATCTCAAAAGCAGGAATTGGTCCACGCTTATTATACTTAGGATGTGGTAATCTTGTATATGGTAAATCAAATGAGGCATCAATCTCTTTTTCCGTCATTGTTGGATAAGGTGGATTGATAACTAATTGCTTATTCCCTACTTTCTGAAAAATTCGTCGAGCAATTAATTTATTTGATTCTTGCTCAATAACCTTAAAGTTAGAAGCAAAAGTTTTCTTATCTGATAAACAATCTTCATGAGAAGCAATTTCTACATCTTCCCAGTTCTTGTTCTTTGGAGTTTTTTCATCTTCATTTACCAAAAATGCCGTTTGCTTGATTGTTCTTAAGCTTGAAAACGGAACTCCTTTTTGTAGTAATTCTACAATTTCACGTAAGGGTTGTTCTCCCATCCCGTATACCAACATATCCGCTTTAGAAGTTTCTAAAATAGTTGGTAATAACTTATCTGACCAATAATCATAATGCGTTACTCTTCGTAAGGAAGCTTCAATTCCTCCAATTAATACAGGAACGTCTGGGAACTTTTCTTTTAAAATTTTGGTATACGCAGATGTAGCATAATCGGGTCTAAAACCAATATCTCCATTTGGAGTATAGGCATCTTTATCTCTCTTTCTTTTACTAGCGGTATAATTACTTACCATTGGATCCATACATCCACCAGTAACAGCAAAGAATAAATTAGGTGTTCCTAACTTTGTAAAATCTTGTAAATTATCGTTAACATTAGGCTGCGGTACAATTGCTACACGTAAGCCGTAACTTTCTAAGATACGACCTATTACTGCAGGTCCAAACGATGGATGATCAACATAAGCATCTCCACTGAACAAAATTACATCTAGTTCTTCCCAACCTCTCAACTTAACTTCCTTATTAGTAGTTGGTAACCAATCAGATAATCGTCTTATTCTCATAGAGTGCAAAAATACGGCAAATATTAACTAAATCACATATATTTGGAGTTGATTAACCAAAATTCTATTGAAAATGACTTGTAAAAACTGTGGGCATAAGCTTGAACATGATGCTTCTTTCTGTGATAAGTGTGGTGCTAAAGTTGTAAAAAACAGGATTACTTTTAAGTTATTGCTAAGTGAACTTTTCGCA
The DNA here is from genome assembly GCF_964036595.1 of Tenacibaculum sp. 190524A05c. Lineage (NCBI taxonomy): Bacteria > Pseudomonadati > Bacteroidota > Flavobacteriia > Flavobacteriales > Flavobacteriaceae > Tenacibaculum > Tenacibaculum platacis. The sequence goes on along the minus strand of NZ_OZ038523.1, from coordinate 3,511,390 downwards.
AGTTTTGGTTTAGATAGTCTATACGCGAATACATTACGTAAAATGTTTTCCAAACCACATGAAGTACTAAAAGACTATCTTGATGGTGCTCGAAAAAAATATGTGAATCCATTCGCCTATTTGGCTGTAGGAGCAGCATTATCTCTAATTGTATTTAATTTTTATTCCAAAGAATTTATTGATGTAAATAACTCTTTTAATCAAAATAGAACCGAGACACTTAAAGAAAAAGCAAACATCGATCTTTCTAAATTAACTCATTTATCTGAAAAAGAAATTGCTAAACTAAAACGACAACAACAAGAGGCAGAACTAGCACTAAAACTCGGAGATACATACTATGATATCTTCGTTAGATATTTCAATATCATTTCATTCTTATTTCTTCCGTTTTATGCTTTTATTAGTTACATGACTTTTAGAAAACCTAATAATTACGGGGAACATATTATAATAAACTCCTATATACAAGGTACAACAATGTATATATCTATTGTTTTCTTTTTAGTCGCGATGTTAATTTCACCAAAGATATATCCTTTTGGCACCATTGGTTTTATTGCTTATTACTTGTATACATTCGGTAAAATGTATGATTTAACAACAAAACAATATATTCTTAAATTTTTAAGATTTTGTGTGGTTTCATTAATTACAATACTGATTATCGCAATATTTATTACTGTAATCTCATATGCAATTGGATTTTTTACAGGTTATAAAAATCCCGAAATTTTGAAATAACTATTTTTTGACGATTAAATGAGGTACGTCATCCTTATTCCAATCTATAACTAATCCTCCAGCTAAAGATTGAGCAATCTTTTTACCATATAAATACTCGCATAAATATAAAGCTGCTTCAAAAGATTTAGCTCCACCAGCAGAAGTAATATATTTTCCATCATGAACAAAAAGCACTTCTTTACGAATATCTAATTCAGGAAACATTGTTCTCATTTTATCAATATCAGAAGGAAAGGTTGTAGATACTTTGTCTTTTAAAACACCAGCTTTTGCTAAAACAAATGCTCCATCACAATGTGAAGTAATAAACTCTGCTTCTTTATCAACTTTTTGAACAAAACGAATCATGTCTTTATTCTCCAAATCAGAATCTAAATGATGCTCCGCACTTGGCACTACAAGAATATCAATTTTAGGCAGACTGTCTTTTTTGTAATTAAAATCAGGCATAATTCTCATACCTTCGAATGTAGTTACTGCTTCATCTGTATCTGCTACCGTAAATACATTCATAGCCTTGATTCCTTTTCTAAAAATGGTATGTTGAAAAATATCAAACGGTGCTGTTAATTCGGTATTATACGTACCATCCATAATTAAAAAAGCAACATTATACCTATCCGGCTTTAACTCCGGAAAAAGCTTTGTTGATTCCTTTTTAACTTCTTCTTCTTTTTCATTATTATCTTTAGAACTACTCACAACACAGCTTGTAAATGCTAGCAATAAAAGATTTAGCAAAATATATTTCTTCATTTAATCGGCTTTTAAGAATGTTTAAAAATAAAGAAATCTTTTCGTTTTGTTTTTATTAAGAAAACCAAAATCTCTTTAACATATAATTAAGATTATATGATATAGCGTTTCTTAATTTCGACTAATTTTTCAATAAAAAATCCATGAATACAAAATTACTTACAAGGTTCTTGGCCTTACTTTTTGTTTTTGGAGCTACTTTAGATATTGAAGCTCAAAGAAGAAAGAGAAACAAGAAAAATGACAAAAAAGGTAAAGAGGTTGCCGCAAAAGCTCCGAAACCAAAACCTAAAAAAGGAGCAATACAACCGTATGAAAAGGTTGTTACTAAAAAACATAAAACAGATGAAGGTCTTTTTAAAGTACATACCAAAGACCAAAGTTATCTTTTCGAAATCCCTGATTCTTTATTAGGAAAAGAAATGTTAATGGTAACTAGAATCGCAAAAACTGCAAGCGGAATTGGTTTTGGTGGAGGAAAACAAAATACACAAGTTCTTAGATGGCAAAAGAAACATAAAAAAATCTTATTACGTGTAGTTTCTCATTCTGTAGTTGCAGATAGTATTTTACCTGTTCATGAAGCAGTGGTTAACTCAAACTTCGAACCGATATTATTTTCTTTTCCAATTAAAGCATTTAGTAAAGATTCTTCAGCTACTGTAATTGATGCTACTCCGTTATTTTCAAAAGACGTAAAAGCTATCGGTTTTCCTCAATTCAGAAGAAAACAATACAAAGTAACTCGTATGGATAAAGAGCGTTCTTATATTGATCGTATTAGTAGTTATCCGAAGAACATTGAAATTCGTCATGTAAAGACATATTTATCGAATCAGCCACCTTCAAATAGAAGTGTTGGATCTATTTCTATTGAGTTAAGTAACTCTATGATTTTACTTCCAGAAAAACCTATGAAACGTAGATATTTCGATCGTCGTGTAGGTTGGTTTGCAAGATCTCAAACAGATTATGGTTTAGATGCACAAAAAAGTAAATCTTTAACCTATTTAGATCGTTGGAGATTAGAGGTAAAAGATGAAGACATTGAAAAATTCAAGCGTGGTGAATTAGTAGAACCTAAGAAACCAATTGTATATTATATTGATAGAGCAACTCCAAAAGTTTGGCGTAAATACATCAAACAAGGAATTGAAGATTGGCAAGTCGCTTTTGAAGAAGCAGGATTCAAAAACGCAATTTTAGCGAAAGATCCTCCAACAAAAGAAGAAGATCCAGAATGGAGTCCAGAAGATGTACGTTATTCAGTTGTGCGCTATTTAGCTTCTCCAATACCAAATGCAAACGGACCTCACGTAAGTGATCCAAGATCAGGAGAGATTTTAGAATCAGATATTAACTGGTATCATAATGTAATGACCTTATTACATAATTGGTATTTTATTCAAACAGCTGCTATCAATCCAGAAGCTCGTTCGAATAAATTTAAAGATGAAATCATGGGACGATTAATTCGTTTTGTTTCTGCTCATGAAGTTGGTCATACTTTAGGGTTACCTCATAACATGGGAAGTTCTGTTGCATATCCTGTTGATTCTTTACGTTCTGCTTCATTTACTAAGAAATTTGGAACTGCACCATCTATCATGGATTACGCACGTTTTAATTATGTAGCACAACCAGAAGATAAAGGAGTGGCAATGATGCCAAATATTGGTCCTTATGATAAGTATTCTATTAATTGGGGGTACAGACCAATCTTAGATAAAACTGCAAAGGAAGAAAAGCCAATTTTAAATTCTTGGATTAGAAAAAGAGCTGGAAATCCAGTGTATAGATTTGGTCACCAACAAGTAGTAAATATTATTGATCCTAGTTCTCAAACTGAGGATATTGGTGATGATGCTATTAAAGCGAGTACTTACGGGATTAAAAACTTAAAAAGAATTTTACCTCGTTTAGAAGAATGGACAACCGAAGAAGGTGAAACGTATGAGGAATTAAACACAATGTACGGACAACTTTTAGGTCAATTCAATAGATATATGGGACATGTAAGTTCTAATATTGGTGGTGTTTACGAACATTACAAAGCAGTTGGACAAGAGGGTGCTGTGTATACTCCTGTTTCTAAATCTCATCAAAAAAATGCTTTACGTTTTATCAATAAGGAATTATTCACAACACCAACATGGTTAATTGATAAAAACATTGCGGAGAAAACTCAATTCTCAGGAACTGGAGAAAGAATTCGTTCTTTACAAGTTCGTACGTTAAATCGTATTTTAAAACCAGGAAGAATGGTTCGTTTAGTTGAAAACGAGACTTCAAATGGTGCTAAGGCGTATACTTTATTAGAAATGATGAATGATTTACGTAGAGGAGTTTGGAAAGAATTATATTCAGCAAACAAATCTGTTGATGCTTATAAAAGAAATTTACAAAGAGCATATTTAGATCGAATGGATTTCTTATTAAATAAAGCAAAAAATCAAAGAGCTACAAATAATGGTGGTTACTTTAAACAAACTGGAGTGAATGTGAGTCAGTCTGATATTAAACCAGTAGTAAGAGGAGAATTAAAACGTTTAAAGCGTGATCTTCAAAGAAATATTGCTGCTGCTAGAAATACGATTACTCGTTATCATTTCCAAGATGCTGTGGATAGAATTAATGATATTCTTGATCCAAAATAATTAAAATTAGTTTATATATTAAAAGAGGTCTCAATTGAGACCTCTTTTTCTTTCTGAAAAATCAGAAAACCATTTAACAATTAAACTACTAATAAATTACTAAAACTTTAAGTTATTTCGTTGATTGGGCTTAAATGACGTTTATCAAAAACCTATCCCCTTAAAAAATAAACTTTAAACCCAATCCGAAATAATTATTGTGATACGAGCGATATGCAGTCGTATTTATATTGTTGTTGTTTGAATTTCTATCAATTACATATGCTCTTGAAGTAATCGAAAATCTTTTATTCAACTTATATTCTAAATTCATGTTTGCTCTTATATACTTGTAATTCAATTTTTGAGTTGAACTACCAGATGTATTTAGCTGGTCAAAAGATCTAAATGAGAAATTTGGAGTAAGGTTTAAAAGAAACTTGTCTGACGAGTATTTCAATTTGAAACCTGCAGAAAACTCGTTATATCCAAACTGATTACTTGTTTCATCCATTCTCTTCTCAAAACCAAATTCAGGTTGAACACTTAACTTTTTATGAAATGGAAACTTGTAGAATAGTTCTGCATTAAAATAGTTCCATGTTCGGAATGAATTCGTTTCATCTTCCAAACTAAACAAAGTGTATTTTCTTCCGAAAAAACCAATATTTACTCCGTAAGAATGTAGTAAGTGATTTTTCCAACGAACTTGCTTCGTACTTAAGTTTAATCCATAAATATCATATGAAACTTGTCTGCTTTCCGAAGCATCAAAACTTTTATTTCCATAACTCAAACTGATAGCTGTTCGATTCTTCTTTGACAATCGAAAAGATACTTTAGACTCTAGGTTTATTCTATTATACCCTAAAGGTGTACTCAATTCATTAGCATCTAAATCTTGTCCTTTTTGATTTTTATTTTTGAAACTAAATGAGTTTTCCCATTTTGTAGTTCGAGAAAAATTATAACCATACTTTACTCGTCCATTTAATACAATTCTTCGTGCATCTTCTTGTGAAAAGTAATAGCGAATCTCTGGAGTAAAACTGATTTTTAAATTACTGTTCTTCCAGTTTTTACCATACTTAAATTGAATGATACCATCTTGATATGCACTGCTTGCAAACAAATCATTCCTATCTAGTAATTCGTCCTCTGAAACAAATGAGCTTGGTGATTTATAAATGTTTGTTTCGTATCCGCTTAGTGAAGAAAATGAAACTTTTACTTGAGAATGGGCACAAAGGGTTACTAGAACACTAATAAATACTATTGTGTACTTCATATATTTTATTCTTAAAAAATTGAATGATTTTTATTTTACTGCAACAAGTTCTAGCTCTTTATTTGGAACTTCTTTTACCTTAACAATTGTTTTTTCAGGCAATTCATTTGCTTTTATGGTATGCACAATTGGTGCATTAATTTGTTTATCGGTTACCAGATTAGAATAAACTGAGATGGATAAAATCCCTACAAGAAGGAATACGTATGGGAATGGTGATTTTTGATACTTCATATTTTGTGCTTTGATTGGTAAACAGGTTCTTTAAATAAAACCCTATAGATTTTTTAAAACTTTTTTCATGCCGGTTTTATTAGCGAGTTGTATACCCAAACCTGGACGAACATTTACTTCCATTATTAATGGTCCTAACTGCTGATCTATAACAATATCAACACCTAAATAATTCAGCGGAAAACTTGCAGCTGTTTGAACGGAGATTTCTAAAATTTCATCCCAATACGGAATTTTCTTGCCAAAGATTTGATTCATATTATCCGGATGAACTTCAAAGTAGTTTTTACCATCATAGGCATAAGTCAAGGTTCCGTCTTCCATGTTAATTCCAATTCCTAAACCACCTTGATGTAAATTCGCTTTTCCATCCGATTTATCTGTTGGAACTCGTAACATGGACATCACTGGTTTTTTATTCAATAGAATTACTCTAAAATCTGGAACTCCTGCTGGATAAATCTCGTGAAAGAAAGAATGAGATTCTATACATTTTTCAATGAGCACACGATCATCAGATCCCAAGGAATATTGACCCATTATAATTGATGCCATATGGAGGAAAATCTCTTCTTCATGAATTATCTTTCCACTACTTATCCAATTCTCTTTATTGTCTTTTTTCAAAATTTTGATACCTCCTCCTCCACTTCCGTTGGCAGGTTTTATAGCTAGTTTATCATACTTTTTAACCAGTTCCCAACCTTTTTGAATTCCGCTAATCTTTTCAATAACCGCATAAGTATCAGCACAGGGAATGGCGTTTTCATCTAGAATTTCTTTCGCAAGAACTTTATCATCTGCTAACTTGTAATATTTTCTATTGTTATTAGGATAAATTAAAGACACATTACGTTCGTTAATTCCCATTGCCTCGAAACTATTATTCAAACTTTTCTTAAATAAATTCATCATAACATTAAGGTATTATTGCGTTAAATCTTTGATATTCGAACAATCTTAACCCAATCCATTTCCCTAACATTAAAGACATTACGATAATGATTAAAAATAATTCCGGCAATACTAACAGCGTGATTTTTATAGTGTCTGATGAGAAAACTAAATAACACAATAAAATTGCAATCAATGTTTGTCCCATTTTTCTTAAGGCACTATCATATCCATCTTCTTCAATTGCTCTTGTAAATCTTTCTGCGGTAATAGCAGTGACAATGATTGGAAAAAAAGAAAGCGATTGTAACCAGTGTATTTTATATTGTAATCCGATTGATATTAAGGCTAAAATCATAATCACTGAAGTTGATAAAACAACAACCATTTTCGGAGTATGTAGCAATCCCCATTTATGCAATGGAACTGATATTAACACCACTAAAACCGTGATTAGTAGAAATAGAAACAACCCCGTAAAAAGACCTGTAGTTGTGAATGTAAATGAGATTAAAATTGGCAGGAATATTCCATAAGTTTTTAACCCAATAACATTCTTCAACAAAGCAATTAGTAATCCGCCAAGTGGAAGTAGCAATAAAAAATCTAAAATGTGTTTAGATATTAAGTTGCTATGCAAAAGTCCAATAAAAGAAACAGGATGGTTTGATAATCCGTTGGTAGTAGTTGCATCTATAAATGGAATATGATTTCCTTTTTTAATCTCGTAATTATAATCGAATAAAATATTTGGAGTATGTGTAATTAAAAAATGATCTCCAGTATAAATCTCAAGATAATGAGCGGGTAAATATGCAAAATGATTATTCAAAACATCAAAAGGAATCCATTTTCCTTGAACATAAACTTCGCTCCATAAATGAGATGTTCTCTTTTTAGTTTCTTCTAAAATTAGTCCTCCTTTTAATCTGGCAGGAATTCCTTTATTTCTGCATAACGCAACAAATAATCTTGCTTTACCATTACACGAAGCTTGATTTTGTTCAAATGCTCTTAATGCACTTGTTAAATCTCGAATTGGCGCAGATGGAATCTCATGTACATAATCGTAAAGACATTTTATTAAGGATTTTAAATCATTCTTATCTTTTGTTAAAGAATTAGCTAGTGAATCTATTTTCGGATGGTGTACTTCAATATGTTCCTCCTCTTTTAAATACGTAAACTTATTACGACTGTAGGTAACAGGAATCGATAAATTATCTGCTATTTTGTATTTTGTTGCTTTTCCTTTAAAGATGAAACTATATTTAATTGTGTAAAATTTACTCTTGGTAGTAGATCTCCAAATACCTCTTTTATTTTCACCTTCACGTTTCACTTTAAAGTCCATTTTGTTAGACTTTTCTTCTCTTTTTTCTATTCGTTGTCGTTCATTATTACTTGGCAAATATGTTTTTACAAAAATCTTCTTGTCTTTAGATTTCGTGAAAAAATTATAATTCACTTGATACACTTTACTCGGCAAAAAAGTTTCAAATGACTCTTTAATTGGTTTAATTTTAAAACTCATTGATATCAGAGCCAATACAATTAAAACTTTCATCGTTGTATTAAAACTTTGGGTCATATTTTAGGGCGTTTTTGTTTTTATACCAGCCTAACAGGAATTCCAAAAATTACCCTATAGAAATTTTTATATTTGTTTCAACTTTTAAAAATGTATGGCGAAATCATTAGGTTCAATTTGCGAAGAACGCATCTTTCAAAAAGTATTTAATCAATACTTTAAAGTGGTTTGTAATTTTATTTATTCCAAATGTGGAAACATGGAACAAGCTCAAGATTTATGTCAGGATGCATTTGTAAAACTTTGGAAAAACTGTGCTAAAGTTCCCTTCGACAAAGCTAAATCTTATCTTTTTACACTTACTAAGAATGCTTTTTTTAACGAATATGAACATCAAAAAGTTGTCTTAAAATACAAAACTGTGAAGTCTGGTTCTGTAAATAATGAAGATCCAGAATTTCTATTTCGTCAAAAAGAATTTCAACAAGAATTGAATAACGCAATTAATAAGCTCACAGAAAAAGATAGAGAAGTTTTTTTATTGAACAGAATTGAGAAAAAGAAATATAAAGAAATTGCCGAAATGCTAGATATTTCAATTAAAACAGTTGAAAAACGAATGCATGCGGCACTTACCAGTTTACGTAAGGATATTAAAAATTATAAAATATAATAGGGTTTTTTAAAACAAACCGGTTGTACACATAAACAACTCATAATAAGTTTTATGGCACAAAAATACGATGATACCTTTTTAGCCCGATGGCTTGCGAATGAGCTTTCAGAAAATGAACTTAAAAACTTTCAGGAATCTGAAGATTACGAGCAATATGAACATATTATAAACACTCTAAATTCTGCAGAATACCCTGAAATTGATATCGACTCTAATTTTGCAAAAACACTTTCAAAAATTGAGATTGAAAAAGCTAAAGAGTCTAATAAAAGTAGATCATTAAATCCATATTGGCTGAGCGGAATTGCAGCCTCGTTAGTATTAGTATTTAGCTATTTGCTGTTCTTTCAAAACATCACCTATACTACACAATTAGCCGAACAACTTGATTTTAATTTACCTGATAACTCTCAAGTTACTTTAAATGCTGATTCTAAAGTTTCTCACAAACGCTTCGGTTGGAAAGATAATCGAGTGGTTGATTTAACAGGTGAAGCCTATTTTAAAGTTGAGAAAGGACAGAAATTCGAGGTAAAAACAGCTCAAGGAATTGTAAGTGTTTTAGGAACTCAGTTCACAGTCAATTCAAGAGAGAATTTCTTTAATGTGATTTGTTATGAGGGTAAGGTGAAAGTTGAAATACCAAATCAAAAAGAGGTAATTTTAACCAAGGGAAAAGCGCTTAGTTTCAAAAACAATATAACGTCAGCATATACTTTAGAAATTGAAAAACCAAGTTGGTTAAATAAACAAAGTAGTTTTTACAACGCACCAATTATTGAAGTTATTAACGAATTGGAACGTCAGTTTAATATTAAGATTGATGGTAAGGCCAATGTAAAACCAGGAAACTTTACAGGAAGATTTTCTCATGATAATTTAGAAACTGCTTTAAAAACAATTTTTGTTTCTATGAATATTCCTTTTAGCTTTGAGGATAACAAAGTTAAAATTCAAAAATATTAGTGAAGCCCTTATTTGCGATTCTATTTTTATTCTGCTTTAGTTTCTTTGATATCAACGCACAAGAACTAAAAGTTTCTTACGATAAAAAGGATTTGAAAGTAGTTATTCAAGAGATTGAACAACACTTTGAGGTTCGTTTTTCTTATAACAATTCGATACTAGAACATCAAAAATTTAGTTATTCTGGAACAATCGATGTAGATCTTTTTTTGCTAGAAATAGAAATTCAAAATCGTATAGCTTCTGAATATATTGATAGAAAAAATATTATTTTAAAAGGTAAAGACAAAACCAATCCGTCTTATATATTAGACGAAGTTCAAATCGTTTCTGAATATTTAACTTCTGGTTTTGATCAGAATAAAGAGGATGGATCAATAATCTTAAATCCAACTCAAATGGGCGTTTTACCAGGTTTGGTTGAACCGGATGTTTTACAGAGTTTGCAATTGTTACCTGGAGTTTCGAGTCCAACAGAATCTGCTACGAATCTTCATATTAGAGGTGGAACTCCTGATCAAAATTTAGTGCTCTGGGATGGAATTAAAATGTACCATCAAGGTCATTTATTCGGAATGATTTCAGCTTTCAATCCATATATAACCGACAGAGTCAATATCTATAGAAGTGGTGCAAGTGCGAAGTACGGAAATCGAATTTCGGGAATTATAGACATGCATTCCTCGGATGATATTTTAGAGAAAACTTCAGTTGGAGTTGGAAGTAACCTTTTAAATGCGGACGCTTATATTAAACTTCCAATTATCAAAGATAAATTAGGACTTGTTGTATCTTCTAGAAGATCTTTAACAGATGTTTTCAACTCAATTACCTATCAACAACTGGGGAATAAAGTGTTCCAGAATACCAAAATAGAAGATATTAATACGCAAACTAGAGAAGAAGAATTAACCGTTTTAAAAGATCAATTTTATTTTGTTGACTTTAACGCAAAAACAACGTGGAAGATTAATGATAAAAACAGAATTAACTTCAGTAGTTTATTTGTTAGAAATGAATTAGATTATGCAAATTCAACTTTCGAAGGTGAAACTTCTAATGATAAACTAGATTTAAAAAATAGTGGATTTAGCCTTCAAACTGATCATTCTGTTTCTCAAAATCTAAAACTGAGTAGTAACATTAATTATTCAGATTATCAATCTGATAATAGTTTAATTGAAACAACAACTGTTGATAGTGAAAGTTATAATAGAACTAATTCGGTAAAAGATTTTGGTATTTCTTTTCAATCAGAAATCCGTTTTACTCCTTCTAAAAAACTTCTTCTAGGTCTTGAATACAATGATTATAATGTGAATTCTTTAATCGACTTTCCTGAAGGAAGTTTAGAAGATGAAATAGAAAACAACTCTTTAAATGCTATAAATATTTTTGGTGAATATAGATATACTTCTAAAAAATGGTTTGTGAATTCTGGATTGCGTGTTAGTAGATATGGAAAATTGAATAAAACATTCTTCGAACCAAGATTTTATATGAATTATAATATTAATCCACATTTCAAATTCAAAAGTTCAGGAGAAATAAAAAATCAAGCTATTAGCCAATTAATTACGTTTGAGTTTAATGAATTAGGATTACATAATAATGTTTGGGCTTTGGCCGATAATGACGACATTCCTATTCTTAGTAATTACCAACTCACAACTGGATTTTTATTTGATAAAAACAACTGGAAACTAGATATCGAAGGATATTACAGATACACAGAAGGATTAACCACCTCAACACGAGGATTCAATTCAAACGCTATTACTGATAGTTATTTTTCTGGTAAAAGCTCGGCTTATGGAATTGACATTTTAATTAAAAAAAGGATTAAACGTTTTAGAACTTGGTTGAGTTATTCTTTAAGTAAAACGTTGTTTAATTTTGGAGATTTACAAAACGGAAACTTCGCTGGGAATTTTGATCAAAGACATGTTATTAGCTTTTCCAACACCTATAAATTAAAACGATTTCAGTTTTCTTTAGGCTGGCATTTTGCCACAGGAAAACCTTTTTCTACTCCTTCTGGAATTGGCACATTTACCAATGAAAACAATGAAACCGAATCCTTTTTAGAATATGGTTCTCAAAACAATACGCGTTTAGTAAGCTATCATAAATTAGATGGAAGTATACTTTATGATTTTAAATTAGGAAAACGTAAAAACACAAAAGCAAGAATTGGTGTTTCTTTTTTGAATATCTACAACCATACCAATCAAATTGATCGATTTTTCAATATTAATAGTGACAATTCTGAAATTTCAGAAGAACGTATTATAGGACTTCGAACTACTCCGAACGTAGTGTTTAGAGTAACTTTTTAAGTTATAAATCTTCTACTTTTATCTTTTTTACAAGTTTACCCGGCTTCACACCAAATCTATTTGTAAATACTTTATTGAAATACGATCGGCTATTTAATCCAACCGCAAAAATAACTTCATTTATAGATTGATAGGTGTTATTAATAATTAAGTCATAAGCCATTAATAATCGTATTTCGAGTACTAACTTTACTGGAGATAAACCTGACTTTTCTTTGATAATTTGTGAGAACTGTTTGTGACTATATCCACACAACTTCGCAAGTTTATTCACACTAAAATCTTTATCGTTAATATTCTCGATAACTATAGTATTCACTTTTTTCATTAAATCTGCATAAGCTCCACTATAATTTACAGCACTTTTATCAAGACTTTGCAATTGTTTTTGATACTGTTCCTTTTCTATTAAAATGTTAATTCTAGTTAATAGCTCTGTATCTTTAAAAGGCTTAACCAAATAATCTTTTATTCCAAGTTTATTCTGCTTCCCTTCTGCAAAATCTTTTATTGATGTTGTCATTAACAGATATGGAATATCTCTAGTACGCTCATGTTTATTTAATTGCGCTTTTAAATCATAACCATTTAAAATTGGAATTCTTAAATCGCATAAAATCACATCAAAATGTAATTCTAAAATCTTACCTAAGGCCTCTACTCCATCGAAAGCAAACGTACAATTGAATTTAGGAGATAATAATTCATTGATATAATTAATAATTTCAATATTATCATCTACCACTAAAATAGATGGTGCATCATCTGGATCTTCAACTTCAATTTGAGTTTCTGTTGTAATGTTCTTAAAGACAAATTTCTCATCTTTCAAATAAGATTTGTAATTCTTTAAAGTCACTGGTAAATTCACCTTAAAAACACTTCCAATTCCTTTTTCGCTATCTAAGGAAATACTTCCTTTCAATTTTGAAATCAATTCGTTTACTAAAGATAACCCAATTCCAAAACCTCCATAAATTTGATTTTGTTTTGATTGATAGAATCGGTCAAAAATAAATTCTTGTTCCTTTTTATCTATTCCAATTCCTTCATCTTTTACAGTGATATAAATCTCTTTCTCTAAAAGTTCTGCAGTAAAATAAATTGATTTTTGTGGTGGAGTATATTTAATAGCATTTGAAACTAAATTGTTAATTATCTTCTTTAAGCTATCATAATCGTACTCTAAATCTTCACTAACATTAATGTTAGATTTATAATACAACGCTATGTTCTTAATTTCAGCAACACCTTGAAATGACAATACGCAATCTTCAATAAATTTCCCAAGAGGCAAAGACAACGTTTTATAATTTACATGTTCTTTCTCTAGTTTAGAAAGTGTCAAGAAATTAGTAAGTGAATTCGCAATATTTTCAGTACTTCGTTTAGCCAAATTCGTATATTTTATCACCTTCGAATATTCCATCGGATTATTAGCAATTAACCTCAAATAACCAATAATAATAGTAATTGGTGTACTAATTTCATGTGATAAATTCTCTATAAATCGATTTTTATAATCGGTTACGGCTTTTATTTTCTCATACTCATAAAACAACTGTAAACGCTCTTTTTTTCTTTTAGAATGAAAGATGAAAAAGATAAATGCAAGAACTGAAAATGTAATTAAAAACGTGTAGAGAATGTAGAATTTCTTTCGTTGTTGAAGGAATAAATCACTTACTCTATTAATCTCCTTTAATTCTAGAATTTTTTCATCGTAATTGAGTTTAAAATTTAAAATGGATGCTCTGGCATTGATATGAAAACTTTTTAAAGAATTACGTACTTTGAAATAATCTTCGTAAGCTTTCAAAGATTTTTGATAATTGCCTAGAGTTTTATGAGAAAGATATTCCACTTTAAACATTTTTAGCTTTGTAAAATCGCTTACTCTGGTAAAAAACTCACTTTCCTTTACTTTATCTAAGTGCATTAAAGTTGTTGGATAATCTTGAGCTTTAAAAGCTAAAAATGCAAGTCCAATAGTTTTATTGGCATTATCACATGGTAATTTAAATTCTGGATTAGCATATGCTTTATGAATGTATTTTCGAGCAGAATCAAGTTGATTAGTTATTGAGAACATCTCAAATAATTCTTTATAATAATACTTCTTAACAACATTACTTTTTAAAGAATTTGGATTGATATTCTGTAATACTCCAATAGATTGTTTCTCTAATCCTAAAGAAGCTAAATGAGAAGCATGATTGATGTAAATTCTTTTATTGTAATAATCATCCTTCGATTTAAACAGATATTTATTCATTAAAATGGAGTCAATCTCAGTTGACAAGTCAATACTGTTTATTTTTCGGTAGAACATTCCTACAGCGATGTAACTTTCAATTTGACTTTCCACATCATCGTTTCTTTCAAAAAAGTCGATTGCTTTGTAAAAACTATCTAGTGATTTGTAGTAATCACTTTTCTTAGCATAAATTTTTGCTAAATGCATTTCCGTTTTTCCTAAAACAGAAAGATCATGACTACTATTCTTAATTAAATTTTGGTAGTGAATAACCGAATCAAAATCATGATTCGCGACATGATAATTCATAATATTCAAATACGACTGGCTTCTTACATTTTCGATTACTTTATTATGCAAGATTTGCTGATTGTTTTGAATGGATTTAAGAAGTTTATGGGCTCTGGTATATGTTTTAGTTAGGCTTACCGTATTGGCCTCACTAAGCATTAGGTTACAAAGAGATTCAATTGGCTGTCTTTTTTTTGACTCTTTGACCTGAGATTTTAGGGGGGCACTTATCATTAAAATGATAAGTAATAGTAGTTTTTTAGACATGCACAAATATCGTCAAAATTTAATACGATTTACTCTATTCTGTCATATCCGAAAAAAAAAGAACAAAAAAGTAAAAAAAGAACACCTTTATTCTTAAAAAAACTTCTATAGGTTAAAAAAAAGAACCTCAACAAAAGCTTTTTAAAAGACCTTTGTAATAAACATTCCTCTCAAACCTATATATGTTCTATTACATTCATTCACAAATAATTACGTCAAGTATTGGGAGAATTTCTTGACGCTCAGGGCTTTTGAGTTTTCATCTAAATATGTTTAAAACCAAAGTGAATGAATTAATCAAAGGTGTCTGTAAAAAGGCACCTTTCTTCAAATTTTAAAGTGTATTCACGCGTTAAGGTGAAACTTTATGGGGATTATATGGTGTCTTGTTTGTAAACGAGACACCTTTTTTATTTCTATCTCAAAAACGCCAAAAACTCAGCTCTACTTATCTCATTTGCCCCTAGGCTTTCTAAATGATCATTATGAACTTGGCAATCAATTAATTTATAACCACAACTTTTAACCAAATGAATGAATGCAACTTTACTCATATTACTTGCTTTACTAAACATACTTTCTCCACAAAAAACACCATTTCCTAAATCAACTCCATATAACCCTCCTACAAGTTTATTTTCCTTCCACACTTCAATTGATTTAGCATAACCTAAACGATGTAGTTCCATATAAGCCAGAAACATATCATCTGTAATCCAAGTTCCATCCTGATCTTTTCTATCAATTTTCTTACATGCCAAAATTACTTCTTCAAAAGCTTTATTCTGAGTAATTTGAAAGTCGCTTTTTCGTAACACTTGCCTCATAGATTTAGAAACTTTTAAATCATTAGGAAATAAAACCATTCTTTCTTCTGGAGAATACCAAACTATTGGCTCTCCTTCATTAAACCAGGGAAAAATTCCGTTTTGATACGCAAAAATTAACCGTTCAGAGGAAAGATCACCTCCTAAAGCTATAATCCCTTCTTTTGAAGCATATTCATGCGACGGGAATTCAATATGTTCTCCTAACCAGTAATACATTAAAAAATAAGTAATCCTAATAAGTAAATAGCGCTTCCAACGAACATCGCAATTAATGTATATGGAAGAATTTCTTTTGCCTTCAATTTAGTAATTCCCAATAACGGTAACGCCCAAAAAGGTTGCAACATATTTGTAACCTGGTCTCCATAGGCTAGCGCCATAATTGCCTTAGGCAATGGAACTCCTAATTGTAAAGCAGATTCTACTACTACTGGACCTTGCACTACCCATTGACCACCTCCACTAGGAACAAAAATATTCACTAAACCAGCACTAAAAAAAGTAAAAATTGGTAATGTTGTAGCATTTGAAATAGAGACAAAAAATCCAGAAATTAAAGCAACCATTCCTGTAGATTTCATAATTCCCATAATACCAAAGTACAGTGGGAATTGAATCAAAATCCCAGAAACATCAGATATTGATTTTCCAACGGCATTAGTAAAATTTTTAACATTCTTATGAAGAATAATCGCTAAACCAAACATAAAAAAGTTAATAAGGTTTGGAGTAATTTTTAACGATGCCAAATCTTTTTGATAACGTAAAAAGAAAGTAATTAAAATAATTCCTCCAATTATATAACCCAAGATTGATGAGCTGTCAAGTTTCTCTGCTTTATCTTGAGGAACCTCTGAAGAATCATCCAAATTGTATTCCAATAAATTGATTTCTGTTGGGTCCGCTTTTTTTCCCATTACATAAAATGTAGAAGCAACGGCAATAACTACAATTGCGAATATTAATAAATTCCACCAACTAAAAACTGTTTGACTATAATCTATCAACTCTGGTATTTTTGCCAGTGTAGCATCAGAGGAAACCGAATCCATTAAAGACTTTATATGTCCTTTTTCATTAATTTTTATTGGCGCGGATCCTGAAATCCCACCATGCCAAACCATTAAACCAACATAACCTGAAGCTCCTATAATTGGATAATTGAGTTTTAGACCTCTACGTTGTGCATCTTCTGCAACTTTTCGTGCTAATAAGGCTCCAAAAATTAAACCTAATCCCCAATTGAAAAAAGCAACAAGCATGGTAACCGTACTTACCAACATAGCACTATTAGCTGTTGTTGTACAATATTTTGTGAGTTTCAATATTAAATTGCTCATCGGTTTACTCAAAACCAATACATGTCCTAATACCAAAATCAGCATCATTTGATAAGCAAAAACAAGCAGTCCATTATTCCAAATCCCCTGCTCCCAAAACTTTAAAATATCAACACTATAATTCAAAAGTGATTGATTTTCCGGTCTTGTAAATCCTAAAGCCAGTGCCAGAGTTACCAATGTCAATAGTACCGCTATTGTAAAAGGTGAAGGAATGTATTTCTTAAAAAGATTCTCTATGATTTTTGTAATCTTCATAATAGTTTAATTAGCGTTTAAAAATAATAAGATTTAATTTTTGTAATACTAAATTCCTCTCTATTTTTGCGCCCTAATTGTTTGATGGCGACGATAATGACAAAAAATAAAAAAAAGAAGAATAAAGATGCACATGTAAAACGCCTGCATAACTATTATCAGCGTACTGGATTTTACATGTTTATATGGGAAAGTTTAAAGAAGGCATTTTTACCACTGGTACTAGTGGTTATTGCTTTATTCTTATTTAACAACTACGTTTATAATATAAATGACGGGCTGCAAAAAATGACAGAAACGTTCTCTAGAACTAGTTTACTGATTACATTTTTTGCTTCCGAAACTATATTAGGATTGATACCTCCAGAAATTTTTATTGCATGGTCTAAAAAGACTTCTGATCCGATCTTAAATTTAGTTATACTTGCTACTTTATCTTATCTAGGTGGAATTTTAGCGTATTATATTGGTAAAGCTTCTTTAAAAATTGGAGCCGTTAAAGAGTATTTAGAAGTTAAAATGGCTAAGCACCTAAAAAATACTAAAAAGTGGGGAGGATTCTTAATTTTAGTTGGTGCATTATTACCATTACCTTTTGCTATTAGTTGTTTAACTGCTGGAATGATAAAATACCCAGTAAAGAATGTTATTCTATTCGGGCTATTCCGTTTTTTACGTTTTGCAATTTACGCATGGGCAATATTCTCTGTTGTAAATTAATAACTAATTCTATTTTTGTAGTATGGCATTAACGAATAACGATATTTTTAAAAAATTAAGAGTAGCTCATAAATTAAGAGATACTGATATTATTGAGATTTGTGCATTGGTAGACTTTAAAGTTTCAAAGGCAGAATTAGGAGCGTTTTTTAGAAAAGAAGATCATCCTAAATACATGGAGTGTGGGGATCAAATCTTACGAAACTTTTTAAACGGTTTAATAATACATCTACGAGGTCCAATGCCTCCAAGAGACAATAAAAAATAAAAAAGAGTACATTTCTGTACTCTTTTTTATTTTTATATCTAATTTACTTTTCCTTAGAAAGGTAAATCATCTGGCTCATTATCAGTTAAATCTGGAGCTGGTTGAAATTGATCAACTGGTGGCATGTTCTGTGGAGCAGATGCTTGTTGTAAGTTCTCAATTCTCCATCCTTGAATAGAGTTGAAATACATCGCCTTTCCTTCTGGATTAATCCACTCTCTACCTCTTAAGTTAATTGAAACTTTAACATCTTGTCCAACTTGGAAATTATTTAATAAATCACACTTGTCCTGAACAAACTCAATCATCAACATTTGAGGATACTGCTCATCAGTAGTTACTACTACTTCTCTTTTTCTGAATCCGTTACTTCCAAAAGTCTGTGTTTCGTTAATAATTTTAATCTTCCCTATAACTTCCATAATCTTCTTATTTAATTAAAAGTACTTTCCATGCACTTTCAACGTCATTCTTTAATAAATATTCTTGTGCAAATGTATGCTTTTTTTCTTCTGATACTCCAACATACTCAGGATGTTCTTTAGCAAAGTTATCAACAACAGCTTGACTTGGCATTTCTTCAACATTACCTAGAACTCCCAAATTATTTCCGGTTAAGACATTGCTATTTCTAATTTCAGCAGGAATTTGATCTACACCTATTCCTAAAGTTGATAATGGTTTTGGAATTTCAAAAAATCCATCCCTTGCTCTTGAATAGTAACTTCCTCCTGCACGAGCAACTAAATCTATTTTATGTTGGTCGATTAATCCATCATCATCAAGCACTTCTTCTTTGACATGAACTTTTACAACTTCACAAACGATTAAATTGCCTGCTCCTCCCTCTTTTCCTGTGTAAATAATATCTATAACTTTACACTCAAATTGAGCTGGTGATTCTGCTACTCTAAATGGTTTTACTACTTCTGAAGGCAACATAGTTAAACCTGCTTTCTCAAACTCGTTTACACCTTTAGGATACATTGTACTACTTAAAGACATTTGTTGTACAATATCATAATTCACAACATTAATTACAACCTCTTTAGTGATTTCAGCATTATCTAAAGTATGTTTTGTCGTGTTATTTCTTACGCTTCTCGCTGGAGAAAAAATCATAATTGGAGGATTCGCTCCAAATACATTAAAAAAACTAAAAGGTGATAAATTCGGATTTCCGTCTTCATCTATGGTACTTGCAAAAGCAATTGGCCTAGGTGCTATTGCTCCTAGTAAATATTGATGTAATTTTCCTGTAGATACTTCTTTAGGATCAATTGTTAACATGAGTTGTTGTTTAGATTTTTGTACTGTAAATATACTATGGATTTAACAATAAAGTTATACTTAAGAATAGTTTATATTTGAATTATGATCAACTCTTTAAAGAAACTGTTTTTAGGGAAAAGGCTAATTATTCTTATCTCTGTTGTGATAGTATCACTAATTCTGTGGAATACTTACGTGTTTTTTAAAAAATTCAAACATGAAGAAAGGGTAAAAATGGAATTGTTTGCTACTGCAATTCAAGAATTTGGAAACAACCCGAATTTAGATGCAGACATGAACTTAGAACTTAAAGTTCTTGAAAATAATGATACTCCTTGTATCTCCGTAAGTGAAAATGGTACCATCGGAGAAGATCATAATTTAGATAGCAATAGAACTAGCGATCCTTTATACTTACAAGAGCAACTTGAGATCATGAAAAACCAAAATGATCCTATTGAGATCAATTACTTGGGTAAAAAAGAATTCATTTATTACAGGGATTCAGATCTTCTACAAAAATTGACCTATTACCCTGTTGCTCTCATTTTGATTTTAGGTTTATTTTTAGGCGTAATATATCTATTCTTTAACTCGAGTAAAATTGCCGATCAGAATAAACTTTGGACTGGAATGGCTAAGGAAACAGCTCATCAAATAGGAACTCCTCTTTCATCTCTTTTAGGTTGGGTGACTATTCTAAAAACCGAAAACATTAATCAAGAATATGTTACAGAAATAGAAAAAGATGTTGATCGATTAAATATTATCGCCAATCGTTTTTCTAAAATAGGTTCGCTGCCAAGTCTTGAAGAAAACAACGTTGTTGCAGTAACTAGTAATATTTTTAACTACTTAAAATCGAGAAGTTCTAAACAGGTTGAATTTACGTTTCAAAGTTCAACGGATGAGATTTTAGTAAACATAAATACCGAATTATATGGTTGGGTAATTGAAAACCTAATTAAGAATGCTATAGATGCAATGCAAGGTAAAGGTGCAGTATCCGTAGATATCAATGAAGACAACTATCGCATAATAGTCTTAATTTCAGATACTGGAAAAGGAATACCTAAATCGAAGTTTAGTCAGGTTTTTAGACCAGGATTTACGACTAAAAAACGAGGTTGGGGATTAGGATTATCTTTATCAAAACGAATTATAGAAGATTACCATAAAGGGAAAATATTCGTTAAAAAATCTGAAATAAATAAAGGAACCACTTTTGAAATTCAATTAGATAAAGCTTAACAAGTTATTCTTTGTAATTTCTTTTTAGAGTTCTTCCGAATAAAATTCCACCTAAGGTCCAAACAACAAATCCAATTACAACTTTTTTAAGTGTAATTTCTTCATTGTTGTAATATGGATAAATAAAGGTCATTATAACGAACATTAAAAGTCCCCAGACAAGTCCAGCTTTAAGCCACTTTTTCATGACTATTGAAAGTTTTCCGCAATTTTATTGGCTAAGGCTACAAATTCATCATTTGATAATTTTTCCTTTTTTACAAACTGCATATCTGCCATAGTATTAATAGGAATCAAATGAACATGTACATGTGGAACTTCTAAACCAATAACACTCATACCAATTCGTTCACAAGGTACTGCCTTTTCCAAAGCTTTAGCTACGCGATAACTAAAATCCATTAGTCCAGAGTATTCTTCTTTAGATAAATCGAAGATTTTATTCTCTTCCTTTTTTGGAATAACTAATGTATGACCAGCAGAATTAGGGTTTATATCTAAAAACGCATAAAAATCATCGTTCTCTGCTATTTTATAAGATGGAATTTCTCCATTAACTATTTTAGTAAAAATGCTTGCCATTATATTTATTTTGAAGGTAAATGTAATAAAAAACGCGTTGTACAAACAACGCGCCAAGATTCTTTTTTTATCTAGAAATCTCGAGGATTTCGAATTTCATTAAACCGTTCGGAACTTGAATTTCTGCGATCTCTCCTACTTTCTTTCCTAGTAATCCTTTACCAATTGGAGAGTTAACAGAAAGTTTTCCATTTCTTACATCACTTTCACTATCTGCAACTAACGTGTAAGTAAACTCCATTCCATTAGCAGGATTTTTAAGTTTTACGATAGAATGAATTAAAATTTTAGAAGTATCTAATTGACTTTCATCAATAATTCTAGCACTTGCAACAACATTCTTAAGTTTCGCTATTTTAGTTTCTAATAACGATTGCTCTTCTTTTGCTGCATGATATTCTGCATTCTCACTTAAATCTCCTTTATCTCTTGCATCGGCTATTTCTTGAGAAACTCTTGGTCTTTCCACTTGCTCTAATTGAGCTAACTCGTCTTTAAGTTTCTTTAATCCTTCTTCTGTATAATATGATACTTGACTCATTTCTTCTAGATTTAAATAATTAATTTGATTTGTTCGCGTTTTAAATCATATAATAACGCGAAGCACTTATTTACGACGATCTACCATCAGGGGTCATAAAATTAAAAATCCCAGTCCGTAAGGAATGAGATTGTCTAACAAATGTACAAAATATTTGTAAATTAGCGCCTCTTAACTATACATAAAGGTTTCTTAAAATGAAAAAGATTCTAATTCTATTTATTGGTTTACTGATGTTTAATTGTTCTGACAGTACTAACATCAACAATTGTTTTTTTGGAATTACATTAAATGAAACCATAAACTTATCTAACCCTCAATTCATCGACATTCAAGTACCAGGAGGAAGTACAATTATTAATTTAGGAGGGAGACGAGTTTTAATCATCAGACGAACTTCTACTGCATTTAAGGCATACGATATGGAATGTCCTGAGCGAGATTGTAATTCTTTTATGACTTTTGACGGTTTAAAAATGATTTGCCCTTGTACTCAGAAAGAATACAATTCATTAAACGGTTCTCCAATTGATGGTAATGGATGCTTCGCTTTAGAATATAACGTACAACAAATTAGTAGTACTGCACTGCAAATTAGCCGTTAAATAATTCTTCTACATCAATAAGATTATTACTTTTGTGTGCACAACACAAATTGAATTATTAAAGTGAAAAATTATTTCTCTTCAAACTTTAAACTTGGTGTACTAGGTGGAGGACAATTAGGAAAAATGTTACTTACCGAAACACAAAAGTTAGATATCTATACATCTATTTTAGATAAATCTGAAGATGCTCCTTGTGCTCAAATTTGTAATGAATTTCACCTAGGAGATTTATTAGACTACGATACCGTATATAACTTCGGAAAAACAGTAGATTTACTAACTATTGAAATAGAAAATGTAAATATTGATGCTTTAGATCAGCTTCAAAAAGAAGGATTACCAATTTACCCTAAACCGGAAAATCTAAGAGTAATTCAAAATAAAGCACAACAAAAAAAGTTTTACAAAGATCATAATATTCCAACTGCAGACTTTACTCACTTCGCTTACTTAGAAGAATTAAAACATTCTTATGAAAACGGACTTGTAGAGTTCCCTTTTGTATGGAAATCTGCTAGATTTGGATATGACGGTAACGGAGTAAAAGTTGTAAAAAATTACGCTGATTTAGAAGGATTACCTGAAGGAGAATGTATTGCAGAAAAATTAGTTCCTTTTAAAAATGAATTAGCTGTAATTGTTGCTAGAAATCAAAAAGGAGAAATAAAAACATATCCTGTAGTGGAAATGGAATTTCATCCGGAAGCAAATCAGGTAGAATATGTTATTTGTCCTGCTAGAATAGATGATGCAGTAGCTAAAAAAGCAAGAGAAGTTGCTTTAAAAGTGGCCGATGAATTTGGCTTTATTGGTTTACTAGCCGTTGAGATGTTCCAAACTCAAGAAGACGAAATTTTAGTAAATGAAGCAGCACCAAGAACCCATAATTCTGGTCATTACACTATTGAAGCAAGTTATACAAGTCAGTTTGAGCAACATGTTCGTAGTATTTTAAATCTTCCATTAGGAAATACAGACAGTAAAGTTGCTGGTATTATGGTGAATTTAGTTGGCGCAGAAGGACATACAGGTGATGTTATTTATGAAAACATGGAAAATATTCTAGAAATAGAAGGTGTAACTCCACATATTTATGGAAAAAAACACACAAAACCATTTCGTAAAATGGGCCATGTAACCATTGTAAATGAAGATATAAACAAAGCAAGAGCATTAGCTCAGCAAGTAAAAGAAACGGTTAAAGTTATTTCGAAATAAGCAAACAATTATGGTAGGAATTATAATGGGAAGTGATTCAGATCTTCCAATCATGCAAGAAGCTATAGATGTATTAGAAAGTATGGATATTCAAATTGAAGTAGATATTGTATCTGCTCATAGAACTCCAGAAAAACTTTTTGACTATGCTAATAATGCACATAAAAGAGGTGTTCAAGTAATTATTGCTGGTGCTGGTGGAGCAGCTCATTTACCTGGTATGGTCGCAAGTATGAGTCCATTACCTGTAATTGGTGTGCCAGTTAAAAGTAGAAATTCTATTGATGGATGGGATTCTGTATTATCCATTTTACAAATGCCAGGAGGTGTTCCTGTGGCAACTGTAGCTTTAGACGGAGCAAAAAATGCAGGAATTTTAGCCGCTCAAATCATTGGAGCTTCAGATAAATGTGTTTTAGATAAAATTATCGCTTACAAAGAAGGACTTAAATTAAAAGTTGAAAAAGCTTCAGAAAGAGTTAAGAAATAAGTATATTAGTACAAGACAAACATAAAACCTCACAGATTTTTTATTTGTGAGGTTTTATAAGTTTAAATCTAAATTGAAATGACAAAAAATCCACTACTTCAAGATTTTAACACACCTCCTTTTACAGTTATAAAAGAGGAACATTATAAAACAGCAATTGAAGAAGCAATTGCAATAGCTAAAAAAGAGATTAATCAAATTGTAGAAAATTCTGAAACTCCTAGTTTTCAAAACACAACAGTTGCTTTAGATAGTACTGGTGAAAAACTGGATAGAATTACATCAATTTTCTTCAACTTGAATTCAGCTGAAACCAATGAAGAAATTCAAAAAATAGCCAAAGAAATTTCTCCTTGGTTAAGTGAATTTAAAAACGACATGATTTTAAATGCTGATTTATTTAAAAGAGTAAAAGCAGTTTATGATCAAAAAGAGTCACTTACATTAACTCCAGAAGAAGACATGTTACTAGAAAAACAATACAAAGGTTTTTCAAGAAATGGAGCTAATCTCGATGACGACAAAAAATCAGAATTACGAAAGTTAGATGCTGAACTTTCTAAATTATCACTTCAATTTGGAGAAAATGTTTTAGCCGACACCAACGCATTTGAGTTAGTCTTAACCAACGAAGATGATTTAAAAGGATTGCCAGAAGGAGCCAAAGAAGCAGCTAAATTATTAGCTCAACAAAAGGAAAAAGAAGGATGGCTAATTACATTAGATTATCCTAGCTATATTCCGTTTATGACTTATGCAGAAAATAGAGAATTGAGAAAACAATTATCTATTGCTATGGGAAAAAAAGGGTTTCAAAATAATGACAATAACAATGAAGAAATCGTTCTTAATATTGTAAATCTTCGTCATCAAAGAGCTCAACTTTTAGGATATGATTCTCACGCTCATTTTGTATTAGAAGATCGTATGGCAGAAGCTCCTGAAAAAGTACTTTCATTTTTAAATGATTTATTAGAAAAAGCAAAACCTGCTGCAGAACGTGAGTTCAAAAACTTAGAAAATTATGCAAAGAAGCTTGATAATATTGATCAGTTAGAGAAATGGGATGGAGCATATTATTCTGAAAAATTAAAGAAAGAATTATTCGATTTAGACCAAGAATTATTGAAACCATATTTCAAGTTGGAAAATGTAATTGATGGTGTTTTTGAAATTGCGAATAGACTTTTCAATTTAAATTTTGAAGAAATTGATTCTATCGACAAGTATCATGAAGATGTAAAAACATATAATGTTACTGATGCTAATGGTAATTTTGTTTCACATTTTTATGCAGATTTTCATCCAAGAGCTGGAAAAAGAAATGGAGCTTGGATGACTTCATATAAGTCTCAACAAATAAAAAATAAAGTAAATGACAGACCTCAAGTTTCTATAGTTTGTAATTTCACCAAACCAACAGAAACTAAACCTTCTTTATTAACTTTTAATGAGGTAACCACATTATTCCATGAATTTGGTCATGCGTTGCATGGAATGTTGGCAAACACAACTTACAAGAGTTTATCTGGAACTTCTGTGTCTTGGGATTTTGTAGAATTACCAAGTCAGGTTTTAGAAAACTGGTGTTACGAAAAAGAAGCTCTGGAGTTATTTGCTAAACATTATGAAACTGGAGAAACGATTCCAATGGAATACGTTCAGAAAATAAAAGAATCGGCAACATTTCACGAAGGAATGCAAACACTTCGTCAATTGAGTTTCGGATTATTAGATATGAGCTGGCATTCTGGAAAACCAGCAGAAGGAACAACTGTAAAAGATTTTGAATTAAAAGCCTTTAGCAATACCAAATTATATCCAGATGTAGCTGAAAACTGTATGAGTACTGCGTTCTCTCATATTTTTCAAGGCGGATATTCTGCTGGCTATTATTCTTATAAGTGGGCCGAAGTTTTAGATGCCGATGCTTTTGAATATTTTAAAGAAGAAGGAATTTTCAATAAAGAGATTGCTGGGAAATTTCAAGACCACGTACTTTCAAAAGGAGGAACAGAAAAACCAATGGAATTATACAAACGATTCCGTGGACAAGAGCCAAAACCAGAAGCACTTTTAAAACGTGCAGGTTTATTAAATTAAATATAGTACTTCAGGAGTTTCTTTTGTGATTGCATTTGAAACTCCTGAATAAACATAATTCAAGTGTACGATAAGATTTCTAAGTTTTTTGAGACAGAATATCCATTAAATCAACATGGGATTGATGAACTCTTATCCTTATTTCAAAAAAAGAAATTTAAAAAAGGAGAACTGCTTCTAAAAGCAAATACCACCGAAAAACAACTACGTTTTTTAAATTCTGGAATTGTTAGAGAATATTACGCCAATTCAGAGAAAGAGACCAATATTAACTTTTATACCAAACCTCAGTTTGTTTCAGATTTATTTTCTTTTAGCAACGATAGTATTACCAACAGAAATCAAGAAGCATTAAGCGACATCGAAATATTAACTATCGAAAAGGCACCTTTTAGGACATTGCTTTTAAAATATGAATGCGGGAAATCATTTATCGATTTATCCTTTCAAAAACTACTAAAGCAAAAGGAGCTTTTAGAATACAACAGAGTTACGAAATCACCGGAAGAATTATACCAAGAGTTATTTATTTACAAATCACATTGGTTGGAGAAAATTCCGCAGTATCATATTGCATCTTATTTAAATATTACTCCAGAAACCTTAAGTAGAATACGAAAACGTATTTCTTGATTTGAATCAATGGGAATCGTTTTAGAAGCAATTTACTTTGTAATAAAATAGTAATACCCATGAAAATTCATCATCTTAGAAATGCAACTTTAGTAATTGAAACCAAAGATCAAGTAATTTTAGTTGATCCTATGCTTGGTAAAAAAGGTTCACTTCCACCCTTTTCTTTCTTTCGTTTCAAAATGAGGAGAAATCCAACAGTTGAACTTCCAGAGAACTCTAGTTCTATATTAGAAAAGGTAACCCACTGTATTATCACTCATAATCATCCAGATCATATTGATGTAGCAGCAGAAAAGTTTTTAAAATCAAAAAACATTCCTGTAATCTGTAGTGTACTAGATGAAAAAACATTCCGTAAAAAAGAACTCAATGTTGTTCAAACTGTGAAGTATTGGGAATCTTCTTCTTTTCTAAATGGAAAAATTGAAGGAATTCCTGCTAAACATGGTTATGGCTTCGTTGCTAAACCCGCAGGAAATGTTATGGGCTTTTATATTGAACTTCCTAATCAACCTAGCATTTATCTGAGTTCAGATACTATTTATACGGTACACGTTGATAAAGTTTTAAAAGAATACAAACCCGACATTAGTATTGTAGCCGCTGGATCTGCTCAGTTTGATATTTTTAAACCATTATTAATGACAGTTGATGACATTATAAAGTTTGTTGAAAATGCTCCAAACAAAGTAATTGCAAATCACATGGAAGCAGTAAATCATTGTCCTACTACTCGTGAAAATTTAAAACAAACTTTAGAACGAAAAAACCTCCTAGATAAAACTTTCATTCCAGAAGATGGAGAATTAATAGATTTTTAAGAATCTGAGTGATATGAAGTCCTTATTTTTATCGAAATCAACATTTTATGAAAAAGGGACTTTATATTGCTTGTATCCTATTTACCATACAAACTTTTTCTCAGCAACTCATTAAAGGAAAGGTGAGTTCTAAAACGAATATTCCATTAGAAGGAGCTTCGGTATTTTTCAATAATACGACAATTGGAGCGTTAACTAATGATAAAGGAGAATTCGAGCTTCCAGTACGAAACAATAACACCTATACGTTAGTTGTATCTTATTTAGGATATAAAACATATCAAAAACAAATTAATACTGTAAATACAGAGTATTTGACCATTCAATTAGATGAAGACAATGAATTACTTGATGAAGTTGAAATCCCAAAAACGAAGTATGATGATGAATGGAAATACAATCTTGCTCGCTTTAAAAAGGTCTTTTTAGGAAGAACCAAACTGGCAGAAGAATGTATAATACAAAATGAAAAAGATTTGCATTTCGATTACGATGCCAAAACAAATACGTTAACCGCAATTGCTAGAAAACCACTTCAAATAAAACATAAAGGATTAGGGTATTTAATAACCTACGACTTAGTCGACTTTTCTTTAGATCATCAAAAAGTGTTTTTTAGTGGTTTTGCTCAATACAAAAACCTAAGAAAATCAATTCGTAAGAAATGGAAAGAAAACAGGCTTAAAGCTTATAATGGTTCCCAAATGCACTATTTAAGATGCTTAATGGATAAAAATTTAGAAGAAGATGGATTTGTGGTAAATCAGTTTAGACGTGTTAGAAATGAAGCCAGACCAACCGAGAAAGAAATTCAATTTGCAAGAGAATATATAAAACTTCAAGGTGGAGTTGTGCGTTTTAGCAATCGAAATGCTACTCCAAAAACTAAATTAGATAGTGCTTATATCACCTTAAGAAAAGCACGAGAATTACCAAAATTCCGTGATTATTTATATAAGAGTAATGTTCCTTATGAAGAGATGATTTCATATGAAAAAGACATTCCTTACTTAGATTTTAAAGATTATTTGATGGTTGTTTATACCAAAGAACCTGAAGAAGAAAACTTCGTTAAAGGTATGTTTGGTAAGAATAAAAGAAAAGCTCAAAATGTTCAAACTTCAAACTTAGTTTTACTCAAAGGTAAAGCACAAATTGATCCATCTGGAATTCTTTTAGATCCAAATGCTGCCTTTCAAGAAGAGTATTGGGGTTTTGAAGCTTTCGCGAATATGTTACCATTAGATTATCAACCCATTAAAGAATAACTCGAAAAGCTATTTCTTTCAATTTTATAGTAAAATGCTTATTTTAGAAGTAAAATATGCATTATGAAAAATCCTGTTTTACTTCTGTTTTATTTCTTTACGCTAACCATTACAGCACAAATGGTAATTAAGGGAAAAGTAATAGATAACACTAATACTCCTCTGGAAGGAGCATCTGTATTTTTAAACAATACTACTGTTGGAACTATTTCAAATGAAAACGGAGAATTTGAACTCAAAACTACAGAAGACAATTATACTCTTGTTGTGTATTTTATGGGATTTAAAACTGTTCAAAAACAAATTTCGGTAACAGAAAATGAGTTTTTCACTATTCAACTTGAAGAAGATAATGAATTATTAAATGAAGTTGAGATTGATATTAATCCTAAAAGTAATTTTAAAGATTTTAAACGATTTAGACTTGCATTTATTGGTAATACACATTTTGCAAAAGGCTGTGAAATATTAAATCCAGAAGTACTTCGCTATTACTTGAATTCACGAACCAGTAAACTTACGGTTAGAGCAAAAAAGCCAATCGAAATTTTGAACCGAAAGCTCGGGTATAAAATTTATTATGATTTGGTTAAGTTTACTATTGATCATAAAACAACGTCTTTTCATGGTTACGCTCGATACGTCAAATTAAAAGGTAAAAAAAGACAGCAAAAGCGTTGGGAAAAGAATAGGTTAAAAGCCTACAATGGCTCTCTACTCCATTTCTTTAGAAGTTTATACATGGCAAATGTTCAAGAAGAAGGATTTGTTATCAATCAATTTAAAAGACAAAAGATTGTTCTAAAAAATGGTGAAAAATTTAAAGAAGTCCCTTTAAAAGAAAATCTTAACTATCATGATGTGGTTTTTAGGATGAATGGAAAAACCTTTTTAAATTTTAATTTTTGGCTTGAAGTTATTTACAAAAAAGAAAAAGAAGAGTTGAATTATCGTGGTTTTGGTAAACGATTAAACCAACAAGAATCTATAATCCAATTAGTAGAAAAACCGATTGAGATTTTACCTTCTGGGAAATTGGTAAATCCTCTGGCCACTTTTACAGAACAATATTGGGCTTTTGAAAAAATTGCTGATTTATTACCTACAGATTATCAACCCATGAAATAATAGGTTATTTTAGAGCCATCAAAATCTAAAAAAACCTCCTTCGATGAAAATTATTGACTTATCAAAGCCAATTCAATACAATAAAAATGATCCATGGTTTATGAAAGTTAAAATAAAACATAAACCTCATAAAAAAGCCAAATGGTTAATTCGTTTTTTAGGACTTCCTTTTAAACTTTTTCCAAAGAACTTTGATGGATGGGCAGATGATGTTATTCAAAAAATGGGAGTACATTCTACGACTCATATAGACGCTCCTTGGCATTATTCACCAACTACCAATGGAGAAAAATCAAAAACTATAGATCAAATACCTTTAGATATTTGTTATGCAGATGGTTTGGTAATTGATATGAAACACAAAAAAGATTTCGATCCTATAACTATAAATGATATTGAACAATTTCTGCAAAATGAAAACTTAGCATTGAATCCAGGAATGATTGTTCTGATTAAAACCGGTAGAGATAAATTTAACGGAACCAAAGATTTCCATAAAATAGGAACAGGAATGAGTGCCGAAGCAACTTCTTGGCTTATCGATAAAGGAATAAAAGTAATGGGAATTGATTCTTGGGGTTGGGATTTACCGCTACCTTACATGCTTAAAAAAGCTAAAGAAACAAAAAATTCAGAACTGTTTTGGGAAGCACATTTAGTAGGACAAGATCAAGAATACTGGCATATGGAGCAATTAGTAAATTTAGACGCTTTACCTTATTCAGGATTTAAAGTAGCTGTATTTCCTTTAAAAATTGTTGGTGCTTCTGCTGCGCCTGCAAGAATTGTTGCAATGCTAGATTGATAATAATTAATTTTCTGTTTTCCTGTTTTTCTCCTCAATCCACTTACTCATATATTTTGTGGATTGTAGCGTTTGATGTTGCAATAAAGAACCTAAGAAATTATTAGTTCTATGGTTTTCTAAATTTGAAATTAAATCATTTGTAGCCTTTATAAAGTTCTGTTCAAGAGTTTCTTTCTTATATATAGAATTGATAATTGAAATTCCATTTTTCTGAGCATTACTCCACTGTTCTTCGCTGGTATATAACTCAATAGCTTTTTCAATAAAATCATCAGAATTCTCAGAAACAAAACCATTCCATGGTAAATTGTCATGCATCCCTTCTGCTCCAATTGCTGTAGTTACACTTGGAGTTCCACATAACATTGCTTCTGTAAGTTTTCCTTTAATTCCTGCTCCAAATCGTATTGGTGCCAGTACAACCTTCGCTTCACTTACAACTTGCATTGCATTTTCAGCAAATCCTTTCACAACAAAACCATTATTAGGTTTATGTAACTGTTGAATTTGTTGATGTACATAAGCGCCATAAATATGAACTTCTGCCTTTGGTAATCGCTTTCTAATGTATGGCCAAATTCTCTTCAATTCCAGAACTGCATCAACATTGGGTTGATGGAAAAAATTACCTACAAAAACAAAATGATCTCTTTCCTCAAATGATTTCCAAGTATCAATTTTTTCCTCAGAAAGTTCCTCTAGCATAAAAGGTAGATGTAATAAAATACTTTTATCTACTTTAAAAACTTCTTTCAACAATTGAACTTCAAACGTAGAAATGATTAAACTTAAATCACACCTTAGAATTGAAGCTATTTCTCGTTTTGCCTCATTCGATTTCAGCAAAGCTTTTGTAGAAAATGGAATATCTTTTTTAAGTAATTGATGTCTTACTTTTCTAAGGAAATGCAAATCTTCTGTATCTAAAATTCGTAATGCACTAGGACAATGTTCCGCTACTCGCCAACCAAACTGTTCTTCCATCATAAATCGATCGAACATGACAATCTCAGGTTGTAGTTCTGAAATGAATGTATCAAAACTCGGTGAATTCAATTCAATAGCAACTTCTTTTACTTCTAAATCACTGAGGTTAATTGCTTTTTCACCTTTTACAGCAGGACTAGCAAAAACGACATTAAACTTTGATTTTATAAATGTTTGGATGAGTTGCAGCATTCTACTTCCTGCTGCCGAAGAATTGGGTTCAACCCAAACATATCCAATGATAAGAACAGTTCTATTCAATTACTACTTTATTTGAGCCTTATAATTTTCTTGTACAGTTTTAGCCCAAGACACAACCATAGTTATCTCTTCATCAGATAGCTTTGCATCACCATGAGTCCAAGTATAAGAATCAAGAGGCATATGTTTTTCTTCAACTTCTTCCCAGAACTCTTCCATTTTATGCTCTTTCCTCTTTAAAGAATAGTTATTCCATTCAGATAAATTAAAATGTTCTTTTCCTTCTTCAACATGATGATTCATCCAAAAGTTAATTGGAGCAATACTATGATACCAAGGATAGTTAGTTACATTACTATGGCAATCATAACAAGCTTTTGATAATATTTTCTCTACTTCTTTCGAAGGTTTTGTCTCATTTTTAAAAGCATCTAAAGAACTTAGTTGACCTTCATTTTTTTCTGTTGGAATAAATTGAATAACCAGTAATAAACCTATTGCTACCCAACCTATTTTCTTTAATAATTTCATACAGTAATTAACTTATTCGTTTAAAAATAGCAATAATAACTAATACTGGGTTTTTATTGGTAAATAATTGTAATTTTGTATCCAAAATAAAAACATCTCATGAAATACGATATTATCGTTATAGGTTCTGGCCCAGGAGGATATATTGCTGCGGTAAGAGCATCTCAACTAGGTAAAAAAGTTGCCATCATAGAAAAATATTCAACATTAGGAGGTACCTGTTTAAATGTAGGATGTATACCTTCAAAAGCTTTATTAGATTCTTCTCATCATTATTATGACGCTGTACATCATTTTGAAGAGCACGGAATTTCAGTTGAAAATCCGAAGTTCGACTTCGGAAAAATGATTGAGCGTAAAGCTAAAGTGGTTGAAACAACTACTGGTGGTATTAAATATTTAATGGATAAAAATAACATTGATGTTTACGAAGGATTAGGTTCTTTTGAAGATGCTACTCACGTAAAAGTTACCAAAAATGATGGAAGTTCTGAAGTTATTGAAGGAACAAACATTATTATCGCTACAGGTTCTAAACCATCAACATTACCGTTTATCTCAATTGATAAAGAAAGAATCATTACTTCAACAGAAGCTTTAAAATTAAAAGAAGTACCAAAACATTTAATTGTTATTGGTGGTGGAGTTATTGGATTAGAATTAGGTTCAGTATATAAGCGTTTAGGTGCTGATGTTTCTGTTGTGGAATATGCCCCAATGATTACACCTACAATGGATAAAGATGTTTCTAAAGAATTAACTAAAGTTTTAAAGAAACAAGGTGTAAAATTTAATGTAAGTCACGGTGTTACTGCTGTTGAAAGAAACGGAGATGAAGTTGTTGTAAAAGCAACAAATAAAAAAGGAGAAGAAGTTACTTTTACTGGTGATTATTGTTTAGTTGCGGTTGGACGTAGACCATATACCGAAGGTTTAGGATTAGATAAAGCTGGAGTAAAAGTTACTGAAAGAGGACAGATAGATGTAAATGATCATTTACAAACTAATGTTTCTAATATTTACGCAATTGGAGATGTTGTTCGCGGTGCAATGTTAGCACATAAAGCAGAAGAAGAAGGTGTTGTTGTTGCTGAGTATTTAGCTGGAGAAAAACCACATATTGATTATAATTTAATTCCTGGAATTATTTATACTTGGCCAGAAGTTGCTGCTGTTGGAAAAACAGAAGACGAATTAAAGGCTGCAAACGTTGACTACAAATCAGGAAAATTCTCAATGCGTGCTTTAGGTAGATCTAGAGCAAGTGGAGACATTGATGGTTTTGTAAAAGTATTAGCTGATAAAAACACAGATGAAGTTTTAGGAGTTCATATGGTTGGTGCTCGTGTAGCTGATTTAATTATGGAAATGGCCGTTGCGATGGAATTCAGAGCTTCTGCAGAAGATATTGCACGTATTTGTCATGGACATCCAACATACTCTGAAGCTGTTAAAGAAGCAGCTAAAGCAGCTTGGGATGGTAAACCATTAAATGCTTAATACAACGTTTTAAACTATATTAAAAAAAGCAATCTCAATTGAGGTTGCTTTTTTTGTTTTAATTAAATTCTGATATTTATTCCTCTTAAGGAAGATTTGCAAAAAAGAATTGCTATTTTTAATCTATTCAACGCATAAAAAAGCTAAAAAACAACTGTTTAACAAACAACTATATAAATGCAGAAATACCTCATTGTTTTATATACAAACGTTGGCAAACATTTCTAAAAAAATGATAATTGCAATTGATGTACACTATAGAGAATTAGCAAAAACTGTTGCAATAAGCTTTAAGGATTGGGAATCCGAAGAGGTAATGAATATTAAACAATCTTTTTCTAATTACTCTTCAGAATACATCTCTGGGGAGTTTTATAAAAGAGAATTACCATGTATTGAAGGAATACTAAATGAGTTTAACAAAACTGAAATAGAATTAATAATTATTGATGGTTATGTTACTTTGAATGAAGAAGGGAAATTTGGGTTAGGCGCTTACTTATTTGAAAAATTGAATTCTAAAATTCCAATTATTGGAGTTGCCAAAAAAAAGTTTAGTGAAGCTTCAAATAATCATATCAAAATATATAGAGGGATTAGTAAAAACCCACTATTTATAACCTCAATTGGGATAGATTTAAAAAAATCTGCATACTTGATTAAAAATATGAAAGGAAAGTACAGAATTCCAGACCTTCTAAAACTAGTAGACCAAAAAAGTAAAGAAAAATAATAGAAGAACATGACTAAAAATTCAGAATTAAAGATACTTGAAATGGCAAATTATTTTGCCGAAAAAACCGGTATTCTAATTCCAAAAGAAGTTTTGGATTTTTATTCTCTTCACGAAAATGAAAATATCGATTTAGAATTCATTCGTTTGTTTAAGCACCAATACGAATCAATTAAAAATGGTGACAAACCTTATATATCTATCCTAATATCTGAAAAGTTGGCGTTAGAAATTATAAAGTTATGTTTCACTATTCCTGAACATAACAGAACTGAAGTTCTATTTGACAAAATAAAAAACCATCCTTTCAATGAAATTGGTGAGAAAATGTATTTCAAGAATGATAAACTTTATAATAGTTTTAAAAACAAACCTATTGAGGAAGACTATGAAGAGTTTATTTTAGATGAAATACTTTATTCTGTAAACGACTACGATTTTAGAAATAATAGATTTAATTTCTCATTAGTTCAAAAGGCTTATGAAAATATTGGGTCTGAAATTAATAACATAAAAGCAATTTTAATCTTATGGGCACATTGTGGTGGAGAAGGTGGGATTATAGTTAAAGGAAAAAACAATGGATACGAGACAGGCTATGCACATATTGATGATTCGGAATTAAATTTTAAAGGTAAAACCATAAGATATAGAGGCTTTCTACACGAAGAAAATGAAAAAATATACACAGAAATTGATAAAAAGAGATTAAAAGAAAAACGTATGCCAACAACGTATAAAAATAATGGAAGTTTAAGTACTTAAACGAAAGATAAATAATAAAATAAAGTTCATTTATAAACTGAAAAGTTAGTGCTTAAAAACCTGCTACTTTTCATATACAAGACCGTTTTAACACATTTAAGAAAAATCATAGCGAATGATTGAAAAATACCGAAATCGATTAAAAGAAATAATTGAAATGTCATTTCGGACATTGGAAATGAAACTTGCAAATGGAGGAATAATTTCTAAAAATGAGGCTTCTTTCCA
The DNA here is from genome assembly GCF_964036595.1 of Tenacibaculum sp. 190524A05c. NCBI lineage: Bacteria > Pseudomonadati > Bacteroidota > Flavobacteriia > Flavobacteriales > Flavobacteriaceae > Tenacibaculum > Tenacibaculum platacis. Next base: position 3,475,421 of record NZ_OZ038523.1, on the reverse strand, counting down.
ACTTGAATTAGGATATATTTTAAAAGTCTTTGGACAGCTTTATGAATTTCATCCGAACGAGAAATTCAATCTCGAAATGGAAAATTATATAAAGTTAAAATCGACTAGTATTAAAAGTAACAGCAAAAATGCGAGAGTAGATATTTTGGTAACTTTTGGAACTGAAAACGAGTTTGCGATTGGAGCTATTGAATTAAAGTACTTCAAAAAGAAAAACCATAGAGAACCAAATAATAGATATGACATTTTCAAAGACATTTCGAATCTCGAAGCATATAAAGAAAATGGAATTGACTTGAATTATCTTTTTATTTCGACTGACCATAATCACTATGTAAATCAATCAGAATATTCTGAAGACACCAAAGATTTTGACATCAGAAAAGGTTCGAAATATAAATCAGGTCAAGTTTTAGAATATCGGACGGCTAAACCATATGGACCTCCCATCGCATTGAAAGGAAATTATGAGTTTAATTGGAGCGAGCCGACTGAAAACATATACTTTACTACAATAGAAATTTAAAGTAACTAAATAACAAAAAACTTGTTACCAACAATGAATAACCTCAATTACGGCGGATTCGACTACGTCCGAATCCACTCGGAATTACCAGGGTCAGTGCTTAACCCAAAAACCCTAACTTTAAACCCGTAACTAACGATTATACGAGACCGTTACATGCAAGTACGAAAATGACAAAAGAAGAATATTTTGAAAAAGCAAAGTTTATTTGGCAGGAATATGTACCAAAATCTGGACAAGCAAAGACAGTTCAAGGTGAACTACTTCGAGCAGTTGAAAAACTGAGAGATGAGGCACATCGAAATGGAAATATTAATTGGGATGATGGACATGAAATTTTAGGACTTTACGTTAAGGACATTCTAATAAATTCTAATGAATTTGACCAAGAAACCGTAAACCAAATTGAATCAGATATCCAAAGACTTCTGAATTTTGAACAACCTTATTTAGATGACGATATTTATGATCGATTAACGGACAGAATTGTAGATTGGTTTATTAAGAACCCAGATAGTGTTCCACACGAATACAACACTGATTTGCATCGATAATTTATAAACAAAAACGCTATCTTAATTGAGATAGCGTTTTGTTATTTACGAGAATTTCTTTATCAAAATTTAATAAATAAGTACTCCCTTATTTCCAAATACAATCTCCTTGAAGGACCCCATACTTATATATTTTAATTGAAGAAACTTGATCATTAAACCTTATTTTATCAAAATTTACAATGCTACTAGTTGCAATATAAACACGCGCATTTCGATGTGTATCGTTAAAGTGACTATCTTGATACATCACAACTTTCCAACCCTGATTTTGAGGTATATATAAAGACGAAATTTGATCTTGCCAACCTATATTTCTTAGTTCGAACTCCGTACAGTTAATAGATAATGATGCTCCTTTGAAATTTGCATGAACATAAAAAACAGGCATACCATAGGATTGTGTATTCTCTAATTTACCCTCATTATAATTGGTCTGAGTTTCAAAAGTTATTGTACCTAACAAACAAAATAAAACCGCTAATTCTTTCATAATCAAGTATATTTAAACAATTAATATATTACTTGATAAATATAGATATCAATCTAAACCTAAAATATACCTAGTAATAGGTATAAAAAAAGACCGAGTAAAAACTCGGTCTTTTTTTATATAATTTAGGAATGATCTTATTGATCAATTCCGTAGAATGAACTTACTCCATCTTCAATATCAGAAGCTTTCTTAATCGCTTCAAACATATTAAATGTTTGGTTTCTTCTTTGATTTGCTAATCTCTTACGATATGTATCATAGTTTGGTAATGCAGTAGGTAATTCTTTACCTGTAACAACAAATGCATATACTCCTCTATCTCCAGCAATCTTAGTGTATAATTGACCTTCTTTTGCATTTAACATTGCTCCAACAACTTTTGGCTCAAATCCAATTCCTGTTAACGTAGGAGACTTTAAATTAACTGAAGAAATAGATCTTACACTTTGTTTGTTTGAAGATGCGATATCTTTTAACGTAGATCCTGAAAACTTACCGTCTAATATTGCAGCTTTTTTCTCATTTAAGATAATTGGACGCACTTTATTGATCGCTTTGTCAACAGGCATTAATCCTTTTTCCGTAATGTTAGTTAATGTAGCAACTACATATCCTCCTTCAACATCAAAACGCTTGTAATCTCCAACTTTAAGATCTTTACCAAAAGCCCAAGTAATGATTTGTCTTTCGTTTCCTAAACCAGGTACATTTTCGTCTAAAGCTTTTAAACCAACAGCTGGTAACGTAGTTAAGTTCTTTTGCTTCGCAGCTTCATCAATACTAGTTCCTTTAGAAATATCTAAAGCAAAAGTTTCAGCATCTTGGAATACATTATTCTCTGTTACTTCTGAAGCTTCAATTTGACGAGCAAATGTTGCTAATTTAATAGCTTTCTGGAAGTTCTTTTGTCCTTCAACTAAAATTACGTGATATCCGAAAGTAGACTTTACTACTCCCATATCTCCTTTTTTACCTTCAAAAACAAAATCTCTAAATTCAGGTACCATTCTGTTGTATGGGAACCAATCGTAGAAACCTCCTTTTTCAACAGATCCTTTATCTGAAGAAAATTCTTTTACTAAACTTTCGAATTTAGATTTATCTCTTTTTACAACAGTTAATAAACTATCTGCTAATTGCTTTGCTTGCTCATCAGTATTTGTTACAGATGGATCTGCACTTGGCGCACCAGCGATAGGAATTAAAATGTGTCTTGCTTGCGCAGAATCAGGTAATTCCATTACCTCGGTAATCTTTGATAACTTGAAGTATCCTTGATCTTTATAAGGACCAAATACATCGTTCTTATTACCATTGAATAATTCCTCAGCAATAACTTGTGGAACTTGCGCTTTATATTGAATTACATCTTTGTAAGGAAGATCTGAATTAGTTTCCTCTAAGAATAATTTATAATCTGTAGTAGATTTTAAACCAGGAACAGCAGCTCCTTGTTTGTTTGTAGAGTCTTCGATTAATTTAGCTACTTCTGCTTTAATCTCTGCCTCATCCTCTGGAGTAGCATTAATGTTAAACTTAACATATCTTACATCTCTAGAAGCCTCAACCTCAAACTCAGCAGGATGCTTAGCAATGTAATCTTTAATTTCTCCTCTTGTTACAGTTACTGAACTATCCGGAACAGAAGTATAAGATAAGTATACTAAATCTGCATTAATCTTAGTATTTTCAGTCAAGTACTCGTTTTCTCCTTCTTTTAAAGAAGCTCCTAAACCTGCAGCTACTAAGTTATCGTAAGTTGTTTTTTGTAAGTTACTTTTTACAGAGGCCATATATTGTCTCCAATTAGCCCAGTCTGCTCCGTTTTCAGCTTTGATAGTTGCTAAAAACTCTTTGAATTTTTCCTTATCAAAAACATCAGTAGTTAAGAACCTAGGATCGTTTTTGATAAATTCTGTATCATATAAAGCCTTTAAAATATCAGCTTCTCCTACAGTAATTCCAGCTTCTGCTAACTGGCTATCGTAAATCTTCTGACGTAATAAGTTATTCCAAACAGTTTTCGCTGCCTGCATTTCAGATACACGATTACCTGTTTGCGCTTTATAATTATCTAATGCTTCTGCAAATTCTTGACGAGAGATTGTTTCACCATTCACCTGCCCAACTTCATTCATCTTTGTAGAATTAAAGAAATCTGATAACGTTGATGGATCTAATACAAAAGCAAATAGTGCTAAACCTATGATAAGAATTAATAACCAAGAGCGTTCTCTAATTTTCGATAAAATTGCCATTTCTACATTTATTTTATTAACAGTGTGCGAAAATACAATTTCACATTAAATAATGCAACGTTTTTGACAGTTTTACCCAGACTAAATTATTGAAGACTAAATTGGTTACTCAATTAGCTCTCTACAGGAAGAACTTCAAGGTGAACTGTATCGATTTTTGTAGAGCTTACTTTGGTTATTTTTATTCTAAAATTATCAATCTCTATCTCCTCATTTTGCTCAGGAATACTCTCTGTATGATTGATAATAAAGCCTCCTAAAGTTTCATAAGCTTCTTCTTTAGGAATACTTAAATTATATTCTTCGTTGATATAATCTACTTCTAATCGAGCAGAAAAATTAAATTCTATATCGGTAATTTTTTCTTCTAATAGTTCTAAATTATCGTGCTCATCTTCAATTTCTCCAAATAATTCTTCCACAATATCTTCGACAGTTATAATTCCAGAAGTTCCGCCATATTCATCAACAACTAAAGCTATACTTTTTCTTTTCTTCATCAGAACATTCAAAACATCATTGATAATCATTGATTCTGGAACGATTTCAACTGGTAATAAAATTGACTTTATAGTTCTTGGTCTTTTGAATAATTCATAAGAATTGACATAACCAATTATATCATCCAAAGAATTTTTATACACTATAATCTTAGAAAAACCACTTTCTATAAAAGCTTGTTTTAGATTTGAAACTGTTTCGTGTAATTCAACAGCGGTAATTTCAATTCTAGGCACCATAATTTCTCGTGCCTTAACTTTATGAAACTCTAAAGCATTCTGAAAAATCTGGATTTCTGAGTCCATTTCTTCATCTTCTTTATTTGTTTCTAACTGTTCCGTAATATAGTTTCCTAATTCCTCTTTACTAAATTCCGTTTGTACTTCATCTCCTTTGGTTTTGAAAAATACTCTTAGAAAGAAATCAGAAATAGACGAGATAAAACTAGATAATACATAAAAAAGAAGAAAGAAAATATATGCTGGTATCGCAAAGATTTTCACCGCTTCATTTGCATAAATACGGAATAATGCTTTCGGTAAGAATTCAGCCGTTACCAAAATAACTACAGTTGAAATTAAAGTTTGCGTTAGTAACTGTAAATCCTCAAGTAAATAATTTAGTATAAAATAGTTTGAAGGAAGAAAATTTTGAAACCAAGTCATCAATAACTCTCCCATGAAGTAACTATATACAACTAACGCAATGTTATTACCAACTAACATCGTAGTAATAAATCGAGAAGATTTCTCAGTAATTTTCGTTAGGATTTTAGATATAAAATCTCCTTTTTTCTTCTCTAATTCTAAATACAATCGATTTGATGAGATAAAGGCAATCTCCATTCCTGAAAAGAAAGCCGAAAAAAGAATTGAAATGAATATAATTACAACTTCGTAACTCATTATTGATTATTTCGTCGCTCTATTTTTTTTCTAAAGTTACGTTTAAATAAAAATATTAACAACATAAATACTGCAAATGCAATGCTAAAATACGCCTGTTCTCTATTCTCATTCCATCTTGTTCCAGCATCAATAAGCAAAACGACTGCAACAGCGATATATCCGTACTGCGTATATTTCCAAATTTTATTCATTATAAGTCACCTTGTTTAGTTTCTACTTCTCCCGTTATATCTTTTAAAATCCACTTTGATAAATCTTGTTTTGATTCAAAACCATAACCGTCAATTGTACTGCTTGGTGTTGTTAATCTAAAACCATCTTCAGTAAAGAAGTATTTTTCTCGTTGATCCCAAAAAAGTTGGTTTGTTTCTAATTTCAAACTATCTGTATGATTGTACACCACAACGTTTCCTTTTATTTCTGAAACTTGTGTTTTCGCGTAGGATAAAGCGTAATTACCAGTAATTGTAGTCGAATCTTTACCTTCATTTTCATACGTTATAATCTTTATTCCTTTCGGAAATTCATTATACGGATGTTTTTCTCTATTAGAAAAATCGTGAAGTACAGGAGTTATTAATTTCGAAGTAACCTTTCCTGAATCCTTATATACATGATACGCATTTTTGGCTACTCCGATGGGTAAGTTCTTATCTGCTAATAAATCTCTTACTTTTTTAGCATCATTTGTACAAGAAAAAAGCATTGCTATCAAACCAATGACAGCAATGCTTTTGAATATATGTTTTTTAACTATTCTCATTAAGACTTTGGTACACGAACTGTTTCTCCAATCCAACATCCTACTTTATGAGCACTTCCTGCAGCAACACCCTTTGTGAAGATTAACTTCTTAGAAGGAATATTACCTCTATAACTTCTAATATATCTTCCAGCTCCACTACCTGGATCAACTCTTTGTGCTTTTTGAGCTTTATTTAAAGCTGCAACATATACCATTCTCTTTTCAAACTCATCATTTCCACATGAGTTAGCACTCTTTACATATAAACTTGCAATAAATAAATAAGCTTTACCCATGTTCGGGTTATACTTTAATGCTTGATACGCTAATGCTCTTGCTCTAGATTTGTTTCTCGTTCCTTGAGCCTCTCTTAACTTAAGTCTTGCCTTTTTAAGAGGATCAGTTTCTAAATCGAAAGCTTTCTTACGCATATCAGCTGCTCCACTCTTATCTCCATTTCTTTCTAAAACTCCAGCTACAAAGTTAAATGCATCCGCAGATTGTGTTACATCAGCATAAGCTTTAGCCATTTTTTCGAATAATGGATCTGTTTGACATCCTTTATTATATAATCTTGATACACTTCTTCTTAACCAAACTCCATCAGTCTTTTTTGCATCGAAATCTTTAGATAACATTGGAATTAATCTTTCACAAGTTGCAATAACAGAAATATCAGCATCTAAACCACCTTCTACTAAACCTAGCGCTTTTGAGTTAATTGTATACCCTTTTAATCTCTTCTTTTCTTTAGCATCAATAGTTCCTAAAGAATCTTTAGCTAATAATTTACCAATCTTCTTATTATAATCATCTAACTTCTCTCCCACTGATTCCATTACATCATCATAAGTATCAAAAACTTTCTGTGGATCAGAATCTTTATACTTTGCAACGATACCTTTAAAGTATTTGAAGATATTTTTAACTCCCATATCTTTAGGAGAAATCTTATATGCTTTTTCTAAAATATTGAAAATCTCAGCATCAGATGCTAACTTGTTCGTACTTAAAAAAGTTGCATAATCACTATGCGCTTTAGCAGCTCCTTTATTTGGGAAATTAGCTAAACGTGTTTCATAAACCTTTTTATATAATGCTGCATCTTTAGTATTTTTAGCAGCTTTTGCACCATACTTATAAATATTAACTGATAACGATGCACAGTTGGTCATTAAGTAATTTAAATTCTCTTTAGACTGCTCATACTTCTTAGTATTAACATCTCCTTTAAATAAATTATACTTGATATTACACTCTTGACTTGCCTGAGCATTCAATCCTACTGCCGCAAACAAAAATAAACCAGTTAGTAAATACGTTGTTATTTTTTTCATTATTTCAGTTTTTATTAGTCTATTCGCCTCTTTTGGAACCAGTTTGTACTGTTCAAAGATAAGCTTAATCTTATATTAAAGTAACTTTCTTTTATTAAATTGTTGTCTATAGTACCCTTCTGTCCGTACTCAAAACCAAGATTTAAACTTGATAGTTGTCTTGGCATTGGTAAACCGAATCCAAGATTTATGCCAAAGTCGTCAATTTGAGTAAAATTTGTTCCTGAATTTGTTCCATCGACAAGTAACCCTGTATTTTCAAAACGAAGACCCGCACGATAAGTAATTCTTTCCCAGTAACTTGAAATCGAATTAACTTTAGGAATATAATACCCTCCCAAAGACAATCTATTTGAAGAATCAAATCTATAAGTAGATCCTTGAACTACATTTCCTTGATTTACAAATGCATCTTGGAACTCATAATCGATACCTGCATACCATTTATTTTGCTTTCCAATTCCAACTCCCATAATTGTTTTAACAGGATTGATTAATTGTCCGCTTACACTTCTATCATACAATGTATCTCTTGGCTCTTCTTGACCAGTTACAGCTGAGAAATTGAATGAATACAATCTTTCTGCTCCACTTACACTAAGCTCACTTTCTAATTGGATTGCAGCACCAGCTACAACTTCTAGATCGTTTTTTAATTTCTTTTTGTATTGTGCACCAAACTTGAATTGTCCTCCTCTTACACGAGTTTCTTTTTCGTATTTGGTTAATAAACTAACTCCAGCACGTTGATTTGAAATATTATTTTCAACCGTACCGAAAATAAATCCAGCTTCTACACCTAAAGCTAATTCATCAAAAACATTAATACCAAAAGCACCAAAAACTCTAGATGTACCTCCATTTCCATTAAAACGAGTTGCTTCTAAAAAATCTCCATTAGTATCATTTATACTATTTAAAACAGCATAACCAACACTTGAAACTGGTTGCAACCCTGCAGAAAAACCTGCATTTTTCCCGATTGGAAAACCTAAAGCAATATATCTTAAACTTGTTGTATTACCAGAATCTTCTGAAGTACTACTTGAAATATTTAATAATGAAAGTTCACCTCCCAAAGCATAGGTTGCAAATCTTAAATCTGCATTTGCCGCTGGGTTAATAAAATTTAAGTGATTAACATCTTTTAACGCTACACCTATTCCCCCCATTGAGGATTGTTCAACTGTAGTTCTGCTAACATCTTCTCCAATACCAAAAAAAGAATAAGGTGAAGAACTGTTTCTTTGTGCAACTAAAGACGTTGAAATTGTTACTAAAACTACAATAAGAATTCTCTTAATCATCCGCTCTGTTATAAATCAAAATTTTGTGTAATCCCTCCAAAACCAAATTTGGATTGGCAAATATGTGATTTTTTAATTGTTTAGCCAAAAAATTCGTATCTCCTCCTGTTAAAACAACTGTTAAATCTTGATATTTAGTTTTGTACTGGTTTATTACCCCATCAATTTCATTTACAATTCCATAAACTACGCCAGAATGGATACTGTTATTTGTATTGTTTCCAATAATACTTGATGGTTCTTTTGTTTCTAATAACGGTAATTTTGAAGTATAATTATTTAGAGACTTATAGCGCATTTTTAAGCCAGGAGAAATTGCTCCTCCTAAATATGTTCCTTTATTCACAAAGTCGAAAGTAATACATGTACCTGCGTCAATAATTAAAACATTCCTTTCTGGAAATTGAGAAACTCCGTAAGCGGCAAGTGCGATTCTATCGACACCTAATGTTGTTGGTGTTTGGTAATTATTCTTAAATGGGACATTTGTACTATGATTTAGTTCAATTAAATCTAAAAGTTCGTGAAGCTTTTCGAGCTTTTCTGACGATAAAGTAGCCACTGCAGATATAATTGAATGCCTAATTTTATTTTTTTTTAAAATTTTTTTCGTCTCTGAAATTATTTCTTCTTTTTGAAAAACCACAACTTCATTTAAGCTATCTTTTTCAAATACAGCGGCTTTCGCACGAGTATTACCAACATCAATTATTAAATCCATTTGTTCGATTTATGAGGGATGCAAATTTATAATAGATTTTTTACATTTTTATTTGGTTCAATTCAAAAAACTGTTATATATTTGCATCCGCTAACAAGCTGGTACCTTAGCTCAGTTGGTAGAGCAAAGGACTGAAAATCCTTGTGTCCCTGGTTCGATTCCTGGAGGTACCACTTCAAAAGCCCTGATTATTCAGGGCTTTTTTTTATTTCAAATAACATGCACTTCTTATATATTATTTACAGTCAAACTCTTGATAAATTTTACATTGGAGAAACTCATAATCTAGCAGTTAGAATAAAAAAACATAATCAGCACGAATATTCTAAAGCATATACTAAAGCTGCGAGTGATTGGATATATGTGCTCCAAATGAAATGTAACAACAAAGAAGATGCTCTATATCTTGAAAAGTTTATTAAAAGAATGAAAAGTAGAAAGTTCGTTCAAAAAATTATTGATACTCCAAAAACACTAGAGGATATACTGTTAAAAAGGTAAAAACTGGTTCCCCCGAAGCATCGGGGCTGAAGGTACCACTTCAAAAGCCCTGATTATTCAGGGCTTTTTTTATTTCAAGGCATATCCTAATCACATCGCTGAATACATAAAAAATACGCTAAAGAATACTATGTTTAGTAACATACTATTTTTAGCGTATCAAAGCAAAACTACTAATTAACTTAAATTATGAACTTTAATTTAAAATTGTTGTCCTTTTCCTGAATTAGGATTTAAAAGGTTATTAATATCTGAATTTTGTATTTGGCCATTCATATCAATATCTGCCTTATGATAACCAGATCCTCCTAGTAAAGAAATCACTGTGTTTATATCTGTATTCTGAACTTGACCGTTCTCATCATAATCTCCGGCAATTAATGCATATAATCCATTTGCAAGTGTAGTAACGGCATTTGTTCCTCCGTTGATATTACTTGTATCACTCGTTAAATCTAAACTTGTAGAAGTTACAGATAGTGTTACTGGATTCGTTGTTATAATTCCAAGATGATTTCTATGGTTAACTGCTACATAATAATCACCAGAAGGAACATTAAAGAATAAAGATCTTTCTTTTCCATTTACAATCTCAACAATATCTCCATCTCTTTGTAAAACTGCAGATTTTCCTTCTATAACTGTATTTGAATCAGAAGCATCTCTTAACTCTACCCAAACCCAATCTACAATTGCATTTTCGCCAGTAACATCAAAAACCGATTCATTATAGATTACAGCATCAGCATATGGACTCGTATTTGGTATATGATCTCCAACTCTTAAGTCATCTCTCATTAACGTTTCTTCTCCTGTAATCGGATTAATTCCTGCTCCTTGTAAATAAACTTTTGAATTAATTATCGTTTTATCACAATACAAACTGGCTAAATAATCAATTTGCGCTAAAATTTGTCCTGAAATATCTTCTGTTTCCCAATTGTCATAAATGTCCGTTAAACGATCAAAATGATTTGAATTTGTAGTCGCTATTAAAGCATCATGCCAAGTTTTATATTCCGCCTGTGTTACTGGAATTAAACTTCTGTAATACTCTAATCGGTCACAAAACTCAGTACTTGGACTGAAAGAATCTAACTCTTCTCTTAATTCTTCTTCAGGAATATATCCCCAAAAATGTAATAACGGAGTTAAATTGATTTTTGTAGCTTCTGTTGCAGCTCTAATCAATTCCTCTCTTGTTATAGAGCCAGGATTGGAAGGATCATTACTATTGTTTTTTGCCCATTCATCATAAAATACTTTCTGAATTTCACCAAGGGTTTCATAATCATAAACTGTTGCTATTTCATGCCATTTCATTGCTCCTCGTATTTGATATGATATTTCATCACAAACACTTGAATCTAAAGTCGGATCACACTTCATAGGTTGATTATTCCTAAAATTATAGGCAGTCATCCAATACATAGCAGCTAAATCGCGATCATGTTTTTGATTGTCTAGGATTAATAATACCTCATCAATATCAAAACCTAAGGCAGAAACTAACATTGGCGCTCCACATAGCTGAATAATAGCTTCAGCTTCACCAGGAGGTTCTGGCAATAACATGGTATGCCCCATTTCATGAAAAATTGTAGAAGGATAATTCGTGATATAATCATCATCCATTACTCGCAATGGATTCCAAGTTAAGTCTCTTGTTGTTCCTTGATAAGATTCAAATTCGATATCAGAAGGATATCCTGCAGCATTATTGATACCTCCACAATCAACTAACCAATATTCTGGTCTGATTTTATCAACTGGTCTTCCTGCAGCAGTTGAAAAAGCATCCCACATGGAATTCCATGTTGTCATTATTTCTGATGGATCAGAAACATCAACTAAATCTCTAGGAATTAAAAACATCATTCTATCAGATTCCATATCTACCCAATTTACATATGCGTTAGACATGTCTGTTTGAAACTCAGATAAGTTTGTTGATTGACCTGTTACCATTCTAAAATAAGGTGACTTTACCGCTCCATTAAATGTAAAATCAATCCAACCAAAATTAACTTCCGCCGGAACTTTAATATAAATAACACCTCCTAATGGATTAGCGACTTTTGTTGATTCTGATGTTATTTCAAATTCAGTACTAATTCTATGATATCTATTAATTTTTGAAACTCCATATAAATCTCTAGATGGTGCACCAACTATAACTTCAAAACCTTGTCCAACAATTGAAGATGGAACTGTTACTGTTACTAATTCGCCTGGGGCAGCATAATAACCAGTTGGTCGATAAACACCTTTATCTTGCCCCATTAATTCATAACCTGGATCCAGTTGGTAGGTGGAGTTTATGGGGATTATACCATCTGTCACTCTTGGCGCTCCATCAGCAACTGGACCAGGATAAATTTCTGAAAATTCAAATGTTGTTCCGATAACATTATCTATGTTATCAGGAGTAAAGGCATTATCAATAATATCTTGCTGTAAGAAGAATGCTATTACTTGCTCTGAAGATAAATCAAACACATTTACCTTAGTTCTATCTTGAAATAAAGGATCAAAATTATCTTCAAAAGCAGTTAAATAATTGTCTACTTCTGTTCTAGCATTCATATAATTGTAGCGAAGGTTAGACAGAATATCAAACTCATAATCTTTAGTTTGATCAGAAGTAAGGGTAATATTTCCTAAAATGTGATTTGTCATTTGTGTCAAAGCACTCTCTAAAAGATCTACATCGCTAGGTTTTGCTGGAATGTGTATGCTAAAATCATCGATAACAACGGTCGAAACTAGATTTCCTATTTTATTGTAAAAGTTACCTAAATAAACCGGTGCATCTTGAATTTGATTAATTAGAAAATCTAAATCATAAACATCTCTAAACGTTCCGTAATTAAAATAATTATTAGCATATAAATACCATTCTCTCTGAGATCTATCTATTATTAATCTGGTATGAACCTCTTCTCCTATTGCAAACGTTCCTAAATTAATACCTTCTCCTCCACCTCCTAAAGAATCTTCGTCATTCCAATACATTCCTAACGTATATTCTGATGCACTCGTAGCTTCTGCCCATAAAGTAAATCCAGCAGCATTTAAAGATTCGTAACGTTTTAGTGTAAATAAATTTTTTCTTCCATCCTCTGCTCCTAAGTCGGTACATATAAAATTCATTTCAAATTCTACCGAATCATCTGTGAACAAAAATGGGGTTATGTCTACTGGTAATTGCACTCCTTCATCTGGATTAGATTGTATACCCATACCAGAAGAAGTTGTCAAATACGTTGCATTAGTCTCTGAGGTTACCGCTTGCTCAAAAACATAATTTGCTGTATATCCGCCTATGGAATCTTCTAAATTACTAGCAAAATTATAGTGTGCAAACGTACAATAAGTATCAGAATATTGTGTTTGCACATCTTTATTCGTCCAACTTGCTACTGCTGATGCATCTTCAACCAATACACAGGTAAGATTCGAATTATTAGTAATATTTATTGTTGAGATTGCGGCGTTATTTCCGTTTTTTAAATTTAGAAAAGATAAATTATTATCATTCGTAAGAACTGTTGTTAACGATGCATTTGAAGTTAAATCTAATGCTCTTAACTCGTTATTATTACAAATCAATGTTGTTAACCCTGAATTTCCAGCAACTGAAAGAGACTTTAAGCTTAGACCGTTTACATCCAGACTTATTAAATTATTGTTTGAAACATCTAATTTTTCTAACGCTGTAAAATCTTCAATTCCCGTTAAATCAGAAATACCCTTACCACTTACATCTAATTCTGTTATATCTTTTATTAAATCTGTAGGGACTTGACCATCATTTGAAGTGTCATCGTATCCTAAACTTTCTAAGTAATTTTCAAAAACAATATTTGGAACTGCAGTGTAATTACAATAGGAAGTATTTGTAAAAGCAGTTTGACTATCAATAGTTATCCAATTATTAGAAGAATAAGTTGCATCATCAACCAAAACACAAAACAAATTATCGTTGGACGTTGAATCAAACTCCAAAATATTAGTGTTATTTCCATTTCTAATATTTAGATTTTCTAAATCATTACTACTGGCGTTTAGTTTAGTAATATTAGTATTTGAAGTTAAATCTAAAACAGTGATTTCATTTCCTGATACATTCAACTCTTGTAGCGCAGTAAAATCAGAGATTCCAGTTAAATCTGAAATATCTCGGTTATTAACATCTAAAGAAACTAAGCTATTTATATTATCCGTTGGAACTTTTCCATCTTCCGCTGCATCATCCAATCCAAGATCGAATAGAGCTATTTCGAAATTCAAATCTGGAATTAACGTATAACCACAGTTGGTTTCACTAAATACAGCGTGATCATCAATTCCGTTCCAATTTGCAGTTGAATATGCTGCGTCATCAACAGTAATACAAGTTAAATTATCATTATTAATAGCATTAAACTGACCATGACTGCTATTTACTCCGTTTTTTAAACTTAAACTTCTTAAATCATTTGCTGCACAATTTAGAGCTGAAAGATTTACATTATAATCAAGATTCAATCCTACAATATCATTTCGAACACAGTTTAATGCAATCAACTTTGTATTATATCTAAGATTTAGAACGGTTAAATTATTGTCTTTACAAGATAAATCTACTAACTCAGCAAAATGCTCAATACCTGTTAGATCTGAGATTCCTTTATTATTAATATTTAAATGAGTAATATTCTCAACAGATGATAATAGAACCAGCCCATCTTGAACGGCATCATATCCTTGTGAAATTAATTCGTTTTCAAAATTCACATCTGGAATTTCAACATAACCACAGTCTAAATAATTCGACACAAAAGAAGCTGTTACATCAATTTGAGTCCAATTTGAAGTGGCATACGATGGATCGTCCACAAAAACACATGTTAAACCTGAGTTGTTTGTAAGATCAAATGCAGTTATACTGGTATTGAAATCATTTCTAATATCAAAGTAAGTAAGAGAATTGCTACTGGCATTTACAGCAGTTAAATTTTGCAACTCACTTAAATCTATTGATGAAATTGAATTGTCTGATACATTCAAAATCGAAACCGACTGAAAATCTTCTATTCCTGAAATAGTACTAATACTTTTACCGGAAATATCTAAATTAACTACAACCTCTATTAATTCAGTTGGAACTTGTCCATCTCCAGAAATATCATCATAACCTAAGGCTTCTAATTCTGCTTCAAAATTCGAGTCGGGAATAAGTGTGTACTTACAATATGAAGTTTCCGTAAACCCACCATCAGAATCAATGTTTGTCCAATTCGTTGTACTATAATCTTTATCATCAACAAATACACAAACTCCATCATTATTGCGAACATCAAAACTTACAATATTTGTGTTTACACCATTTCGAATATTTAATTGAGTTAATTGATTTCCATTTACATTAACTGATGTAATTGTAGTTAATGAACTCAAATCTAAACTCGTTAACGCATTATTGGAAGCATTTAAAATAGAAAGTGAATCAAAGTTTTCGATTCCTGCTAAATTGGCAATATTTTGACCAGAAACATCTAAACTGGCTACACTTGTTATCAAATCGTTTGGAACTTGACCGTCTCCAGAAATATCATCATAACCTAAAGCCTCAAGTCTAGATTCAAAATTAGCATCAGGAATTGTTGCATACTCACAATACAACGTTTCACTAAATTTGGTAATTCCATTTTTGTTTGTCCAGTTAGAATCTGAATAGGTTACACTATCGACAGTTACACAAGATAATGATGCATTTGTTGAGGAATCAAAAGTGGTAACATTAGAATTATTTCCATTTCTAACATTTAAAAACGAAAGATTGTTTGAATCAACTCTTATAAAAGTTAACAACGAACTCTGGCTTAAATCAATTGAGCTTATTGAATTGAACGAGACATTTATTCTATCTAAACCTGTTAAACCGGTACAATCAAGTGTTGTTAAATTATTGCTGTAAGCTAATAAATCTTCCAAATTAATAAGACTTCCAAGTGTTAGGCTTGTCATGCTATTATTATTACACTTCAAGAACTTCAAACTTGTGTTTTGTGAAAGATCTAAACTTGAAATGCTATTTGAATTACAAGTTAAATTCTCAAGAGCAGTGAAATCTTCGATTCCACTTAAACTTGAAATAGATTGACTATTGACATCTAAATCAGTTACAGTATCAATTAATTCAGTTGGGACTTGCCCATCTGAAGCAATATCATCGTAACCCAAAGTATTTAAAGCAGCTTCGAAATTAGCATCATAAATAGTTGTATATCTACAATAGGAATTAAAACTCGCTGTATTATCAATATTTGTCCAGTTTGTTGTGCTCCAAGAAGGGTCATCCACTTCTATACAGGTTAATGAAGAATTACCCGTTGCAATAAAATTTGAATTCGTAATATTGGTGTTATTCCCATTCTTCAGATTTAAATATGTAAGATTATTATTTTCACATTCTAATCTTTCTAAAGCAGGGTTATTTGATACATCTAACTCAGTAAAACTATTATCTCCAATTCTAAGTTGTCTCAGTAAAGACAATGTTGAAACATCAATCGATGAGAAGTTCACTCGTTCTATAATTACAACTTCCAGTTTGGTGTTTGCAGTTACATCTAAACCAGTTAACGCTGTGTCTTGTAAATATAAAAATGCTAGTTCCGTATTATTTGAAACATCTAAACTTGTTAAACCAGAACAACCACGTAAGTTCAGCGTGCTTAATAACAGATTATTGGAAACATCAACCGATACAAATAGGTTATTTCTAATATTTATAAAAGTTACATTTGGAACTTGGCTTAAGTCAATTGTAGTTAATTGATTATATCTACCTTCTATAGAATTCAAGTTTGAATTTGCTCCTAAGTTTAACGATGATACATTATTGTTATCGAAATTTAGTATTTGAAGATTCGTATTTGAACTTACATCTAAACTTGACAATGAATTATTCTCACAATTTAAATCTACTAATGCAGTAAAAGCTGCAATACCTGTTAAATCTGAAATTGAATTTCCTGATACATCAAGAGTCGTAACTGTATTGACACTTGCAATTGGCACTTGTCCATCTCCAGAAATATCATCATAACCAAGTGTAAATAGTGCAGCTTCAAAATTTGCATCTGGAATAGACACATAAGTACTACTGCTCTTTACAATTTCTGTTTTTGTATTGAGTTTATTGAAAGCGAAAAGTCCAAATAAACTAATCGCACTCGATAACATAAGTATAATCGTTTTTCTCATTTCAAAACGTTTAAGTATTTAAGCCGATTAAAATTGTTCTCCTTTCCCAGAATTAGGATTAATTAAGTTATTGATATCTGAATTTTGAATTTGCCCATTCATATCCATATCTGCACCATTATATCCTGATGAACCTAAAAGGGTAATTATACCATTTACATCTATATTTTGTACTTGACCATTACCATCAAAATCTCCAGAAATTAGACCATAAGCGCCGTTACTTAAAACAATAACTGCATTAGAATTTCCGTAAACCAAACTTGTGTCAGCAGTGAAATCAATAGTAGTTCCTGATTCTGAAAGCATAACAGAAGTGGCGGTTAGTATTCCCAAGTGAGATCTGTGATTTATAGAAATATACACGTCGTTATTCTCTGTTAGACTAAATGATAGTGGGGAACTTCCGTCTATTGCAACGATATCTCCATCTCTTTGAATCAATCCTGACTGGGAAGTCAAAACGATTGTATGATCTGTTTTATCTCTTAACTCAACCCAAACCCAATCTACAATTGCATCATTTCCTGTTGTTGTAAAAATTGAAGAGCTGCAAGTTGCTCCGTCAGTATATGGACTTGTAGTTGGAATTACATTACTAACACGAAGATCATCTCTCATGATACTTTCCTCTCCAGTATTTGGATTTATATGAGCTCCTTGTAAAAACACTCTCAATGATAGATCGTAATTAACTGGACAAGTAGTTTCGCTAAAACTTGTGTTTGAATGTCTGTCTGTCCAATTGGTAGTTGAATATCCCGCATCGTCTACCGCAATACAAGCTAGATTAGAATTTAATGTTGTATTAAAATTGGTAATATTTGTATTTGTTCCGTTTCGAAGATCTAGACTTGTTAAGTTATTATTATCTAATCGAACGAAAACCAACGCCGTATTCTTAGTTAAATCAAGAGTGGTAAGTTCGTTATTAAATAAGGAAATCTTCTTTAATGACGGTACATTTGAAAAATCAAAAGAAGTAAAATCGTTTCCGTACCCAACTAACTCTTCGAAGTACTGTAGTCCTTCAACATTAAGGACATCCATGTTATTATCGTCACACTTTATATATTCTAAAAGCGTATTATTTCTTAAATCTAAATTCTGAATAGCATTGTCATTACATCTTAAACTTGTTAAAGCTGAAAATGCTTCGATTCCTGTTAAGTCATTAATATTTTTTGTTCCAACATCTAAACTTGTAACCACTTCAATTAATTCAGTTGGAACTTTTCCATCAGCTGAGAAATCGTCATAACCTAAAGCTTCCAAAGCAGATTCAAACTTAGCATCAGGAATTGTAGTATATCGACAATCTAAAACAGTGAAGTAAGCAGTAGCATCAATATTAGTCCAATTTGTAGTTGCATACGAAACATCATCAACCGAAATACACGATAAATTGCTATTGTTATTTGCTACAAAGGATGTGAAATTTGAATTGTTTCCGTTTTTTACAATTAAAGAAGTTAATTCATTGGAAGCACAATTTAATTCTGTAACTAATGTATTTAAACGAATATCTAAAGAGGTAAGATCATTATCTTCAACTAGAACTGATCTTAATTGTAAATTCTGAGTCAGATCTAAACTTGTTACCTTATTTTGAAAAATATCAAACTCTCTTAAATCCGTATTTTGAGTAACATCAATACTTGTTAACTGATTTCCATATAACACCAATGTTCTTAAAGCAGTATTCTTAGAAACATCAATTGATGAAATACCACATGAATTTACATTCAATGTTTGCAGTTTATTATTTTGAGAAAAATCATAGGTTGCTAATGGATTACCAGCACAAACTAATGTCTCCAAACTTTCAAAACCCTCAATTCCTGTTAGGTTAGAAATGGACTGATTTGAAATATTTAAATTAGTAATCCCTTCAATCATCCCAGTAGGAACCTGACCATCTCCAGAAATATTATCATAACCTAAAGCCTCTAATCTTGCTTCAAAATTTGAATCAGGTATAGAAGTATAACTACAGTATAAATTAAAACTAGCGATTCCATCAATATTTGTCCAATTTGTTGTGCTCCAAGTTGGATCATCCACCGAAATACATGTAAGAGATGAATTTCCTGTTGCTATAAAATTTGAATTTAAGATAGCTGTATTATTTCCATTCTTTAGATTTAGATAGGTTAGATTATTATTTTCACATTCTAATCTTTCCAATAATGGGTTATTAGAAACATCTAACTCCGTAAAACTGTTATCACCTATTCGAAGTTGCCTTAATAACAATAAATTAGATACATCAATTGATGAAAAATTCACTCGTTCAATAATTAAAACTTCAAGTTTTGTATTCGATGTTACATCTAATCCTGTTAAGGCTGTATCTTGAAGATATAAAAACACCAACTCAGAATTATTTGATACATCTAAAGTTGTTAGGTTACTACAGCCACGTAAATTCAATGTGCTCAACAATGTATTGTTTGAAACATCTACAGTTGTAAATAAGTTATCTCTTACATTAATGAATGTTAAATTCGGAATTTGACTTAAGTCTATTGTTGTTAACTGATTATATCTTCCTTCAATAGAACTTAAATTTGAATTTGATCCTAAATTTAAAGTTGCAACATTGTTATTATCGAAGTTTAAGTTTTGAAGATTTGAATTATTACTAACATCTAAAGAAGTTAATGTGTTCGTTTCCACATTTAAATCAGTTAACGCAGTAAAATCCTGTATTCCTGTTAAATCAGAAATACTCTTATTACTTACATTTAGAACAGTAACATTCTCAATTAGTTCAGTTGGCACTAATCCGTCACCTACAATATCATCATAACCTAAGGAATTCAACTCAGCTTCAAAATTACTATCCGGAATAGTCGTGTATTCAATAGCTTCTACCGTTATTGTTCCTAAATTTACAGCACAAGAAGAAGCGTCAAATCTTGCCCATACATTGTAATCTCCTGCACTCAAATTATTTATTTCTCCAGTTCCCAAAGAATCATCAAAACTGTAGGTATAAGTTACTCCATTGTCAATACTAAACTCAATAGTACTTTTTGTAGCTTCATCAGAAAAACTCACTTTAATAATTCCATCATTTGTTACCGAACTTTCTCTTACAACCTCAGAAACTGAAGTTGTTGGTTTCAAATTCGATGCTAATGATGCGAAATAAACTGCACCTGAATTTGATGGAGAATCATCTTCATTTTGTCCAATAATTATATTTGGAAAAGAAACAGCAACAGATCTGTTTGCAAATTCATCCCATCCTGAACCAGAGGTAATCTTAGAAATTTGAGTCCAGTTATTTGTTCCATCATTTTTAAAAATATACACAGCATCAGTATTGGCAGAACCATTTCCGAATGAACTTACATATAAAAAGTCTCCATCTATAACAACATTAGAACCAAAACGTTGATCGTTATAACTGTCTTTATCATCATTTTGAATCATTACTCGATTTGATTCGAGATAATCTCCATTTACATCTGCTTTATAAACATAAACCCTTCCTTGATCTGCTTCTGGTGTTGAAGATGTTTCGAAATTATAGGCTCCAATAGCTAAATAATCTCCCTCAATATCCAATCCGCTACCAAAATACTCCGTAGTTTCAGTTCCTCTTAATCTGTGTGTACGAGACCACGTTCCATCATTGGCTTGTTCCCAAATTTGTACAGATCCTGCTGATGCTTTCCCTACAGAAGAATAATCCTGAGGACCTGAAACATATGCCTTACCATCATCCACTTTTACATTGTAACCAAACCTAGCTCCTGAATAATTTGATTGAACTTGTGGTTCTAATTTAGTTTCAGAATATGTAAATGTTCCTGTTCCATCATTTTCATAGACATAAGCACATCCTCCTGTACTTCCATTTCTAGCACCAACTAAAATTAAATCCCCTTCTATTGAAACAGACTCACCAAATCGATCATCTGAAACACCATCACTCGGTTCAAAGATTGCAACCTCAGTCCAAGTTCCTACTCCATCATACTCGAATAAATATGCGGCTCCAGTATCAACATCGTTTGTATCCAATTGAAATCTTGCTCCAACCAATAAATAATTTCCTTCTAAAGCCACGGAAGAACCAAAGTGATCTCCAGCGAACGCATTGCTCGCATTTAAAATAGTTTGTTGAGACCAATTCCCTGATCCATCATTAATATAAATATAGACTTTACCCTGTTCAACTCCATTACTTCGAGAAGTTACCACTGCGATATTGCCATCTATTGCAACTCGCTCTCCAAACCTATAATTTGAAGTTGCGTCGCTAGCTTTAAATTTTGTAGCTCCAATTGTTGTTGTCGTAACTGTTCCTGAATATAAATTCTCATCTAAAGGACAATATTCAGTTTGGGCAAAACTTAATGAAATGAAAAAAATAAAAGATATAAAAAGTACTTTTCGTTTCATACTACACATTTACTTAGGATTATATAATTCAACTCTATGTTTTTAATAACAACTTGAGAACAGCTGTATCAAATTCGTGTACAATAGTAATCTATTTGATAATCGAAAAGAAAAAATCACAGGGTGCAATAAAGGGTGCACATCTTGCAACCCTTTGTTTTAAAAGAGTTTAAAATGAACCCCATAATAACATGATCAATTAAATTTTATTTAAAACTCATAAAAAAAGAACCGTTTATTTAGAAACAGTTCTTTCAATTTTATTCTAAAAAAACCATCTTAGAGGTATACAAAATAAAAAAACCGAGATTTTAAATCTCGGCTTTTATTCTGACTAATATTTTGAAATATTCAATTAATGTTTAATTGGCTCTTTCGAATTTCCTTTCAGATGTTTTGCATAGAATCCCATCATTGATTTATATAATGCAATTCTATTTTCTTCTTTCCCAAATCCATGACCTTCGTCATATCTTACCATATATGGAACATCAACTCCTTTTGATCTTAATCCTTCTACAATTTGATCTGACTCATCAATATTTACTCTAGGATCATTTGCTCCTTGAACTACGAATAAAGGTTTCTTGATTTTATCAATATGGAATACCGGTGAAACTTCATTCATTATTTCCTTTTCTGCAGCTACATCCTCATCATACCATATTTCCTTGATAATTTTTAAATAAGGTTTCCAATATGGTGGAATTGTTTTCATAAATGTAAATAAATTCGAAACCCCAACATAATCTACACCACATGCATATAAATCAGGAGTTTTTGTTAACCCTCTTAGTACAGCATATCCACCGTGGCTTCCTCCATAAATAGCAGCTTTATCTCCGTCTACCCATCCTTTGTCAACAACGTATTTTAATCCGTCTTCTACATCGTCCATTGCTTTTCTACCAATTTCTTTAAATCCAGACTCTAAAAATTTACGCCCATATCCACCAGAAATTCTAAAGTTCACCTGTAATGTAGCATATCCTCTACTTGCAAATAATTGTGATTCTGGATTGAATCCCCAAGAATCTCTAATTCCTTGTGGACCACCATGTGGATTTACAATTACAGGAACTTTTTCACCGTTTAAAGCTTCTTTTGGTAATGTAATATATCCGTGAATTGTTACACCATCTCTACTTTTGAATGTAATTGGTCTCATTTCTGCCATATCTTCTGGACGAAGCTGTGGCATTGTGTTATAAATCTCTTTTAATTCGTTTTTCTTTATATCATAAACATAGTAGATTCCGTATACTTTATCACTAGTGATATATAACATATATTTAGATTCGTCATCTGTTCTTCCAGTAACATAATACTGCATTCCTGGAAGCTTTTTCTTTACAGCTTTATCTAATTTTTTATACGCCTTACTTACCGGAACAAGAATGTTTTTCTCACCTTCGTATGATAAATAATCAATCGCATAATTATTCTTCTTTGATAATCCTAGACCTCCAACATCATACTTTTCATTTGAGAAAATTTTCTTGATCGTTTTTTTCTTCTTTAAATCATATAATAAGATTTCTGCTTTATCAGTTTCTAAATTACTCAACACATAAGCGTCGTGTGGGTAATCAGTAGCATAGTTAAACGAAATTACTCCAAAACTATCTTTCCAATTTAACTGTTTCCATAATTCATATCCTCCTTTTCCATCTTCATAATAGACTTCCATATTTACACCATCTTTCAACTTAGTATAACCTCTTAAGTTACCATCTTTATCGAATTGATATCCTGAAATTGGATTACTAGCATCTTTATTTTCAAATAATTGTTTGATGTCACCAGTAACAACATTTAGCTTGTATGGTTCGAAAATTTGAGGATTGTTCTTATTTAACTGAACTATGATATGATCTTTATCTTCTTTTAATAACGACTCAAAATTTGCTCTTACTCCTTCAAAAGGTGTTAAATCCTTATCATTACTTCCGTCTAAGTTTATGGCATAAATGTGGTAATTTTCATTTCCTCCTTTATCCATAGTATAGTATAAACGGTTTGAATTTAACCAACCATATCCGCGGATTAATTCCTTTTTTTGCTCAATAACTCTTTCCGCTTTGCCTGTTTGAATATTCTTTACATAAACATGTTGTTTTCCATTCTCATCACTTTCTTTGTAAGATAAATATTTACCATCTGGAGAAAATCGGAATGAAACTCCCTTTGGATTTGAAAAATAATCTTCTACAGAATACTTATAGTTTCCTTTCTCTAGACTTGATAAATTATTCAAATCTGCTTCAGATGAAACCAACTCCGGATTTCCTGGAACTGTTTTCTCTGTTTTTTGTAACGCTAATGGAATCTCCATTCCTCCTTGTTTAAAAGTTCCTTTTATTGTGTTGTCTTCTAAATTTCCTGAATAAGTAATCCCTGCTTTTTTAAATGCTATTGAAAGTGTATTTCCTTCAAATTTTGTTTCATCCATTGGAATTCCTATTGCTCCTTGAGAAGGACTATCCATAGTAGACGAAAATGCACCATCTTTTTCAGAAATATTAAATATCAGTGGCATTTCCATGCCTTGTACTTTTAGCGTTCCTTTCCAACTCCCAACAATTTTTTGGGCATTTGTTACAGAAACACTAACTACAAAAAATAGAATTGTTAGTAATTTGCTGTTTGCTTTCATTTTATTTTTGCTTAAGGTTATTGTTAATATTTATAAACATTAGTGCAACCTAATCGCAAATTGTTACAAACAAAAGATTAAAATTTAGAAAATTTCTTTGGCTATATTTTTAATATTATCTGATTTCCCCATTGAATAATAATGTAAAAACGGAACACCTTTAGTAATTAATTCTTTACTTTGGTTGATACACCATTCCACACCTACTTCGCGTACTTGTTGGTTGTTTTTACAATTTACAACAGCCATAATTAAATCATCAGGAAGATCAACTTTAAAGCGATGAGGAATCATATTTAATTGCTTTTTTGTTGAGATCGGTTTTAACCCTGGAATAATTGGTACTGTAATTCCATCTGCTCGACATTTATCTACAAATTCAAAATATTTTTGATTGTCAAAAAACATTTGAGTTACAATATAATCCGCTCCTTTTTTAATTTTCTTCTTCAAGAAATGAATATCTGAATCTAAACTCGGAGCTTCCATGTGTTTTTCAGGATATCCTGCAACTCCTACACAGAAATCTGTTGGTGCTGAGTTTTGTAATTCTTCATCCAAGTACTTTCCATGATTTAAACATTCAATTTGATCTACTAAGTCGCTAGCATATTGGTGACCTTCTTTTTCTGGTTTAAAATAGATTTCACTTTTAACGGCATCACCACGTAATGCCATTACATTATCAATTCCCAGAAAATCCAAATCGATTAAAAAGTTTTCTGTATCCTCTTTGGTAAAACCACCACACAAAACATGAGGTATTGCATCTACATTGTATTTATTTTGAATTGCAGCACAAATACCAACAGTTCCTGGTCGTTTTTTAACAACCTGCTTTTGTAGTAATCCGTTTTCTAATTCTTTATAAACATATTCTTCTCTATGATATGTAACGTCAATAAAAGGAGGATTAAATTCCATTAAAGGATCAATATTATTAAAAATTGAATCTATATTTTGACCTTTTAGTGGAGGTAATATTTCAAACGAAAATCTAGTTTTCCCTTTAGATTGTTCTATGTGTTCTGTAACTTTCATTGTTTTGATCTTTCTTAAAGAACTTTGTTTTTAATGGTTTCAAAATCGCCTTCATATTCCCAATAAATCCACCTTCCGTGTGCATAATCTGTTAATATGAATTTTTCACTTATCGATTTTATTCTTTCAATATTGACTAGCTTTTTGTTGTAGCCTTCTACTATAATTTCTTCTATTATCTCTTTATGTTGTTCATCAAATCCATGAACAATTTGATGACTTCCCAATTTTAATTCTATAAACTTTTTGCTCATTGCTATATGTTAATCGGCAATAATTGGACTTAACCATTTTCGAGTTAAATCTTCACTAATACCTCTTCGTTCGGTATAATCTTTTAATTGATCTTCTTTTATTTTTCCTAGTCCAAAATATTTGGCTTCTGCATTTCCGAAATAATAACCAGAAACACTAGCTGCAGGCCACATTGCTAAACTTTCAGTAAGTTGAACTCCTATTTTTTCTTCAACCTTTAACAAATCCCAAATTGTATTTTTCTCTAAATGATCTGGACATGCAGGATAGCCAGGAGCGGGACGAATTCCTTTATAACTTTCCTTTATTAATTCTTCATTCGATAAGTTTTCTGCAGTCGCGTAACCCCAGTATTTTTTACGAACTTCCTCGTGTAGATATTCAGCAAAAGCTTCTGCAAAACGATCCGCAATTGCTTTAATCATTATAGAATTATAATCATCATTATTCTTCTCATATTCTGCAGCAAGCTCAGCCGTTCCGAAACCAGCTGTTACACAAAATGTTCCTAAATAATCTTGAATTCCTGAATCCTTTGGAGCAATGAAATCAGACAACGCAATGTTTGGAACTCCTTCTCTTTTCTTTAATTGTTGACGAAGCGTAAGGAATGTGAATTCTTTACCATCTGCATTTACAATGATGTCATCTTCAACAGAATTCGCTTTAAACAAACCAAAAACTGCTTTAGCTTTTAATAGTTTTTCCTCTATAACTTGGTTTAATAATACTTTGGCATCTTCGTATAATTCAGAGGCTTGTTTACCTACGATATCATCTGTTAGAATATCTGGAAATTTTCCATGCAAATCCCATGATCTAAAAAATGGACTCCAATCGATATAATCTACAAGAAGGTTTAAGTCTAAGTTTTCAATAACATAAGACCCTAAAAAATCAGGTTTTGTAATTTCTGATGTTCCCCAATTAATTTGAAACTTGTTCTTTCTTGCTTCCTCAATGGTTATGTAATTTTTTTGCTTAGTTCTATTTAAAAACTGATCTCTAAACTTCACATACTCACTACGTATTTCCTCTTTGTAGATTTTATTATTCTCTTGTAATAAATTTCCTACTACCGTTACTGCTCTTGACGCATCATTTACATGCACCACAGAATTTGTGTATTTCGGAGCAATTTTAACAGCTGTATGTGCTTTAGAAGTAGTTGCTCCTCCAATTAACAATGGAATATTCATTTCTTTCTTTTCCATTTCATTTGCCAAATACACCATTTCATCTAAAGAAGGCGTAATTAATCCACTTAAACCAATTACATCAACTTGTTCCTTTTGAGCTACTTCAATAATTTTTTCTGGTGGAACCATAACTCCAAGATCAACTATTTCGTAGTTATTACATCCAAGTACAACACTCACAATATTTTTACCAATATCATGAACATCTCCTTTTACCGTTGCCATTAAAATTTTCCCTGCCGAACTTGCATTACTATCTTTCGAGTCTTCAATAAATGGTTGTAAATATGCTACAGCTCTTTTCATTACTCGAGCAGATTTTACTACTTGAGGTAAGAACATTTTCCCACTACCAAACAAATCTCCAACCACATTCATTCCAGACATTAAATGACCTTCAATAACTTCAATTGGTCTTTCTACACTTTGACGAGCTTCTTCTACATCTTCAACAATAAAAGCATCAATTCCCTTTACTAAACTATGCGTAATACGATCTTGTAAAGAGTTTTCTCTCCAAACTAATTGTTTAGAACTATCTTCTT